>BLLU01000225.1 GCA_011959105.1 Lachnospiraceae bacterium | reverse complement strand
TTCTCAACCTTCTTTCTTGGAATTCCCTATATTTGAATTATACAGGAAGCTCCTTCATCTGTCATATCTTTTTCATCTATTCCATCATACTTAATTTTTACTGATTGGATACCGCTTCCGACCTCCGTATCGGATGCGTAAGCTCTCACAATCAAAGTGCCATTAGAATACACGCCAAACGGAAGCACATTCAAAGCCTGGTCGGATACGGAGTCCTTCTTTTCAACAGTTAGCCGGCTTATTACAGGCGCTTCACAATCCACATATAAAGTTATAGGCGATAAAGCAAACTCATTACCCGCAAAATCTATTATTTTTCCCACGACTTCATACTTATGAACCACTTCTTGATTTTCCGTTTTAGTCAATTCATGGATATTGGTAGAAATGAAATAAGAATTTCCATCGCCTCTTGTTAAGCTGCTGCTGACATCATACATCTGACCGTTTATCGTAAGTAAAACCTTTTCAATTCCTGAAACATCCGATTCAATATCCGTGCGCAGGAAAATACTTTCATTCTGATCAAACCACTGTTTACCATCAAGTTCTTTCGCATTCGGTTTATCAACATACATCTTGCCGCTGGGATTTTCTTTGTCAACATAAATAGTCAGCCCGGACTCACTTTTGTTTCCTGCGTTGTCCATAACCATGGCTTTATAATGATATTCTCCGTCCACCAAATCTGACGACTTGATCGAGAACACTTTTTGAGAAACAAATTCATCATATGTCTCATTGGCAATCTCTGTTGTCACACCGCTTTTACTTATTTGATATATAAGAATACTGCTTATCCCGCTGTCAATTCCTTCCTCTCCAAAATCATCTACTCTAATGATAAAATTACCATCATAATCTCCGCATATCTTGTCCTCATCCTTTTGATTATACCAGATTTTCCCGTCAGAATTATATATAAAGCTTTTATCATCAACAGATTCCGACTCATTGAGGGAATTACTGATAAGAAACTCTATATTGGGAGTATCGTTTTCAACCACCAGGGAATTTTTTTCCATACTCTGTACAAAATCACTTACTCTAAATCTGCTTGTTATATTACAATTATCCGAGAGACGTAACATAAGGTCATCAATGCTTGTTCCTAGCGGAATATCAAACAAGTATTCGCAAACCATCTCTCCACTGCCTGTCACATATGAGTCCGATGGCATTGTCTGAACACATTCGCCAAAACCGCCGTTTCCCCCATCGTACAAACTCACATCCTTTATTCCTGATTGGTAGGCCGTCTCAGAAATATCCTGCGCCACTATTACAAGTTCAATATCTTCTTTTGCATAATTCCCAAACGATAAATAATTTACTGTATCATCAAATACCATTGCGCCCTTTTTGCGAAAACCGGCACTTATCACCTTCGGAGCTTTCGTGTCTCTACCACCATTTGAATCTTGATATTCATATAACCCCACATTACCGGCATTATCAGTTATCCTTACAGTAAGTTCATAGGGATATTTGTCTACAGGAATGTCACTGTAATTAATTTTTACCGAAAAGTCAATCGTTCCATCAGGTTTATTGGTAAATTCAAACTGCTCGCTCATGCTATTTTCCTGGCAGAAACTATTGCTGTTATCACCATATTCTATCAGTTTATCTTCCTCAAAAAAATTCCATTTATATTCAATTTCACTGACGCCAGATTCCATATCCTTTATAATGCCCCTGGCTTCCACAGATTCATTCTGATTATTATAAGATATATCAATATCAGGTTTTGCAGGTACTATTTTATCAAGTATTACACGGTTTTGGTGCTCATAATTTTCCACAAAGTGATTATTTGCATCCACAATTACTAATTTTTCATCATTGCTGCTTCCATAATCATTTTCCGCATATGCTGCCAGCACAAACTCAGCAGCACTTCCCTCTGGTATGCCCAGAAAAAATTCCGCCACATAATAGTAGATACCCTCATGCTTGATTCCGGTATCTACAACTTTTTCTTCTGTTTCACTACCATAACTTAAATGTATGGCAGCAGGACAATCCAAATCTGTTCCTCTCACAGTGACCGTGAGAAGGAAATCATTTTTTGTTACTATGCCAAAATCCTTAAAATCCAACATACCGTCCGGTACTGCCGAACTTATCTCTGCCTCGACAATTTCCGGCTTTTTATTACAATAGTACTGATATTTAAGTTCCTGACTTATTGCTCCACTATACTCCGATTCATTTCGCAGATAATATGATATTTCGCCAGGAATATCCCCTTCTGTTTCCTCTGTATTTACAACTATGAAATCAGGAGAAAAATTCTGTTTATCAGCTCCGATGGAATACCCATTTGGAGCATTCAATGTAATGCTGTTCACATGATATATCTCCCTCTCGTTTTCCACTATTGCCACTTCATTTGTGACATATTCCTTCACCTCAAACATGCAGCCATCAGCAATCTTTACAGAGTAACCAGGCTTGCAGGACGTTATGATATAACCATATTTTCCGATTTCTGGAATATCATTGGGACAGTCGATCTCAATCGTCAAACCAATATCCTCTGTAACTGGTGGTTCTATCGTATAAGTAATATTTGGAATGTCCTGTCCATAATATATCCATGACTCATTAGGAGTAACTACCAGCTCCTGAAACAAATCATCTTCTGCAGCTTGTACGAGATCCAGAGAAAAACCATTTATTGCAATGAAAAGAATCACAAAGGCAGGCAACAACTTATCGCTTTTATTCAATACATCAGAGAATGCCTTATAAAAACCCCCCCTGTTACTGCTTCTTTTATATTTATACAAATACAGAATTAGTCCTATTATAAACGAAAGTACCGCTAATATGGCAGCTATAAGAAAAGGAACGATTATCCACGGTGAATCATATTTTAAGTCCAGCATACCTTCAATCGTGTTATATTTCCCCGATATTTTCATTGCTCCAAATAATGCTCCCAGAGCCAAAAGGGAAATAAGCAAAGTTTTAAAAAACGCACGTACCATATAATAAAACAGCAAATGCTTTTCAAAAAATCTTTTAACAACCCTCATACTATACCTCATCCTATCCCATCAAGAAATTTCTGTATTTCCATTTTGACCGTTCCTTCGTATTCCGAAATCATCTTGATGCTTTCATCATTATCCAGCACATTTTTCAGCTTAATAACTGCATTCTTCAGCCTATCATAATCCATGTATTTTTTTAGAACTTCATATGCATTGACAATTTCTGTTTTTCCAACCTCTGCGTTATAAATAGCAGTTGCCAGTTCATAACCAGCACAATCATATTTGGAATCCAGCTTTACAATACCTGTTGAAATCTCCTTAAAATTCTTGGTATTAGCATACTGCATAATCTCATCAATATATTCTGTCATATGCTCACTGCCAACCATTCTTTCCAATAAACTTAAAAGCATTTCCGCTTCCTGTACGTCTATATTTCCATCGGCGTATGTAAACTTCGCTATCATAGAGTAAGTATCCTCTACCTGATTATTCGGAGCGGTTTTCATCAAATCCTCAGCTATGGATTTCAGCTTGTAAAATTTCGTGACATTATACTCTTCCGTAATATTTTTCCATTTTTCCCCTGCAATATCAAATCCTACCGTTCTGTATATCGCAGAGATACTCAAAAAAACCACACATATGGCAAGCATTGAGCCAAACATGCCAAAAGCGTTTCTCACTTTAACATTTTCTGCCCTTATAATGGTCGGAGCCGAATTTTTGGCCTCCTCAATATCCTTTCTCAGTTCCCGATAGGAATGGTAATACTCGTCATTGTCTTTCTTCAAATAATCTGTACTTCTCTTTTGAGTACATTTCATAATAATGTTCTCAAGTTTTTTATGGTAGTGTAAGGAAGTGAGGGTAAGATCCCTGTTACAGTACACAGCATCGTTTAAAAAATGGACTCTGTAAAAATCATGGCTATCCCAAGAAAATTCTTTGCTCTTTGTGACAAGTTCAAATAAGTTCAAGCATTCCCAGAAAGTCGCTCCAAATGAAAATATGTCGCTTTCAATGGACATTTTTCCCGATTCAAAACACTGCGTAAATGGGAAAGTGGATCCGTCTGACGCTGCAGCAAAACATTCGGGAGCTGCATACCCCAATGTGCCATATTGATACATTGTTTCTACTGTTTCGTCTCTTTCATAATCCACAACACCCAAATTGCTTACAGCAAACCTGTCCGCTTTTGTGATTCGTTTTGATCTTCCAAAGTCAATAAGAACCAATTCTCTTCCATATCTGGTCACCATTATGTTCTCCGGCTTAATATCCAGATGCAGAATATTTTTTTCTCCGTTACAAACTCAAGTATTTCACAGAGATTAATCATAAACTGGAATATTTCGCTCTGATATTTCAGAACATTATCGTAATTTCTATAATAGCTTTGGATTACACTGTTTTTTTCATCGGCCGTATATGCATGGTAATCTATAACCTGACTTAGATTGTTGTCAAGCTGTACTATTTTTCTGAGTTTCCACTGCTCCTGACGGCAATACTCTTCAAGCGACCAGCCATCAATATATTCCTCCACAACACAGAAATAACCAGAAGCATTTATTACTCCGCCCTTTATTTTACTGCACGGTAAACTAAACTCTCCCAGCTCCTCAATAACATCATAAATACGGACTATTGATCTACATTCCTGCAGTTCCTCAAGAATTTTCAGTTCTTCTTCCTTAAATATTTTGGCTCTGTCAATTTTTCTATTACTAATGTTGACATATTTGGGTTTAAATTTCAAAACACAGGAAAATTGAAGTCCTCCATTTTCAGCAGTTTTCAGCCCTTTATAAACAATACTTTCTGTACCAATTGCTATAAAGCCATCCTGATTTATGCCGTATGACATGTCCACCGTATATTTAAATCTTGTTCCGATTATTTCAACGCTCATTATTTCCTGCACTCTTTTCCAAGTATTTTATATTTTCTTTTATTTTCTCAAGCAATTGCTTACCTGTAAAATTGTCAAAGCAAAACAGCAAACTATTATTTTCTGTAACCCATGTGCATGTGAGACAGCACAATCCTCCCCGCACGGTTGCTCCATGGCTCCCTACGTTTCGGTTATATAGAAACTGCGCAAAAGAAGTTTCGGAAAATGGAAAATATATAGTTATAACTTCTATGGCTTCTGCGTCGCTTTTAAGCAGCAAAGGAACTATCTTATTAAAAAAATGTGTATCGGTATTTAATACAATTTCATGATTTTCGTGTGTGGCTGCCGATGTCACAAACTGTTGTCCTGAATCAATAATCGCGTGATTTAATGTACTGTCTTTTCTTACCTCATCAATAGAAACAAAAAAAGAAGGCGGTGCCAGCTTAGACAACTCAGTCAATACATTCTCTGATACATTGCATTTTATCTCAATTTGCCTTACCCTTTTCTGCAGCAATGCCTATTCCTCCAAACTATTTTTTATTTTTTCCATCATTTCCATGCCCTGCATTTTATCAAAATGAAAAAGCAATCTGTTTTCCTTTGTAAACCATGTACATGCCAAATAACATGTTCCTTGCATAATCGACCTTTTCTGGTCAGTAAATGAATTACTCTTTTTGAAAAGAAACTCAGCAGCATTAGTACAATTATGCACAAACTGTTCAAAGGAAGTTGAAGCATGGGGAAGATAAATAGTAATCATTTCTGCTTTTATCAGTGATAATAAAATATTGTTGTCGGCCCTTATAGCCATTTTATACTTGTTTTTGGAAATTTTCCGTGTCACTAACTGCTGCTTTGATCCCATAATAGCACTATATAACCCACTCTTTTTACAAACACCATAAATAAAAACAAAAAATGGAAAAGGAAACTGACCAACTATTTCCATCAACAGATCCTCTGGTTTTTCACCATTATTTATCTCGAAAGATATCGGTTTCTCCTTTTGATTTTCTTTCCTCCAAAGCACCTATTATTCCTCCCAGCAACGAAGTTAGTCTGACATGAACATCACGTCTCGCAGGATCAAATATCCATCTTATTGATCTTACAAACACAGGCAGTCCATTATATAAATTATGAGTTATATGTATATGAAAAAGTTGTTTCCCTGCCTCAAAATCAATGCGAAATGTCCTGCCTATTTTTAATAGTGTACCACCGGAATTGGGATTTCCGATACTATTGGGAGACCATATTTTAAAAGGTCCGATATTCTTACCCGCAAAATTATTCGGACTAAACATCTGCCATTGTTTGCCTCCCAAAAACAAGGTACCGCTTCTTGAAAATTTTAAAACTGCCGCCATTGATTGAGCACCACCAGCAAATATTCCTCCCCACATAAAGCCGCTGGCAAAGCCGTCCCCAAATGATTCTAATCCTTTTTGTAGAGCTTTTTCTAAACCTTCTCCCTTAATCAACAATGAAATCGTTGTGCCTATCGCATTGATTCCTCCGGATATAAATCCTGAAATTAAAGCTGCCTTAAGCCCCACAATAAATGCAGCAAAAAAAGTACCACCAGTCAATGCGGTCAATATTGCGCCAATTGTAATAAATAGAATACCAATAACAATCTCTTTCCAATGTTCTTCACACCACTCGACTACCTTTTTGCAGCCGTCCTTAAACTTTTCCCACCAGCTCTTTTCACTTTGGGGTTTTAAATAATAATATTTATCATAGAAATCGTCACGGCTCCGATTAATGGTGTCAGCCACATCTTTATCAATTTGTACCACATCGGTAACAAAATTGTTTATATCCTGGTTCAGACGATCTAAAGATTCCCTTTTTACTTCCTGGATTTCCGTGGAAGCCTTAACTGAACTAATGACATCTTCCAGATCGCATACGCTGCTGTCAATGGTTAGCAGATTTAATCTAAATTCTTCCAAATTTGATTTATAGCTTTTTACCGCACTGCTCGTGTTTGTAAGCAGAACAGGCATCTGATTTATTCTGTTTGCACCTAATGTTATGGTCGGCATCTATGGAATCTCCTGCATTTTCTCCAAAATATATTCATATTTGTTGTCTTCACTCCAGCGGCTTTCAATGTCCTTAATGGAAAGTACATTGATTATTCCACTGTCCCTGAATACTACCACAATTGCATATTTATCACTGTCATATATTTTATAAATATATTTGTCACTTATCACATTTTCTCTTGAATTTTTAAGAGATTCTGAATAAGGAGATCCAAATTTTTCCTGAAAGCTGCCAAAATCTCTGCTATTCCAGGCTATTAAATCATCGTAATTAATGACGCTCTCAGGGTTTATTATCCTGCACAGCTCATTTACATCATATTGTGTACCAACCTGCGCTACTAAATAATTGTTTCCGTCCCCATAGTAATGTGCAACATAGCATCTGGAATCTGCAATTTCAATGGCAGTTCCATACTGTGTTCTTTCAACGTCTCCTGCCATATAATCAAGTGTCCGTATGCCTATGGCATAAACTCCCACCAGATCCTCTCCCTCATCGTGTTTTTCATCAAATGGGCATACCGCAATATATGCTCCATATTTTTGTTTGTCCGTAATAATATAAAAGGAACGAGACAAAAAAGCGCTGGCATTTTTTGTCCCATACGAACCGGAACTAAGTGTATTGTACTCATGTTCTGTTGTGCGAATAATATCCCCTTCAAATCCATCTACTAATGCTGCAATGTCCTCATCAATACTCTCTGCATTTTTTAGCCCATTGCACAGCAGAGACTTTACTCCATCTTTATCACCATCATCTATGTAGGATAGCAGCAAGTCTACTGTATCCACATAAAATTGGTTATTGTCCTTATACTCAATACCATTTACCGCATACTCCCCCTTTGCAATTGCGTCAAAATTCGAGCAGCCAGCCAGACTTAGCATAAATGCTAAAACAACAAGAATCCCTCTTCCCTTTTTCATTGCCTTTACTCCTTCTGTTCCTCATAAAACTCTACAAAGCCTTCCGCTCCATAACCATCCATTTCCAGAACATAATCTTTCTCTGTTTTTCCCTCTTGGATCCTGGTCAGCTTCATTGCCGAAATTTTATCCGTTTCTTCCAAGTCATAGGAAAAATATAAGATATAGGATCCTGATACTTCCAGATATACATCTGTTTTCTTTTGGCCCTCAACTTCTCCATAGTTTACCCAGGCGCCTTTCATATTCGCAAGCCGTAAACGCGATAAGAACCAATACAATTTTTCTTTTTCAGCATCGCTTGCGTTTGCAAGCAACTTTTCAGAAAATAGAGAACAAATTTCTTCATACGATGTATCACTTGATATATCCAAAAAATTGCGAAGTGTATTATGGATCTGATCACGTTTCGGATAATTGACCCCTGCAATATCCATGTATGAATAATATTCCCCTTCTTTATATTCTCTCAGGTTCATGTCATACACCCCAACTGCAGACGGATTACCCGTATGTTTGATCCAGTCACTCCAACTTAAAACATAAACTTTCTGGCTTGTCTCTATATGGCACTGTCCATATATGCAAGCCCAACTATTATTTCTCTCAATATGTTCATCTGCGCTATGATTAGAATGGGTTATTTCTACAAAATCCCCCTCATAAATGTCAAACATATACTCTATTCCCAGTTCTATGTCATTTGCCCGCTCCAGCGCCTGCTCTGAAAAAACGCTTTTTAACAGTTCGGCGTCTTTTGTTTCCAGCGCCTGAACCACCGTATCCTCAATATATTTTATTGATTCGGCTTCCGTTTTTGAACTTTGATTCAGTTGAAGCACCCGCATATCCGAGATTGAACAGCCAGTTAAGTAAAAGGTCAATATACAGCATAAACATATTATTCTTCTTTCCAATTATCCGCCTCCCAATTCAGTATTGCTGTTTGCGTGTCATCATAAAATGTCCAGCCGCTTGTCTCTCTAATTTTATCACTGCTTAAAGTAGCGTTTTTGAACGCCTCATACATTTTTTTTCCATCTTCCATTTGGGTAAAATCAATCGTTGTTACAGCTTGCAAATCTTCCGCCTTAACATTCATTACTTGTGAATCAAACCCTGTGACCCACCATTGCGCACCACTATTCCAAAGTTCAGTATCTCCATAAGGCGAATACTCATATAACAACTCCCCTTTATGGTAAAGAGCAAGTTCCATATCTGTTGCCCGATCCGTTGCGGTTAGCCAATGCGTATCGGAATAATACTCATATATCCCTGTTTCGGCCCCTGCGCCCAGATTCATATAATCCCCTTTCCAGGACCAGAACATATATGTTTTATCCGCTTCTCCGTCACCATCAATATCCACATCAAATGTTACTGACTTCTTTATGTCAATTGTATTTCCAGTTGCTCCGACGCCATAGTAAAAAACATTGTCGTATCCATCGTTATAACCAATCGGCCCCCAGCTTTGCCACCAGTCCTGTCTTAGATGATAGACGCCGTCATATGTAGTGTCTTTCACTGCTCCAAGTGTCCACTTCAAAAAAGTTTCCGCACCTGGAAGATCATATTTTGTCCAAATCTTCCCAGTAACTATAATAGGATTTGCAGCAAAAACAATCCCTATAACAAGAATGGTAATAGGCATAGAATTAATGCATCGCCCCACCCAATCTATAAATCCTGCCGCCAGTTCGTTAAATTTTTTCTTAAAGCCGTTTACAAAATTACTCCATTGTTTTTTACACCACTCTCCGGCTTTTTTGCAGCCGTCCTTAAATTTTTCCCAGCCACTCTTCTCGCACGGTTTCAGATAATTATACTCGTTATAAAAGTCATCGCGACTCTGGTTAATAGCATCCGCCGCATCTCCGTCAATGCGTACTACATCCATGATAAAATCGTTTACATCCTGGTTCAGCCTATTCAGAGATTCCTTTTTTTCCTCCTGGACTTGCGTGGATGCCTTAACTGAACTTATTACATCCTCCAGATTGCACACACTGTTATCGATGACAAGCAGCTTGGATCTAAGAGCCTCCAGGCCTGCCTTATAGCCTTTGACCGCGTTACCTGTATTGGTAAGCAAAGAAGGCATCCGATTTATCCTATTCGCACTTAATGTTATAGTAGACATTTCTCTCTGTCCTTTCACTTCTTATTCTGGACCTTATCTCTATTAGCAATATCAGAAAAAATAAGATTGTATATGGTCTCCCGGGAAGTTTCCTCAAGTACTGTTAATTTCTTAGGAATTTCAGTTTGTGCTTTGTCAACATCCGTATCGAGTTCCCCAATGGTTGGCTTCCCCATCATTTACCTCCCTGAATATTTGAAGTCTACTCCTCACTAGCAGCCTGCGGATTTCTGTTAAACTCACCCAACTGTTCGTCAAGCTGTAGATATATGTCTCTGGTATCCCTAATCGCCTCATTATTAATAGCGTCAAGTATGTCTTTGATACCGCCTATATTATCCATAATATGATCCGCCTCCTGCTTATAGGCATCCCGTCCCTCTCCCTTCCACTTACTCAGCAACGTTTCGTTAATTTCATTAAACCGGTCCTTGATTGCGTTAAATTCCCGTATTGCCTCGTCACCCTTCTTTTCGAATTGTACAAGTTTCTCAATATCAGCCGAAACAAAATTTGTTTTTCCCATAATTTTTACTCCTTTAGAATTTAATAAACTTTAATTTAACAAGTTTATCTCCCTCAATATCATAGTAATAGCCATCTCCTAATTCACAGCGGGCATAATCTTCCTTTAACATTTTTACATCCATATTTCCAAAGACAGACTTCTGCCCCCTTTCTCCTGCGAATTCGGCAATATTATCCAGCAAAAACACTGTGGACAAATTATTGTTAAAAAATGAGTTCTGCTCTCCATCACTGATTTTCTGAACATCCGAAAAGATAAACAGCATTCTCTGTTCCTCCGCTACTGCGGCAAGCTGTGGAAGAATGGAATTGATAAACCGTTTTCCTTCTGCAGTATTCAGATAAATCATTTTGCTTTGCATAACAAATACGGTAAAAGGCGTTTCCTCCGCACTACAGTCAGGAATATTTTCGTATTCCTTTTTGAGATTCTCACTCAAGCCATATATTCCTGCCAGAAATTTTTTATCCAGTTCCATATAGTTTTCATTTATATAGATATAAAACTGTTGGAGGGGTGAGAGTTTCCTGCTGACCGTTGTCCCGTCCCGTAACTGCAAATCCTTCTTTTCAAATTTATTGAACAGGATGCAATCCCCCATTACCTTATATTTTTCATATAGGTCCTTTAGTTGATTTCGCCCATCGTCAAAAAGAACAAGGCGCAGATCTTTTTTCTGCCCAAAGAGGCCTTCTATCAGTAGATTGAGAAGGTTTGTCTTTCCAAATTCCTTTTTCCCATAAACAGCTACAATATGGGATTTATCCAAATCAACTGTCACTGGGCAGAAATCCACATAATCCAGGCCTACACTAACAGGGCAGTCAAATCGTTCCTCCATGCCGGCACTCTGCTTTAGTTGCAAGTAATCTGTCTTTGTAAGTTCCTTTGGAAAAGACAAATGCTTTTTAACATGTTTTCCATATTCCCCGGTCCCAATATCAAAGTCAAATTTCCTCCGCAGCGCAGCTTGAAACGGAACAGATGAAGAACCATCTTCTTCGATTTCGTCTAAGACCTGAGCCTTGAAGCATTGTACTTCATAGGGCAGATTCATTCTGAACGTACCTGTAACACCCTCGGGCCTGACTGTAACATTTGCAAAGCCATGACCCGGATTGTTACCGATTGCATCGACTTTTCCGCCAAATATGTCCGCATATTTATCCGTTGGCATCTCAAATGCAACCTTCTGTTTAAAGCTACCCATAAACGGACTTAGCCCCTTGGTATCTCCCGCCGTGGCCACAACGGTAATTCCCTTCGACAACCCATCCCTGCAAAGTTTTGCAAGTTTTTCCTGATACGCAGTATATCTTGATTCATCAATAAACGCATTTACATTGTCAATCACAAATGTTGTGTGTAGAGGCTGGTTTTCTGCTGCTTCCCTGTAATTTCTGCCGTTTAGGACTTTAATATTATCTTTCAGAATATTGTCCAGCATTTTAAAAACACGTTTCACATATTCCTCATTGGAATTGTCAAAATACGCCGACACCAAAGGCATGCTGCGGTATTCTGACAAAGCCCCGCCAAAGTCAAGAATAAAGATCTGTTCCCAAGTCGCGTCATACTGCTTATGCAAAATATTGACCAGCGTCTTAATAAAGGTGGTTTTTCCGCTCATCGCCGAACCAAATACCATCAGATTGGCATCAAGCAAATCTACCGTAAAAGCAGGCTGCATTTGAATGATGGGTATGTCAAATTTGCCCAAAGTACACAAAAGTTTCTCCCGGCTCATTCCAAACCCTCCCAATCTGTTGTATCCAGTATTTCAACCGGAAGCGGCGGCAAAAAAATCTGGCGGGGTTTCTCCATACTTTTGCCTATGTCAATGATTGTCTTAACAATAAACGCAAGCTGGGTGTCATGTTCACTTACCCCTTCGCTTCGTCTTTTCTCCAAAGCATTATCTTTTTTAGAAAAATAGAAATCACTGTCATATCTGCCTGAATTGTTTGCCTGAGCCAAGGCAACGGCAGGTTCTATATTGAGATTCCTATTTGCTCCCGTATAAGCAGACTGAAAATATTCGAATCTTGTACCCGTCCCCACAAGCAGATAAGCCCGTCCATTGAGGGGCATGGTTGGAGCAGCGGCAGCAGTGTTTCCAATCATTTCTTTTGACGCCTGCCTGGTCGCTACCTTCAGGCATATCCTCGCTTTGGAGTTTACACGGATATCATCCGTAATAGCACCTTCGATATTCTGTGACACAAGAATAATATGGAACCCCAAAGTTCGTCCCACCCGGGCAATGGTAGTTATTTCCGCAATAAAATCCACATCACTGCTTTCATTGGAAAAACGCTTAAGTTCTGTAAATTCATCCACAACAAGAATTAAATGCGAAAGGGGGGAAAACTCGTTCAATTCCATACTGAGCATCTCTTTCTGCTTATCATTAAGCTGCTTCTTCAGTTTCTGAATTTCCTCCGCATTTTCAGGTTTTTCCTCCAACTCCTTAATTTTCCGAATATGCCTTAACGCCCTGATATAGGAGTCCACATTGTCCACACCAAGACTTGAAAGTAAAAGCTTACGCCTCTTTATCTCCGCATTCAATGTCTCAAGAAAACGCTTAAGCATATATGCGGCAGAAGTGCCTTCCTCCTCCCCTGCTGTGTCCGTCACCACGCCTACGCAATGCGGCAACTCACCCAGGCGGTCTGAAAAACCTCCACCTTTCATATCTACAAGCATAAGATTGAGGTCCCGGGGAGAAAATTTCATGCAAAGCCCGATTAAATAGGTGATGATTGTCTCCGATTTTCCCGAACCTGTGGTTCCTGCAACAAGCATATGTGGACCGTCTGCTTTCTCATACAGATCCAGATATAATATGCCATGCTCATGCTTTCCAATGGGAACGCGAAGATTTCTTGTCACATCATTTCTTTCAACATCTTTCCAACTTTCCCTGATTCCCGATTCAACTTCCCCGTTTCTTATCTTTTCTGTATTATAACCATATAATTCAAACAAAGTCACCATGGAAGGGACTTTACCGTTTTCCGCAATACGTGTATAATAAATTGCGCTGAGTTGTCTAAATGCAAGACTGAATTTATCGTCATAGTTTTCTACTCCGAACATATACCTGTTTCGAAAATACTTATACTCAATCAGCTTGTCAGTATCATTTGTCTTGGTTTTATCTCCCCTGTCCTCGCTTAAAGCATTTAGTGTTTCTCTGCTAAGCACATTGTATCGTAGACTGACTTTCCTTCCTTTTTCATTATCCTTGTCAATATTTACAATATTTCCGCAATATTTCGGAAGCATATCCTTCACCGGTTGTATAAAAATAAAGGTCAGGCCAACGGAGTTAACATAGGCTTCCCCTTCCTTGGGGACTTCCGGTAAAAATTTCGAGAACCCCGTTTCTTTGATATCATAGTCGTAAAAAACTACGCAAACAATTTGAGTAAGCCTCTCTTCCGATCCCGGTTCATCCGCCTCTTCCTTTTTGTTATGGGAACGGCTATTCATAATGCTGAGCAGTTGTCCAAATACGATGCCAGAACTTTCTTTATCAAATACAAACTGTGATACGCCGTCCAACAATTCGTTTGTATGAGGCAAATATCTATAATTACGCAATATCTCGTTCTGCCGCTCCTCCTGATCCTCTTTATCAAAAAAGAATACAAACTGCAGATCTTCTGGAGAATGATAATACGCTAACTCAAAAACAACATGCCGGATAAATCGTTGGGAAGTCTGGATGTCGTTTGATATTACTCCCAACGCACCGCAGTTTTTCAAGTCCAAAAGCAAAGGCGGTCTTTTTCCGCTGTCACTCCTCAGATAATTAAAGCCTATTACCTCACCGCCATTCTCGCCGTCCACTCCTTTGTTTGCAAAATTATAAGCTAAATCTGTGAGAAGAAATCGGTTTCTCTTTCTTTCTGCCTTTTCTTCCGGCGATAATTTATTCAGCTTGTGGTCCTCTTTTTTTGAAGGAATTATTATATCAATTCCTTTATTATCCCTTCGCATTTTATAATAAATATCATAAAAGATATTATCTTTCTTCTCACTTCTAATCTCAAAAAGAGGTTTTACTTCATCGGAAGTACCAAGAGAAATTTTCATGAAGTCACTGTCATTCTGTGATCGGGAAAAAATAACACCGTTTATTTCCGCTGTGTTTTCAAACAGCACATCCATGCTCGGGTATACACTGTTGAGATATACTATATCGCTTTCCTGCCACTTCTGAATTGTCCCAATAATCCTCCCAATATAATTCTCATAATTACTTTTCCATTCCTGGACATTCTTTTTATAGTCGGTTTTTTTCTTCATAAAACTGTAAAGTGAAGTAACCAGAGATACCACTCCCATAGCCCCCGACATTAGAATCATTGTATTGCCCATTGAGGATGCGCTTGGCGCAAGTTTCATAATCAGGAAGCGTGCACCAAGCATTCCTCCTGTGGACAAAACCGTAGGAATAATTACATCCAAAAAGGACGCCTTATCTTTCTGCGGCATGTCATTCGGCGGAATAATATCTATAATTGAGGGTTCAATCACATTTAGTCTTCGGGTGCTGATGTTATATTCAAGTGTATCCTTTTCCTTCAAAATATAGCTATTTTCTTCTTTATGAAACAGACACAGGGGTTTTATTTCATCTGCCTTAGTGAAGAGAATGCAGCTTGAAGTTACAAATCCCAGCTGATCAAGTCCGGCATTGTATATTTTAATCTTATTACCGTCTCTCTCCAGATCTGCAGTAAAATCAACAATATTGTAGCTTCCCTTATCTGTGTATAGAACTTGTATTTCTTTATGGGTCTTAATATACTGCTCCAGCAGTTCAAAGCACTTTTCATATTTCCTGGATTTTTTCAGTCCATAGTATAAGGCTTCCATAAACGCTTTCAACGATATGTCTTTCAACACAAGAAAAGAAAGTTCCTGCGATTTATTTTTTTCACCAAATTCAAATCTTGCCGATATCATGATTTCATTGTTCTTCATAGCGTCTATTCCTTTAACTTGGTTGGTTTAACACCGGCATTTTAAATCTTTTCACCGGCGGCAGCACTTTCATTTGTACACTTATTTTGGGTTCAAATCCCTGCATTTTTTTATATGGAACGGTTCTGACATCCGGCCGTGTTGCAGTAACTTTCCTAAACTCCTGTTTTTCGGGAGCACGGAATCTTGCATGACTGACAGAGGCCCTGGGGACTTTGTGTAATTTTACCGTCCCATATCCAGGCTTTTGATAAGATCGTATTTCGATATCTGCTTTTATGTCAATGTCAAACCTGGGTATATTCCTTTCTGGTTTACAGAAAGTATGCACTGCCACAGTCGCCTTGGATCTGTCGGCGGCAACCGTCAAAATGTGTTCCGGCTTCTTAAAGGATTTTACAGCAGGAACAGACTTTAAATCTACACCAAATTGGGTTGGAGAAACTTTGGGGCCGGCAAAAAATCCCGCTTTAATTTTCGGGACAGGAAATTTAGGAAGATCTACAACCATATGTTCTGGTCTCTTAAAAGATTTTACAGCGGAAACTGCCTTTATATCTACACCATATTGGATTGGAGAAATTTTAGGACCGGCAAAAAATCCCGCTTTAATTTTCGGGACAGATAGTTTTGAGAGAACTACTTCTTTCTTTTCCGGCGATTCAAAATTCTTAACATTACATGGCGTATAGTTAATCAACTGTAAAGGTTTGGGAATGATATCCTTTGGTTTTGTGAAAGTGATGTCAGGTATAAACGGCTTGTGAAGTGTAGATAGAGCATATTGTTTTTGTCTATAGCCTCCGAATCCATCCACTTTGGAAGGCAGCCTGAACACACGTTCCAGATTCTTGCTAAATTTCTGTTCCAGCAAAATGGAAGGTCTGACACTTTCCGATAAAAATGCTGAACTATTGGTCCTACCAGACAGGCAATCGGGCAGTATTTGTTTCTGAATACATGTTATGCTGAGCCGGCATCGTCTGGGATTTACATAGGATCTGAGTCGAACCTCCCCACTAATGTTGACTGGTCTCAATTTCGGTTTATGAAACCTTATTTTAGCCTTTTCAAGCTCAGTCAGTTTTTCCACAAAAGCCACTCTTTGTTTATAGTCTTCCAGTTCTCTTTCATAATGCTCCCGCTGTTCTGCCGTAAGCAATTCTATTTCTTCTGGTTTGAGTATTTTAAAAGCCATATGGATATCTCCCGTAAAGAATAGCGCAGTCTATAACTTTTTATACAAAGCAATACCAGACTGCGCTTTCAGTATACTTAGCTGCCGCTTATGCTATCGGCGATTTTCTGATCAACCTCTTCGAAGTTACGCCTGTTTTCTTCAAGAAGAGTATACATTCCTTCAATCGCTTTAGGCAGATCAGTCTCTACGAATTGCCTGATATCATTATCAATCAGCGTCTGAAAAGCATCCTTCGCAGCACCTTCCATTTCCCCAATGGCACTGGTTAACGAGCTGATCAGCGTTTGTCCTGCCTCTTCATATGAAGCACAACACTGCTTTATTGAGTCAATTGCCTCAAGCATCCCTTGATTTACTATTCTACAAGCTGCCATTTTAATTCCCTCCCATCACTTTTGTGTTCTGATCCGCAAGCTGGTCGTCAAGTCCCTCTGCTTCTTTGGGAATTGCGTCGGAGATACCATTAATAATCCCTCTGAGAAGTTCTATGATCTTTGCTATCCCCGCTTCCTTTTCGTCTGCGTTAGTAAGTTTCGCAATGTTGTCGTCAAAAAATGTTCTAAAACCTTTTGCCGCGTTTCCGCTGAAATTACCCGGAATCAGTTCGTTTACCGTTCCTTCCAGCTTGGAATGCAGGGACTTGGCGGTAGTTTCATACGCTTCTACTGCCCTTAACGCATTGCTGATCATCTCCGGTGTAATGTTCACCGTTCCTGTAGTGCCCATTGCCATAACAATTTCCTCCTTGTTAATTAAAGTTTATGTTTTGTATTAGCTTTTCATATTTGTCAAATACGCCTTGATAATACGGTGTATCAATGATTTCATTAAGCGTTTTCGACATCTGTCCGATAACCAGTATAAGTTCTTCTATCGGTTTTATAAGGATATCTTTTGCCGTAATCTCAATTGCTTTCCCAGCAGGCGTATCCAGCGCTCCTGCCAATTCCTCATACATCTGTTCCATCATTGCTTTTAGCAACTCGGCTCTTGTTTTTAGCGCAGACATTTCATTTGCTGCTGTCCTAAATGCTTCGCTGTCTAAAGCGATATCCTGTTCCAGTTTCAATGGTCTTCACCTCCGGACTTTACCTCTTTGATCTTTTCCAGCAAAGGTTTCCTCAACTCACCTGACAGCAAATTACAAAGCTGTTCTGCTTCATCATATTGTCCCATGTCCATATAGCACTGAATGCGAAATGTTACCGCAGCCATATCGCTGGGATCTTTAATCATTGCATTTCTAAAGAATCTAACCGTTTCCTCATATTTCTGCTCTGCCTCGGGCGATCCTAATTCCTTATATGCGTTTGTTTCACTGTAAATCCCAATATACGAATTTTGAGTGTTTTCACTGGCCTGTAACTTTCTTGCGTAATCAATTACCTTATTAAAATCCCTGTTCAGCGTATAGGCCCCTATATATAGCCTGTTAATCTGATCTACATATTCGGATGTCAACTCCACATTCTCAGATTCGTCAATTTTGTACCTCTCTTTTGCTTCATCCTCTTCTTCAATTACTGTAAAATACTCCCTGGCCCCATTCTCATCGGGTTCCAGATTTTCCGCCAGTTCTTCTATGCCGTATTCGCCATACTCTTCAGCAATACGTTCCTTATCGGCTTCCATCATTTCTTCCACATCGTATTCTGTAAGTCTTACGGGTTCAAATTCCTTATCCACAATATCAAATCCAAGATTATAGGATGCAATGGGATTCTGGGCCGCATTTAAGCAATCTATGGTCTTATTGGCATTTTCCATCTGCAAATATATCTCCGCAGCATTGATATAACTTTCGATCACTTCAGTAGAAGACACTTTTACATTTTCCAAAGCCATCTCTATAAGCGCAAGCGCTGTTTTATAGTGCTGCTTGTCCTTATCGTTATCATACTTCTGAAGTTCAAACGTCACACAGTCAAAATAATAATCCATAGTGGCTTCAGCATATTTACCAGCCATTTCCAATTCCCGCTCTGCAGCCTCAAGACGGTTTGCCTGAGAAAGCAATTTAAACGCAACCTGATAACCTATGTATTCAGACGGAGCAACAAGTTTCATTTGATTGGCAGTTAACAAACCATTTCTGATATCGTCCTTTATTCCATAGATAATGGCCTTGCGCCTCATAATATCCATATCTATGCCAATAATTTTTTCCGCTTTCTCCAAGTTTACAAGCGCATCCTTATATCGGCCTATATCAAAGCAAATAATACCCAACAAATTATATAACTGTACGGTATTTTCCGGTGAGCAACCCAATTCCTCCGCCCTGGCCAGATTTTTTATTGCCTCTGCCATTATTTCACAGGTGGCAAGGGCATACCCCAAAATGAAATACCTGTTACCGTTATTCGGATCGAATTCCACTGCTTTTTTATAATTTTCAACAGCCTTTTCATAGATTCCCATAGACATATATGCGTTTCCTGCACATTTGTACCCTTCCGGATCCCTGTCTGCAAGTCTTATTGCTTCTTCCGCCAGACATAATGCCTCATCGTTTCTGCTGTTGATAAAAGCAAAATGCGAATCCGCCAATAATTGCTCTACTCTTTCCTGACTGGTTGACATATTTCCACCTCCGCTGTACATCTTAATTTTTTTCGGTTTTATTTTTTGTAATTTGCTGTAACAAAATCAAATTAGGTCTTATCTAAAAACATAGAGAATAGGTTCATCATATTTATTTAGATCTTCATCCAGCCACAGGCCCTCATCTTCTCTATAGGTATGAAATCTTACTGCTATGGATTCGTCCATGTCCAAAATATAAACAACAAATTTTTTCCCGGAGTATTTCCTTTGTAATTCATCAATAAGTACATCCGCAAGCGCCATATGACAACTTTCGTAGATATCTTCCTTGTCTATTATAATTTCATTGGAGTCCACCTCGTAACCAGTCATATCTCCAGAGAATGAAATAATTTTTTCTAAATCAATTTGATCTTCCTGAATATCTCCACTCGGATCATAAACAATACATTGGTAAACTTCCTTCACATGATCTACAATATTTCTTATTATCGACTCTATTCGTGGCTCCATTTCTTTCTGGCAATATGTAGAAATAATTGCCTTCATCTTTTCATTCATATTTATCATCATTATTCTCCTAAAATTTCAAGTGCCTTTTTTATACCTTCCTTAAACTTAACATCTTTTAAAAGATTCTGAATTTTTATAGGTGCCAATATACCTGTTTTTTGATCATAAAAAAAATTGTTATCTATATCGTAATAATATTTTTTGTTTGTTGAATCATGATAATGTATTTGTCCAGGGCGCCTTCCCGGCGCTGGATTTTCAACTTCAAGTCTTTCCGTATTTCCATTCTTCCATGTTTTTTTATTTGATACTTGTGTGCCCTTAGCCCCCAACATATTGCCATCATATCCATCTGCATTATGAACCAATAAGCCAAACAACCCAACATGATAGGTATGAAATTTCTGTACTTTTAAATTATATACTTTTATTGGATTTTTTAAAAGTTCGAGCCAAATACTTCTTATCGTCACTATGTTCCTATTAACATCAACCAGTTGCGTCCCTTTTTCCAATTCTCCTGCACTGACAAAGCCTCTTTTATATACGTAAAAAGGGTGATCCATTGTTGTCAGAATTTCTTCATTATTAATAAAAAGATGAATAATCCTGTCCACTTCCCGTATATACGTTTCTAAAACTATCTTTTCACCTGTTTCATTAGTTTCTGGATTAGTAGAAATAACCTTTTGACCAACCTTTATATTCTCTATTGCTACTAATCCCATAACTGTCTGAACCTTCGTTCCGGCCACAAAGCATACCCGTTTAACACCTGCCTGGTTCCCCGCGTCAACAAAGCCTTTTCCCATTCCTCCTGAAAAAACAGCAATTCCGGATATTGCTATCTGAGTAAAATTATATAAAGAACTCTTGTGCAAAGATGCATTAAAATCGCTAAACCAATTATCGCCAAAGAGAATCTTTGACCCCAATGCCAGTACGTCAAAACTGCCTAGAGCAAAGGTGATCCCTCCGCTGATTTTTGAAACCATAACAACTCGGGATAAAAAACGACTGGAATTGCTAAACCATTGACCGTTTTCCAGCATTGTCAACGCCTTTACGTTTCCTATCAATTCACCTACGGCCCCGATTCCACCGAATACACCACCGAATATTACACCCGATATTGCGCCGTCTTTCATCCCCTCCCAGAAAGAGCCTCCTGATGCCCAACTTGATAACCCGCCAATCAGCGCACCACTGATAGCCCCTTTAAGCGCACCAAGCAAAATACCCACACCGATCCCATTTACCCCGGGAATAAAGCATAAAACAACACCTACTATGATAACTACAACTGCGATAATTTCCTTCCAATGTTCTTTACACCACTCACCTACCTTTTTACAATTATCCTTAAATTTTTCCCAGCCGTTTTTTTCACAAAAAGATTTTAAATAAGGATATGCATTATAAAAATCATCCTTGCTCCTGTTTATGGCATCGGCAGCATTGCTGTCTATATGTATAACATCAGAAACAAACTCATTTACCTCTTACTTCAGAGTTTCAAGCGTATCGGCATTATCTTCCTGGATCTTGGCAGATGCCCTAATCGAGCATATCACTTCATCCATATTACATACACTGCTGTCAACTGCAAGAACTTCTGAATTTAATGAGATCAAATCCTATTTAAATTCTTCAACAGATCTTTTGACATTTGAATCAGAGAGGACATCTGATTAACTTTACCCGCATATAATGAAATAGTAGCCATCTATTCCTCTTCCTGCATTCTGCGTCGATAGTAGTCCATATCACATGAAGCATTACGTCTGACGTTTCTCCAATCTGATGCCGCCGATTCGGCTGATCTTATCCCTGCTTCAATATCTCGCAACTCGGACTCTGCACGAAGTATACTTTCCTGCAATTCAGATATTTTATTTTCCACTGCTTTGTTTTTATTTCCAGGGGAAGAAAAAATATTGTTTAACGTATTTTGCGTTTTTGAAGACTCTGCGCTATAGACGCTGCTCAAACTCTTATTTTGAACTGAGCTCGCAATGGCCATATTAAGAAGGTTTTCGGAAGCGGCATTCATATTGGTGGTTATTTTGGATAGGCCCTCATGTAATCCCACATCTGCTTTAATGGCCTTGCTTAATCCCAGCAAGGCTTCTTCATTTCTTTTGAGTTCCGCTTTGAGTTGATTTATGAGAGAAATTTTTTGCTGCTTTTGTGATCTCAATTCATTTGCTCTGTTTTCACAGTTGGTGATCTCTGAACAAGCATCATAGTATCTGCTTCTTGACGCATAATAGCAACTTTCGTAATCCATTCCTACACCTCCGTAGATACCGCAGAGTATGTTCATGATTATCCTTTTTCGTTCATCCACATCTCTATGCAAATTACATCTAATTTATACAAAAATATGCAAAAAATCTTGTATATGGAATTATATACCAACACCAGTACACCTGTCAATTGTAAAACACAATTTTTAAATAAGCAATTATTATTTTTGAATTATATGATATACTTTTTTATTACAATTCCAGTATTATCAAACTCCAATGAATTAGTAATACATCTTATTACAAAACCGGCGGATAAAGGTGCAGTGCCAATTCTGTTTTCACAGAAAGCAACAATTAAAAACAGCAAAAAAAAATCCCCGGCAGATAAATCTCTGCCAGGGACATATAATATTTTCTATATAACAGAACGAACAGCTACACCAATGCCACGGTCTCCCTGGCAATGGCCAGTTCCTCATTGGTGGGAATCACCATTACCCTGGTGTGGGAATCAGGCGTACTGATCAGGATATCCTGGCCCCGCTTGGCGTTGGCCTCCTGGTCCAGGGTAATCCCCAGATACCCCAGGTATTCACAGACCAGAGTTCTCACCAGGGGAGCGTTCTCCCCTACGCCCGCAGTAAAGCAGATCAGGTCTACGCCGTTCATGGCCGCCGTATAAGCGCCGATATATTTTGCCACCCGGTAGGCGAAAGTTTTCATGGCGCAGACGGCATAAGTATCTCCCCTGTGATAGCCGTCTTCCAGGTCTCGGAAATCAGAGGACAGATTGTTGGACAGACCCAGTACGCCAGATTTCTTATTCAGTATGCTCATGATCTCGTCAATGCTCTTATTCTCCTTATGAGCCAGGAATTCAAGGATGGCGGGATCAATGTCGCCGCTGCGTGTTCCCATAATCAGACCCTCCAGAGGGGTCAGGCCCATGGAAGTATCCACGCATTCACCGTTCTTTACCGCAGACACGCTGGCGCCGTTACCCAGATGGCACACAATGGTTTTAAGAGATTCATAAGGTACACCCAACACCTCTGCAGCCCGTTTGGACACATAGGAGTGGCTGGTACCATGGAAGCCGTAGCGGCGGATTTTGTACTTCTCATAATATTCCACCGGCAGACCGTACATATAGGCTTCCTGGGGCATGGTCTGGTGGAAAGCGGTATCAAACACGGCCACCATGGGCGTGCCGGGCATCAGCTTCCGGCACGCGTTAATGCCGATCAGATTGGCTGGATTGTGCAGGGGCGCCAGATCGTTGCAGGCCGCTATGGTCTCCAGCACCTCGTCGTCAATGATTACAGACTGGGCAAATTTCTCGCCGCCATGCACCACCCGATGACCTACTGCGCCAATCTCTTCCAGACTCTTCACCACTCCCGTTCTGTCATTGGTCAAGGCCTCCAGCACCAGACGGATGGCCTCTGTATGATCCGGCATGGGAGTCACCTGGATTTCCTTTTCCCCGCCTGCAGGCGTGTAGACGATCTGGCTGCCGTCAATACCGATGCGTTCACACAGTCCCTTTGCCAGGCACTGCTCCGACCCGGAATCAATCAACTGGAATTTCAGAGAGGAACTCCCGCAGTTTATCACCAAAATATTCATGTCTTACTTTCCTTTCTTATTTATAGTTCCGGAGATCTGCTGTTATAGTTCCGCATCTCTCCTGCCAGCACACCCTTCCCTTGCTTTCGATTCGGCCGACTACCGTCCGAACCGAAAGCAGTGCGCTGGCCGAGAATATACCTTCATACCAGCTGCGCCTGTACTGCCGTCAGCGCCACTACACCCACGATATCCTGCCAGGAGCATCCCCTGGACAGATCGTTGACGGGCTTCGCAATCCCCTGGAGCATAGGGCCATATGCCTCCGCGCCGCCCAGTCTCTGTACCAGCTTGTATCCGATATTACCAGCGTCCAGATTGGGAAAAATCAGCACATTGGCCCTGCCTCCCACACAACTGCCGGGAGCCTTGGATTTGGCAACGCCGGGCACCAGAGCCGCGTCTGTCTGCAGTTCGCCGTCCAGTGTCAGCTGAGGGTATTGTTCGTGGGCGATCCGGGTGGCCTCCACCACCTTGTCAACCAGGGCATGCTTGGCGCTTCCCTTGGAAGAATGGCTTAACATGGCAATCACGGGCTTAGGTCCCACCAGGCTTTTAAAACTTCTGGAAGAAGTCTCGGCGATGGCGGCCAGTTCTTCCGCCGTGGGGTCCTGATTCAGACCGCAGTCGGCAAAGATAAAAGTACCATTTTCCCCCTGGTCCTTAAACTGGGTATCCATCACAAAAAAGGCGGACACCAGCTTCACCCCGGGAGCCGTCTTGAGAATCTGCAGAGCAGGACGCAGCGTGTCTGCCGTGGAATGGCAAGCGCCGGCCACCATGCCGTCTGCATCATTGTTCTTCACCATAACAATCCCAAAGGTCAAAGGATCACTCAGAAGGATATCCCTGGCCTTCTCCGGCGTCATACCCTTATTTTTCCGGGTCTGATACAACACATTCACATATTCATCCAGCTTGTCCGTAGTCTTGGGGTTAATCACCTTCACCCCGGTCAGATCCACCTCCAGCCAGCCCGCACCGTCCATGATCTTCTCCTGGTCGCCGATCATGATAATATTGGCAATGTTCTCCTCCATAATCTTTGCCGCCGCCAACAGCGTCCTCTTATCTGTAGTCTCCGGCAGCACGATGGTCTTTTTGTCGAGTCTGGCCCGATCCTTAATTGTGTCAATATATGACATATTCTCTCCTTCCTGCGGAATTGCCGCAATCTTTTTATATAGAAATAAAAAAATTCAAAAATTAGCTTAACAAACGCTGTTTTTTATATTATACTAGAGATAGAAAAAATTAACAAGTTCTAATATGCGTTAAATTGTATATTTTGAAGTACAAAACCTTTCTGCTTATACCTCAAAAACCCGGATTTTATGTACATGTAAACGCTTACACTGCCTGTTATTTTTTTCACATACTCTTTTCGCTATTATAAACGTTATTTAGTATATTTCAGAACTGCAGGGTTTGACACCGGCTAAGTAGATACATCGCTTTCCGGGGTGACAGCATTTTTCAGAACAGCGGCAGTTTATTGACCGTACAGGACGAAAAATATCTCACCCGGCAGGCTGCCAGCCGGGAAACTGCGAAACTATAAGTAGAAAGGACAGGGTACTATCATGAAAGTGTGTGCTGTTATTGCAGAATACAACCCGTTTCACCTTGGTCATGCATATCATTTGAGACAGGCCCGCCTTCTCACGGAGGCCGACTATATCATTGTGGTAATGAGCGGTGATTTCGTGCAGAGGGGGGATCCGGCGCTGGTGGACAAGTATGCCCGCGCCAAAGCCGCCCTCTCCTGCGGCGCAGACCTGGTGCTGGAGCTTCCGTCCTGCTTTGCCACCGGCAGCGCGGAATATTTTGCCAGAGGGGCAGTCTCCATGCTGGATCATCTGGGTATGGTGGACTATCTGTGCTTTGGCAGCGAATGCACGGACATCCAGTTTCTGGCCCGGTTCGCTGAAATATTTCTGGAAGAACCGGAACCCTATAAGAGGATTCTGCTGGAAAAGCTGAAACTGGGCTACTCCTATCCCACTGCCCGTTCCAATGCGCTGATCATCGCCTACCCGGCGCTGGCGGCAGACATATCGGTGGTATCCAGCCCCAACAACATTCTGGGCATTGAATATATCAAGGCGCTGCATCGCCGCCGCAGCCATATACTCCCTGTCAATATCCGCCGCATCGGCTCGGACCACCGGGACAGGCGTCTGGGGCTGTTCCAGAGTTCCGCCAGAGCCATCCGTCAGGCCATCCAGAGCAACCGCACCCTGGAAGAACTCCATTCCCAGATGCCGGAAGAGGCATATGAGATTCTGACAGAATATTTTGCCCGGGAACGTCCCCTGTTCCAGGATGACTTTTCCACCCTGCTGCATTACAAGCTGTTGTCGGAACAGGCCCGGGGCTATACCGATTACCTGGACATCACGCCGGATCTGTCTGATAAGATCCGTAAGTACGTGTATCAGTACACCTCATTCAGTGAGTTCTGTGACCTGTTAAAGTCCAAGGATATGACTTACACCCGGATCAGCCGCTGCCTGCTGCATATCCTGTTGAACATCACGAAGGATAACATGCAGTTTTACATAGACAATCAGGACACCGTATCCTACGCAAGACTGCTTGGCTTCAGGGAGGAGGCCAAGCCCCTCCTCACCGCCATTGACCGCAACACCTCCATCCCTCTGATCACCAAGATGGCTGATGCGGACAAACTCCTGACCCTGGGAGGACATCATATGTTCCAGCAGGAAGTGCAGATCACGGATATCTACAGCAGCATCCAGGCTGCAAAGTCCGGGCACAGGATGTACCACGAGTACACCAGACCAATGATTGTTATATAGTAAAAAGAGGTTGTCCCGACCGTGGTGACAACCTCTTTTCCTCGGCAGATGATGCCGTTTATACATGTTTTAATTTCGGATGCAGACGGCAGCCGCCGCGTCAGTTTTTAAAGCTGTGGATCGGTGCCGGAATCCGCCCGCCTCTGCTCACAAAATCATCGCAGGAAAACCCGTTCACAGGCATAATGGGCGCATAGCCCAGCAGACCGCCAAACTCCACCGTTTCTCCTACACCTTTGCCGATCACGGGGATAATCCGAACTGCGGTGGTCTTCTGGTTCACCATACCGATGGCCATTTCGTCCGCGATGATACCTGAAATGGTAGCAGCTCTGGTGTCGCCGGGAATGGCAATCATGTCCAGCCCTACCGAACATACGCAGGTCATGGCCTCCAACTTTTCCAAAGTCAGCGCTCCTGCTGTCACCGCGTCGATCATGCCCTGATCCTCGCTCACCGGGATAAAAGCCCCGCTGAGGCCTCCCACATAGGAAGAAGCCATCACACCGCCTTTTTTCACCTGATCATTCAAAAGGGCCAAAGCCGCCGTGGTACCCGGCGCGCCCGCGCGCTCCAGGCCGATTTCACAGAGGATATCCGCCACGCTGTCGCCGATGGCCGGTGTGGGAGCCAGGGACAGATCCACGATGCCAAAGGGAACCCCCAGTCTCTGGGAAGCCTCCCGGGCCACCAACTGCCCCACCCGGGTCACTTTGAACGCGGTTTTCTTGATGGTTTCACACAATACCTCAAAGTTCTCGCCCCGCACTTTCTCCAGCGCGGTCTTTACCACACCCGGACCGCTGACCCCCACATTGATAATGCGGTCAGCCTCGGTGACACCGTGGAAAGCGCCCGCCATAAAAGGATTGTCGTCGGGCGCATTGCAGAATACCACCAGCTTTGCGCAGCCCAGAGAATCCTGTTCTTTGGTATACTCCGCCGTCTCCTTGATTACCTCTCCCATCAGTTTCACCGCGTCCATGTTAATACCGGTCTTGGTGGAACCCAGATTCACCGAACTGCAGACTCTTTCGGTGTCTGCCAAAGCCTGGGGGATGGAGCGGATCAGCATCTCCTCCGCAGGGGTCATACCCTTGCTGACCAATGCGGAATAGCCGCCGATGAAGTTTACCCCCACCTCATGGGCCACCTTGTCCAGAGTCCTGGCTATGCCCACAAAGTCCTGAGGCGTTCTGCAAGCCGCCGCCCCCACCAGTGCGATGGGGGTCACGGATATCCGCTTGTTGACAATGGGGATCCCGTATTCCCTGGAAATCTGCTCCCCGGTTTTCACCAGGTCCTTGGCAGACTCATAAATCTTCTGATATATCTTCTCATTGAGAATCTTTAAGTCCCCGTCAATGCAGTCCAACAGACTGATGCCCATGGTAATGGTGCGCACGTCCAGGTTTTCCTTTTCTATCATTTCATTGGTTTCCGCCACTTCAAATATGTTAATCATGCTTCCCTCTCTCTGCATTATTGCTGAATACAGCAGTAAACCGGCCGCACATCCACTCAAATCCTGTGCATCTGGTCAAAAATCTCTTCCTTCTGGCACTTCACCGCCACGCCGATGTCCTGCCCCAGCTTCTCCAAATCATCCACCATATCTCCGTAGTGGCCTGCCATTTTGCTGATATCTACGATCATCATCATGTTAAAATAGTCCTGCACGATGGTCTGAGAAATATCCAGTATATTTACCCTGTTTTCCGCCAGATATGTACATACCCTGGCGATAATGCCCACCGTGTCCTTGCCTACCACCGTTATGATTGCCTTTGTCATATTTACACCCCCAATCAATAGTTGAAAGCGCTTTTCTTTCAACCTTACCTCTTTTCTGTGGATTTCACAATACCGCAGCCTTTTTGTACAATTTGTATCATAATACGAATCATCTGCAAAAGCAAGCTATTTCTGGATATCCGGCCGTTAAATCACCATCACCGGCGAAAGTTCGCTGCGTCTGGCCACCTGGATCTGAAAATCCTCGGCCCTGTACGGATTTTCCCCCAGGGAGATTTCCATGCGCACAGTTTCATAGGCCAGTTCCGGCAAATTGTTGTCCTGGCTCAGATGTCCCAGGGAGATATGTTTCAGCCCATCGTGCAAAATACGGCAGAGCAGCCTGCCGGAGTTCTCGTTTGACAGATGTCCCCTGCTGCCCAGTATCCTCTGTTTCAGGGGATAAGGATAAGGGCCTACCTGGAGCATATTCACATCGTGATTGGCCTCCAGCAGAATGGCGTCCAAGCCCTTTAAGCACTCCACCGTATAGTCATTATAAACCCCCAGATCTGTACACACCGCCACTTTCTTACTGCCATAACTGATGCGGTAGGCCACGGGCTGGGCGGCGTCATGACTGATCTTTAAAGGATTGATCACCAGATCCTTGATGGTAAAACGCTGGTCCTCCCTCACTTCCGTCCACAGCTCCGGCTCTATATTGCCCATACCCTTCATCTGCATTACCGCCTGGATCGTTCCTTTGGTGGCATACATGGGTATCCCGTATTTGCGGGCCAGCACCCCCAAACCACTGATATGGTCCGCATGTTCGTGGGTAATCAGAATGCCGTCCAGATCCCGCCCGCTGATCCCCAGTTCCTGGAGTCCTCCCTCTGTCTTTTTTCCGCTGATCCCCGCGTCAACCAGCAGGTGCGTGGCTTCCGATCCCACATAGACACAGTTGCCGCTGCTCCCGCTTGCAATACTGCACATCCTCATATTGTTTCCGTCTCACGGGGCTTGAAACCCCGTTTTTCCTCCTATTTTTAGTCGCTGCGCGACAGCACTAAAGAGTGAAGTTCTTTCGGCGCACACTTAGGAGAGACAAATTTCATTCGAAAGTAATCTCATGAAATTTGCTCTCGTGTGCCTTCATAACTTCACCTGTCCGCTAAGCATGCCGCATATCTCCTGCAGGCACACAGGCCTACTGCCAGTATATATTGATCACATCGCCCTGGTGCAGCGCCTCAAAATGCTGGGCCGGACGGCCGTTTAACAGCGTCACGATGCTTCTGCCCCCGGAATTGCCCAGGTCAAACTCGTAAAAATCAAACACATCCACAAAAACATATTCTTTCTTTCCCCGAAGCGTCACAGGCTGCTGGTTTACCACCACCTGCAGTTCCGCCTCCAAAGGCGTCTGCTGCACAGCGGCGGCACCCCCGGGGCTCCTCTGGGGGGAAAGTTCTCCCGCTGCCGCATCCGCCGCTTCTGCATACGTCTCTTCCGGCTCGTCCTCCGCTTCCTCCTGCCATACAGATTCTTCCTCCGGAGCCTCCTCACCATCGTCCGGCACAAAGCGCACGTCAAATCCCTCATATACTTTGGTATCGGCCCGGGCCGGGGCATCGTTGACCAGAATAGAGCCCTGCAGAGGAATGTCCGCAAGCTGGGCCACCTGCTCCACGGTGTACCAGTTTTGCACGCTGATCTGATCGCCATTCTGAATTTGATAGGTTCCCAGCTGCTGTGTCCCGTTCACATAGGCCAGCCGGGGCAATGTGATCCGGACGCCGCACATGGTGATATGTACCGGCTCTTCCATCTCCGGCAGTTTATCCAGCGTGGGATGAGCGGCCTCTCCCGCCGTGGAGGGAGTCAGCACCACCTTGTCCCCATTCTGAATCCGGGTGTGAATGTCTGCTTCCTGCCCGTTGACAGTGATCACAGCCGCTTCCCCCTGTTCCCCCCTGACCATACGGCTCTTGCCGTCTACGCTGTACTCCACCGCCTCCCCCCTGCGGGGAAACAGATTTTCGTTGGGAAATCCCGCAGCAATGGCGGCTTCCACCACGGACAGTCTGCCATTGTCGTAAAGTTTTATCCGCTGGTCATTAAAACCCACAAAGATAAAGTTATTGCTCTGTTCATAATAACTCAGACAGATACCGATGGGCGTCACCATCAGAGAGTCCCTGCGGGCATTCTCCATATCAAAACTGATGGCCTGCATCACTTCCTGGCCCCGGATGGCCACTCGCTCTTTGGCTATCCCAAGCTGTTCCGCCAGGGCCTGGGTATAGCCGGGAATCATGCCGCCGCCTCCCACCACAAACACGGCGCTCACCGACTTATCCCCGTTCAGTTCCCGGATGCAGTCAGCCACTTCCCCGGTCATCCTGCGGATGTTCTCCCGCAGCAGCTCCTGGGCTTCATCGGAGGTGATGCGCTGGGGCAATCCCAGAATATCCGAATACTCTATCGTTTCCTCCACCCCGATTTTCCGCTTGATCTGCTCTGCCGTCTCAAACTCCACCAGGCAGTGCTGCACCAGTATATCCGTCAGACTGTCTCCGGCGATGGGAATCATGCCGTATGCGGTGATGGCTCCCTCTCTGGTGATGGAGATATCGCTGGTTCCCGCTCCCACATCTACCAGGGCCAGATTCAGCATGCGGAATTTCTCCGGGATGGCTACCTGGATGGCCGCAATGGGCTCCAGGGTCAGATTCGCCACCTGCAGACCCGCCGCCCCCACCGCTTTGTACAGGCCGTCCACCACATCGTCCGGCAAAAATGTGGCGATCAGGTCCACTCCCGCCGTCCTGGCCTTATGTCCTTCCAGATTACCCATGGGATAACCGTTGAGATAGTAGCGCATGGCGGAATAGCCCACACAGTAGAACTGCATGTCCGTATCATTGTCCCGGGTAAACTCCTCGTAAGCCTGTTCCACCCCCATGGTTTCCAGCGCATAGATATCCTCGCTGGTAATCTCCTTTTCCATGCCGTAGGTATATTCCACGGATGTAGTCACCGTCCGCAGCACCCGGCCCGCGGCGGCGATGCACACCTGGGTCAGTTTCCGCCCCAGATCCTGCTCCAGCAGGTTTTTCACCTCGTTGATAGTGGCTCCCACCTTGCCGATATCGTGAATCTGCCCGTCCAGCATGGCGCGGGTCTCATGCTCCTTCTCCCGCTGGGCCACAATGTGAAACCGGGCGCCGTCCCTGTACCCCACCGTACCCACGATGCTCCTGGTGCCGATATCCAGTCCAAATACCAATTCCCTTCCCTCTACTGCCGCCATGTATACCCCTCCAGCCTCCTGCGGATCTGCCGGTAACTTTCCTCCGGCGTCCCGCTGTTGTCTATGACAAAATCGCTGCCTGCCCGGAACCCCTCTTCCGTCAGTTGGCTTCCCATGATCTGCCCGATCTTCTCCGGGCTATAGCCCCGGCTCTCCCGAAGCCGCCCACTGCGCAAGTCCTCCCCGGCATGGACATACCACATCTCATCCACAATGTCCCTGTAGCCGCATTCGATCAGCAGCGCCGCTTCGATGAAAAAAAGTTCCGCCCATCCCTCCTCCCGGGCTTCCCTTACTTTTTCCAGCAAGTAGGCCCGCACCGCGGGATGGACCAGGGCATTCACCTGTTCCAACAGGTTTTCGTCCCGGAAAATCCTTTCTGCCATCCTTCCCTTGTGAATCTGTCCGTTTTCTTCCAGAACTTCCCGTCCCAACAGTTCCACCAGGGCTTCATAACAGGGCTGTCCCGGCTCTTTGACCGCATGGGCCACCTGATCCGCCAGATACACCCGGCAGCGGTAATGGGCCTTTATATATTCCAGTATTGTGGATTTACCGGCCCCCACACCGCCGGTTATACCGATCAAACGCATTCTGCCTCCTTACACAGCCGGCTCGCCCCCGAATCAATGGGCCTGGTACCAGTTTTCACCCATGTGCAGGTCCACCTCCAGGGGAACCTTCAGCTCCGCCGCCTGTTTCATGCTCTCCTCCAGAATCTGCCTCACCTGCTCCGTCTCCTCCTGCCGGGTTTCAATCACCAGTTCGTCATGTACCTGCAGGATCAGCCTGGAGGCAAGCCCCGCCTGCCGCAGTCTTTCCCAGACCCGGATCATGGCGATCTTGATGATATCCGCCGCCGTACCCTGGATGGGGCTGTTCATGGCCACCCTTTCCCCAAAGGAGCGCTGCATAAAATTGGAGGAGGACAGTTCCGGGATGGGTCTGCGCCTGCCGTACATGGTGGTGATAAAGCCCTGTTCTCTGGCATTCGCCACCAGATTGTCCAAATATTCCTTAACCTTGGGATAGGTGGCGAAATACTGCTCGATATACTCCGCCGCCTCCTTTTTGCTGATGCTCAGATCCTGGCTCAGGCCAAAGGAACTGATGCCGTACACAATTCCGAAGTTCACAGCCTTGGCATTGCGTCGCTGCAGATCCGTCACTTCCTCAAAGGGGGTTTTGAACACTTTGGACGCAGTGATCCGGTGGATATCCTGATCCATCCGATAAGCCTGAATCAGCTCTTCATCCCCGGACATATGGGCCAGCACACGCAGTTCAATCTGAGAATAATCCGCATCCATCAGCACACAGCCCTCCCGGGCCACAAACACCTTACGGATCCTGCGGCCCAGTTCCATGCGCATGGGAATATTCTGCAGATTGGGCTCGGTGGAACTGATGCGCCCGGTAGCCGTTATGGTCTGGTTGAAATTGGTATGGATTCTGCCCCCTGCGTCAATATATTCCGCCAGTCCGTCCGCGTAAGTGCTCTTCAGCTTGGTCAATCCCCGGTATTCCAGAATATCCTCTATAATGGGATGCTCCGGCGCCAGCTTTTCCAGCACGTCCGCAGCCGTGGAATAGCCGGTCTTGGTCTTTTTGCCCCCGGGAAGCTGCATCTGGTCAAACAGGATCTCCCCCAGCTGCTTGGGAGAATTGATGTTAAAGCTGCATCCGGCCTGCTGATGAATGCTCTGCTCCAGTTCATGGATCCGGGCCACCAGAGCATCCCCGTAATGCTTAAGTTCCTCCCGGCGCACCGCCACGCCCTCCCGCTCCATCTCATGAAGCACCAGGGAAAGGGGCATCTCCACCTCTTCCATAAGCTGCCGCATCCCTGCCTGGGCCAGCTTCTGCCGGATCACCTGCCCGGCCTGCAGGGCGGTATAGGCCTGATATTGGTAAAATACTGCCAGCTGCTCCAGATTTTCTGCGGCAGCCTCCGCCAGACTCTTTTTGCCGAAGCACTCCCTGTAACCCGGTATGGATAAATCCAGATGTTCTGCGGCAATGGTTTCCCCGTCATAGTCGTTCTTCAGGGGATTCAACAGATAGGCGCCGATCACCCCGTCAAAATACGATTCCGTGAATTTCCCCTCTTTCTTCCGTTCCCAGCCGTAAAATTCATACTGTCCCTTAATGTCCAGGGTATAGACGGGACAGACTTCCGTAAGCAGCCGCACCGCCTGGAGGAGAGCTGCATCCTCCGACGCCTCCTGGACTTGGTCAAACAGGGAAAGCTGTCGGTTTTCCTCCGAAACACCCACTGTCCCTCCATAATAAAAATAACTCTGTTTGTTCTGATCGGACAATGCCACGCCGGCCAGCTTCCCGCCCCCAGTCAGCACCAGCAGGCCCACGGCTCCTGCCGCTTCCTGCTCTGCTTCCGACTTTTCCTCCTGCTGCCCTGATTCTGTTTTCGATTGTACCGCCTTTGCCCGAAGAGCGTCCAGCACTTTTACCATCTGCGCGCTCTCTTTCAGAAGATGGAATCCCGCTGTGATATCCTCCTGGCTTTGCCCGGCCTCCTGTCTGTCAAACCGACTAAGCATGTTTTTGAACTCCAACTGCTTGAACAGCTGATAGGCTTCCGGGGTATAATATCCCTCGGCCCGGGACTGCTCATAGTCCAGCGTCAGGTCACAGTCCGTCCTGATGGTGGCCAACTTCTTGCTCAAATCGGCCAATTCCCGGTTCTGGGCCAGAGATTCCCGGATGCTCTTTTTGCCCACCTCCTCCAGATGCGCATAAAGATTGTGAATGGAACCGAACTGGGTCATCAGGGCAATGGCTGTCTTTTCTCCCACCTTGGGCACCCCGGGAATATTGTCGGAGGTATCTCCCATCAGCGCCTTCAGTTCAATAAACTGCTCCGGCGTCACCTGGTACAGGGCTTTCACATCCTCCGCGTAATAGTCCTCAATCTCCGTCCGCCCCATCCTGGTCTTGGGAATCCGGATTTTGATACGCTCCGTGGCAATCTGCAGCAGATCCCTGTCCCCGGATACCAGGGCCACCTCCATCCCCCGGGCCTCCGCCTTTTTGGCCAGAGTCCCCAGAATATCGTCCGCCTCCAGGCCCGCCTGTTCCATAATGGTGATTTTCATGGCCTGAAGCACTTCCTTCATCACCGGTACCTGCTCCCGCAGTTCCTCCGGCATGGGCTTGCGGGTGCCCTTGTACGCCTCATACATCTGATGGCGGAAGGTGGGCGCATGCACGTCAAAGGCCACCGCCAGATAATCCGGATGTTCCTCCTCCAGGATCTTGAACATAATGTTCAAAAAACCAAAGATCGCATTGGTATGCAGCCCTTTGGCGTTGCTCAGATCCGGCACGCCGTAAAAGGCTCTGTTCAGTATGCTGTGTCCGTCAATTAGTACCAGTTTTTCTGTCATCTGCTCTTCCTCAAATTCTTTGTTTTACAATTCCCGCAATAACGCCTGCCCGGTCCAAAGCCCTCATATAAATCGTATATAATTTACCGCAGAATCCATACCACAACTCCCAGGACTCCCGCCATGGCCAGCATTTCAAACAGGGTTCCCACCCGCAATATGCCCTCATAGATTCGAATTCGCCTGCGGGATTCCTCCAGGCGCTCCCGCAGTTCCCGCTGCAAGTCAAAGACATCCCCGTCCTCCAGATGGGCCATGCTCTCCTGAATCAGAAACTGGATCACCAATTCCTCCCGGCAGCTGCCGCAGGAGTCCACATGCTCCAAAAACCGCTTCATCCCGAGATAATGCATCTTTTTTCCGATAAAATCCGGAATCTGCTTCTCACACTCCCGACAGGTCATGTACCCACCTCCTTTACCCCATTTAGTTTCATTTCACTTCCTTGCCATTAAACAGACAGCTTTTCAATTACACAATTGTAGGGTTTATTTACATTGTTCTTATCATAGCTTACCCCTACCAACAGAATTTCCCCACAGTAGCCTTCCAATGTACGTACATACTGCCTGTCTTTTATTTGTGAGATCGCTGTATCGGCAGATTTGTTATATTTCAATTCAATTACAAGCGCAGGCTTTCCGACAGTGGGCAACGGCAGAAATACCACATCCGCAAACCCATGGCCTGCGGGCAGTTCCCGAATCATCCTGTAATCCTTTCTCGCACTGAAGTACGCCAGACCGATGGCGCAGCTCAGAGAATTCTCATCATTGAATGTGAGAATTGAGGCCACTTCCGTATGAGCCCGGTCCAACCCCTCCGCCACGCTCTTTTCGTCACAGCGCAGAGTATCCTCCATCAGTTTTTCCGAGGCTTTCAGAACCCGCATCACCTCCGGCCACCCGCTCACACACATGGCATTCTCAAATTCCCCTCTGATCTCCCTGTTTGGAATAAAAGCCTCTTTTGTCTCTGCGTCATACCCCAGATAGCCCAGATGAATCAGCAGAGTCAACACATCGTCCTTTGTCCTGAAATTCCGCATATCGTTCTGAAATCCGGAAGTGTTGACTTTCACCTGCTCCCCACCCAGCATCCGCACAATATCCTGCCTCAGCCCGTCAAAATCCATATCCATATAGATTTTCAGGGCGTCATAAGTCTCAGTAGAAGTCCAATAATTAGAGAATCTGCGGCGGTGCATGGCCTCTACAACAGACTTTGGATTGTATATATGATAAAAGTTCGACAGCCTGTATCCGTCATACCAACTGCCAGCCGCGGCAAAATCCATATCGTACCGCTGACACAGCCCTTCTGCCTCCGCTTCCGTAAAACCGGTGTATTCCTCAAAAAAACCCTGATCCGTCATGGAATATTCCAGGAACATATTCAATGCGGAATGCTGCCCATATTTTTTCACAGGAAGAATGCCGGTCATATAAGCCAGCGCCACATAGGGCTGATCCTTCAGCAGATTGCGCAGATAATCCAGATACTGCTTCTGCAGTTCCTCAGATTCCTGCCGCTCCCGCATAATGCAGTCCCACTCGTCGATCAGGAAGATAAACTGTTTATCCGTCTTTGTGTAAATTCGCCGGAGCGCATCCGGAAGTCCGATATCCGGCTTCTTTATAAACTGCCCGTATTCTTCAAATAGTTCCTCAAGAACCTCTTGTTCAAGATACTCGATTACCTGCTGATTTTTCGTGCCGATCAGAAACTGCTGCATATTCAGGGATATCACATCAAATTGATTCAGATACTCCGCAAAAGTGGGATCTTTTTCTATCTTGCACCCCCTGAAAAGTTCCCGTGAATCACAGCCGACGCTATAATAGGCGGCAAGCATATGGAGCGCCATGGATTTTCCAAAGCGCCGCGGCCTGCTTACGCAGATAAACTGCTGTTCCGTATTCAGATATTTATTTGTATACGCAATCAGTCCCGTCTTATCCACATAAATCTCAGAACGAATTGCCCGCTTAAAGCCGTCGTTTTTCGGATTCAGGTAGATGCCCATACAACGCCTCCTTTTTATCATCTTTATCCAGTATACACCATTTCCTACACAAAATCAAACAGACTGATCTGATTGGACTCCGGCAGACTTCCCAGCAGCCCCAGATCCGCCATCAGGTCCACTATGGTCTTAGATACCTTACAGCGTTCCCGGAAATCGTCCTTGGACAAAAACGGGCCGTCCTTGGCTGCTTCCACAATGGCATCCGCCGCTTTCTCCCCCAGACCGTCGATGCTGTTCAGAGAAGGCATCAGCTTGCCTTCCACGATCTGGAAAGAACGGGACTGGGCCCGGAAGATGTCGATTGGCATAAATTCAAAACCCCTGGCGTACATCTCCTGTACGATCTTCATATCCCCATAGGCCAGTTCTTCCTTGTTGGAGAGGGAGTCGGAACGCCTCTGGTAATCCGCCATGATATTCTCCAGATGTTTCTGCCCCTGACACATGAGTTCGTAGGAAAATGCCTTGGCCCGGATGCTGAAAAAAGCCGCATAGTAAGCCAGAGGATAATTGATCTTGCAGTAGGCGATCCTCCAGGCCATCATCACATAGGCCGCCGCATGAGCCTTGGGGAACATGTATTTGATTTTTTTGCAGGACCAGATATACCAGTCAGGCACCTCTTTCTCTTTCATGGCATCGATCCAATCGTCCTTCAGCCCCTTGCCCTTTCGCACGCTCTCCATGATGGTAAAGGACAGGGAACTCTCCACCCCCTGGTTAATCAGGTAGATCATGATATCGTCACGACAGCAGATGGCGGTGGAAATGGTAGCTTTTCCCTCCAGAATCAAAGTCTGGGCATTGCCCAGCCACACATCCGTGCCATGTCCCAGACCGGAAATGCGGATTAAGTCGGAGAATTGCTGGGGCTTGGTGTCCAGCAGCATCTGAATCACAAACTCCGTGCCGAATTCCGGGATGCCCAGAGAACCCACCGGGCAGCCGCTGATCTGCTCCGGGGTGATACCCAGGGCGTCCGTATTCTGAAACAGGCTCATAACCCCCTTGTCATCCAGGGGAATCCTGGTGGGATCCAGCCCTGTCAAATCCTGCAGCATGCGGATCATGGTGGGATCATCATGTCCCAGAATGTCCAGCTTTAACAGATTGTGATCAATGGAGTGATAGTCAAAATGGGTGGTGATGATGTCCGTGGTCATATCATTGGCAGGATGCTGCACCGGGGTGAAAGAATTGATGTTCTGGCCCATGGGCAGCACGATAATGCCGCCCGGGTGCTGCCCCGTGCTTCTGCGGATCCCTGTGCAGCCCACCGTGATCCGGTTGATCTCGCAGGTGCGCTTATGTTTTCCCCGCTCCTCAAAATAATTTTTTACATAGCCAAAGGCCGTCTTGTCCGCCAGAGTGCCGATGGTGCCCGCCCGGTAGGTCTGGCCCGCGCCGAAAATCACTTCCGTGTATTTATGGGCCTTGGACTGGTACTCCCCGGAGAAATTCAAGTCGATATCCGGCTCCTTGTCCCCCTTAAAGCCCAGGAAGGTCTCGAAGGGAATGTCAAAGCCGTCCTTGATCAGCGGCTCCCCGCACATGGGACATACCTTGTCCGGCATGTCGCAGCCTGCGTTGCCCGCAAAGGCTTTCACCTCCGGGGAGTCGAAATCATAGTAAAAACACTTGCCGCAGCGATAATGGGCGCTTAAGGAGTTCACCTCCGTGATGCCTGCCATGAAGGCCACCAGAGAGGAACCCACTGACCCCCGGGACCCCACCAGATAGCCGTCCTCCACGGATTTCCACACCAGCTTCTGGGCGATGATGTACATCACCGCGAAGCCATTGGTGATGATGGAATGCAGCTCCTTTTCCAGCCGGTCCTCCACGATCTTTGGCAAATCCTTCCCATAGAGTTCATGGGCCTTGTCATAGCAGATTTTGGTCAATGTCTTGTCGGAATCCGGGATCACCGGGGGACATTTGTCCGGCCGCACCGGGGCGATGGTCTCCACCATATCCGCAATCCGATTGGTGTTGGTGACAACGATCTCCCGGGCCTTATCCGCCCCCAGATAGGCAAATTCCTCCAGCATCTCCTCGGTGGTATGCAGATACAGGGGGGCCTGCTCGTCCGCGTCCTCGAAACCCTTGCCCGCCATGATAATCCGGCGGTATACCTCATCCTCCGGATCCAGGAAATGCACGTCACAGGTGGCCACCACCGGCTTGTGCAGCTGTTCCCCCAGCTTCACGATCCGGCGGTTTATATTGCGTATGTCCTCCACGGACTGAATATCCGGATGCTTTGGGGACAGAATCATAAAGCGGTTGTTGCCCTCCGGCTGGATCTCCAGATAGTCATAGAAATTGGCCAGACGGGCAATCTCCGCATCCGCCTTGCCCTCCAGCAGTGCCCGGTATAACTCTCCCGCTTCGCAGGCGCTGCCCAGAATCAGGCCCTCCCGGTATTTCAGAATCAGGCTTTTGGGGATCCGGGGGCGCTTGCTGTAATAAGTGGTATGAGACTCGGAGATCAGCCGGTACATATTGATCCGTCCCAGGTCGTTCTTGGCCAGAATAATGGCATGGTAAGTGGGCAGACGCCGGATTATATCCGGGCTGGAAGCCCCCATGGCGTTCACCTGTCTCAGATTCTCCGCTCCGTTCTCCCGGAGTCTGGGAATGAATTTAACAAAAATATGAGCCGTAGCCTCCGCGTCGTCCACCGCCCGGTGATGGTTCTCCAGGGACACTCCCATTGTCTTGGCCACTGCGTCCAGGGTGTGCTTGGCCTGGCCCGGCAGCAGAATCCTGGCAATCCCCACCGTATCCACATAGGTGAACCGATCCGAAAAGCCCTGTCGCCTGCAATTTTCCATGATAAAACTCATGTCAAAGCTGGCATTGTGGGCCACCAGCACACAGCCTTCGCAGAATTCCAGGAAACGGGGCAGCACCTCCTCGATCATGGGAGCCTCCATGACCATGGAATCGTTGATGCCCGTCAGCTTCTCAATCTCAAAGGGAATGGGTACATCCGGGTTCACAAAGCTGGAAAACCGCTCCGTGACCTCCCCTCTCTCCACCTTCACCGCGCCGATCTCTATGATCCGGTTGTTCACCGGGGAAAAACCCGTGGTCTCGATATCGAACACCACAAAGTCCGCATTCAGGTCCTGCCCCTCATCGCCGGTGACAATCTCTTTTAAATCATCGACCAGATAGGCTTCCACGCCGTAGATCACCTTGAAAAAGTCCTGTTTGTCCGGATTCTCCTCTCCGGCCTCCTTGCGCTTGCCCTTTTCCGCCTTCCAAAGGTCATCCCACACATGGCCCGCATCCGTAAATCCCTGTACTACGCCGTGATCCGTGATAGCGATGGCCCGGTGGCCCCATTTGTAGGCCCGCTTTACAATGTCCTTGGCCTCGGACACTCCGTCCATATCGCTCATCTTGGTGTGGCAGTGCAGTTCCACCCGCTTGTAAGGAGCCGTATCCACCCTGCCGGTGGTAAAATCCTGGATCTTTTTAATCCCCGTCAGAGAGCCGATGGTCAGTTCGTGGTCAAATTTGTCCATCATACTGATGCCCTTGATCTTCACAAAGGCCCCCGCTTTGATTCCCTCCAGAATTTCCTGCACCTGGTCGTTGCGGGCAAACATTTTCACCGTCATGGTGTCGGAGAAATCCGTTACATCAAAGATGATAATGGTTTTCTCGTTCTTGATCTCCCTCTTGTCCACAGTGAGGATCTTACCCCGGATCACCACCTCACCGATTTCTCCGATGATGTCCTCGATCCGCATGGCCTCTTCCTCAAAATCACGGCCATAGATCACATCCGGGTTGTCGGAGCGTTTCACGCTGTTGCCGTAGGCGCCGCCCCGGGAAAACTCCCCCTTTTTATAGCCGCCCCGGGGATACTCTCCTTTCATGCCGTAGCCGCCCTTGCCCTGACCGGCGGTATTCCTGGCCCCACGGCCCGGGCCGCTGCCTGTCTGGCCGGCACTTTGGCCCGCTCCCGGGGTTCCGCTGCCCTTCCGCTCTGCAACTTGCGCCCCGCCCGCGGCCTGGCTGCCATAACCTGTTCCTGCTGCGCTGCTGCCCGCAGAACCTGCCTCACGACCCGCTCCGGCAGTTCCGCCGCCCGCCTGGCTGCCGTCAGCAGTTCCGCCTACGGCCCGGTCTCCTCCATATCCTCCAAAACCCGCCGCATCCAGTGTGGGAGGCACATCGGTCTGCCCTTCATACCCCGCGTCTCCTCCGGCCCCCCGGCCTGCCCGCCGGGAAATCTCCGCCACCTGGAGCCGGATCTTCTGCTCATCCTCCTGGGCATATTTGCCGGTGCGGGCCTCCCGGTACTCCACCTGCAGGGCCAGGTCAAATCCGCAGCGTTCCACCAGAATTTTCTGAAGCACCTGGGTGAATTCCTCCTCCCGGCTGTGGGCCAGCACGCTGTCCTCCAAAGTCAGGGTCATCTGCCGGGAGTCAGGATAGGAGAATTCTGCCGACTTAAAGCTGTTGTAGTCGATATGATTATACTCCCGCAGTTCCTCCAAAATGCTGTCCCGGTACACGTCCATCAGTTTCTCCGGCGTGTACTGGGAGGAAAGATTGAATCTCTCATAGATCTTTACCACCATATTTGCATTTGGGAAAAGCTGCCTTTTGATCTCTCTCTCCGCAGTCCAGATATCCCCCTTCATAATCAGACGACCGCTCTGCAGATAAATCCGCAGGAAATCCTTGCGTCTGGTGGCGGATATTTTCTCCACGCTGGCCTGCTCCAGTATATCATGCACGGCTCCGTGTAATTGCAATGTGGGAAACACCTCAAAAAAAGGTTTTGCCATTTCTATCCCCCCTGCCCGCTCCGGGATTTACCATCCGAAACAAAGCATGTATTTGTTATTGTCGCCAGTGGTCCAGTTCATACTTCAGCGCTTCCAGCAGTTCTCCCTCCGGCATCTTTCTCACAATCTCGCCCTTTTTGATCAGCAAACCCTCTCCGTCGCCTCCGGCGATTCCGATGTCTGCCTCCCTGGCCTCCCCCGGACCGTTTACCACACAGCCCATGACTGCCACCTTGAGATCCAGCGGATAGTCCGCCGCCAACTTTTCCACCTGGTTTGCCAAACCGATCAGATCTATCCTGGTCCTGCCGCAGGTGGGGCAGGATACCACTTCAATTCCCCCCTGCCGCAGCCCCAGAGTGCGCAGAATCAGTTTTGCCGACCTGACTTCCTCCACCGGGTCCCCGGTCAGAGACACCCGGATCGTGTCGCCGATGCCCCGGTGCAGGAGAATGCCCAGCCCCACCGCTGACTTAATGTTGCCGCTCTGCACCGTCCCGGATTCGGTAATTCCCACATGCAGAGGATAGTCGGTCTGCTGTGCCAATATTTCGTGAGCCTCCACACACATCAGTACATCGGAAGATTTGATGCTGATCACCAGATTATCATAACCCAGATCCTCAATGATATGTACCTTGTCCAGAGCGCTCTCCACAATGCCCCGGGCGGTCACGCCGCCGTATTTTTCCAGCAGCGGCTTTTCCAGAGAACCGCTGTTGACTCCCACCCGAATGGGAATATTCCGCTCCCTGGCCACATCCACCACCGCCTTTACCTTGTCGGTGGAACCGATATTGCCGGGATTGATGCGGATTTTGTCCGCGCCGTTCTCCATGGCCGCGATGGCCATCCGATAGTCAAAGTGAATATCCGCCACCAGGGGAATCCGAATCTCTCTCTTAATCTCTTTCAGGGCCCTGGCCGCCTCCGGGGTGGGCACGGTACAGCGTATAATCTCGCACCCCGCCTGTTCCAGACGATGGATTTGGGCCACCGTAGCCGCCACATCCTCCGTCCGGGTGTTGGTCATGGACTGGATTGCGACAGGCGCGCCGCCGCCGATGCAGACCCCGCCGATCTGTACGGTTCTGGTATGCTGCCTGTGGAGATATGTCTGAAGTCCCTGCCCATTTTCCATGTATTCACTCATATGCTCCTCCTAAATTACACTCCCTACTTAAATATACGCCTCTGTGATCCAAAAAAGCATTTGCCCCATGCAAGGCAAATGCTTCATCTGGTTTGCCTGTTCAGTTATCATACCACATTTGGGGGTAGTTGGCTAGATGCTGCGATCTGTTTCTACGACATGCTTCTTACCTTTGCCCTGACCAACAACATCATCGGACGGCGCAGTTCATTTTCCATTCCGGGAATCCCCAACATTTCTTCAGGCGGTTGCGCTTCTTCCACCGCCTCAAGGTCAAAGCCGCTGTCTAACAGGCCCATCAATATTTGCGTAAATGATCAACGGGCCAATGCCGCGGCGTTCCGTCTTTTTCATAGATCCAGTCCTGACCAACCCCCGCGGTAAAAACAGGATGTTCCATATTCAGGAGAAATACGCCGCCCGGCTTCAGGGTTCTACATACTTTTTGAAAAATCTGTTTAATGTTCTCAATATAATGCAGGGCCAGATTGGAAACAACACAGTCCCACTCATTTTCCGGCTCAAATCAATCCCCAGAACCCGCATCGCCCCGCTTTCTGCGGCAAACTTACAGTGCCAGCCGTATCCGCATCCCAGGTCCAGAACATGTTTTCCCTCCAGCTGCGGGAATAACCGTCTCAGTTGATGCCATTCTCCGGCAGACGCCAGCCCGCCAGTGCTGCGGGGCATTTTTGCATATTCTTCAAAAAATATTTCATTGTCATAGGCGTTATTCACAATGCGGCTCACTCCATTTCCCATGCATTTTACTGCCCCGGCTCTTTGAGCCCGGCCCGTAAAGATTAACCGTTCCGGCGGATTTGAATGAATCGGAAGAGATCATGGTATACGCTGTCCTCCTCCTCAATATCGATCATAAGCCACCTTTGCCCATTCCCTTCCTGGGTCTGGCAATACAGATCCTGTAACTCTTTCGCGCATTCCGGCAGGATTGCCTCAACAGACTCTTTTTCCTTTCCTCCCACCACGAACAGAACCGTAAAATAAAGTTCCCGGGGATAGACCGTGCACAATGTTTTTCCCGCCTTTTTAAACTTGATATTCCATCCCTTTTCCCAACTGCATGAACTGAATTCTATCTTTTCCCGGCATTGATATATGTTCTTCACCTCTGAACAGAATTGTGAAAATACGGGATTTCTCACATATTGCCCGATCTCCTCCAAGGTAGGGCAGTAATTTTTGTCCTGTAAATCAAGCATAATAGATCTCCCTTTTTTGGAAAATTGTCCCATACCGGCTTAAGAGTTTCATAACTGTTTTACTAAAATAAATTTTTTGCGAAATCAAAGATCCTCTAACCGTGGTTCATATCGTTTAATCATTTTACCCTCCAACAGGAACATAATTTCATCGGATAAAATTCGTCCAGTTTCCGCTCTCTGCCTCCGGCACGATCCCCTGTTTTCGTCCCGCCTCTATGCACTTCAGCAGCCAGGCCATATTGTGGGCAATGTTCCGCATGGTCTGCAAACCCTCCGCGTCCCGCAGCACTTCCTCCGGACGGTTGCCATGCACCATATTCCAATAGCTGGAACCCACCGCAGGCATGTGGCTGATACCAAAATACTTGTTCAGATCATCCAGGGAAGCCGTGGTTCCCGCCCTGCGGGCCGAGGCCACCGCCGCTGCGGGCTTATATGCAAAGGCATCCTTGCTGCTGTAAAAAGCCCGATCCAGAAAAGACAGGATCCGCCCGCTGGCATGGGCATAGTACACCGGCGTACCGAACACAAAACCATCCGCGCTTCTGGCTTTCCGCACGAAAGCATTGACCAGGTCATCCATAAATATGCATCCCTGCTCCGTACACTGCCTGCAGCCGATACAATCCCTGACCGGCTGCGCGCCCATTTGGAAGATCTCGTAGTCAATCCCCTCCGCCTGCAAGGTCCGTCCGATCTCCTCCAGCGCCGTATAAGTACATCCCTTTTGGTTGGCACTTCCGTTCAACAATAAAACATGCATGTATTTATCTCCTTTTCACTATGCCTGTTCCTTCTCCAGGCGTTCAATTGTCAGCGTATCAATCTGTGCGCCGCCCTCCGCGAAGAACAGCCTCAGATAATTGTGAGAATTGGTGAACCCTCCGCTGATCTGCTCCACCTCCACATACGCTCCGTCCGTACTGTTTAAAGTAATCGTCCCCTGCAAGGTACCGTTTACAAATATGGAGACAGGTACCTGGGCCAGCTCCGGCGCATCCACCTTCACTTTCAGGCGGATTGTATACAGATGCATGCCGCCGGCTTCCAGGCCGCACAGAAATGCCTTGCCTTTTCCCGTGTCTATGTCTTTCCCATCCAGTTCCAGTTTTGTCTCAAGACTGTACCAATCCAGGTCAAAACACGCGGTCTCCTCCTCTTCCATACTCTGTGCCGCCTCCCGTTCCTCCTGGCAGATTCTCCCCAGACTTCTGTCCATAACGGCGGAGCGCATCAGTACTTTCAATATATTCATGGCACATGTCAGCAGGTCTGCGCGTCCCAATGTGCCGTCCGCAAGACATGCCTCCAGATTGTCCCCGCCGGAATTTCTGCCGGAATCCTGCACCACCATATACACATCGTTCTGGGCCCTTACCATGGCCGCCAGATTGCTCTGGGCAGGAGCCTGTCCCTCATCGTTGATCATAGCCCACCAGTCCGTCATAACCAGACCGTCAAAACCCCATTCGCTGCGCAAAACAGTGGTCAGCAAATCATAGTTTCCCGCTGTCCACAGACCGTTGACAGCCCCGTATGTGGTCATAATGGCATAGGCTCCGCCCTCTTTCACGGCAATTTCATATCCTTTCAGATAAATCTCCCGCAGGGCGCGCTCGGATACCACGGAATTGTAAAGACTGCGGTGAAACTCCTGATTGTTGGCGGCAAAATGCTTCAGAGCCCCGGTGACCTGATACTGCCCCATTCCCCGGATCTGGGCCGCGGCCATCTTCCCGGTCAGCAGCGGATCCTCCGAGAAATACTCAAAATTCCGACCGTTTAAGGGATGCCTGTGGATGTTCATTCCGGGCCCCAGCAGAATATCAATGCGGTTCTTCCGCAGTTCCGCCCCTTCCATCTCATATAGCTGCCTAACCAGTTCCTCGTCAAAACTGCAGGCCAGACAAGTCCCGTTGGGCAGGCAGAACGCGTAAGTCCCGCAATCCATGCGGATGCCGGAAGGGCCGTCCGCGCAGCATCCGCATGGAATCCCGTATTCTGCCAGAGACTGGGTGACTCCGCCGAAGGCGGCCGCCGTACCCGGCGTCACCTTGGGAGAGCACATACCCTCGCCCCGCACCATGCAGCACAGCTCTTCATCACTGAGTTGTGACACAAATTCCTCCAGAGAGATTTTGTTGTCATATACATCCGCCAGACGGTATCCTCTGTCTCCGGTGCAGGGCAGATCCTCCCTGTGGTTCTCCCTGCTCCTTTGGGCCATGCTGTAAGTTCGAAGCGGCGTTTTCTCCCAGGAGAGGTCCAATGTTCCCGATGCCTGCGCGGGTTTCATGCGGTCATACGACTCCACAGGGGCCAGCGCCGGCCTGCACTGCTCCAGAACCTCCGTCTCCTCCAGTTCCATGGTTCCCGCCGGCTGCGCGCTTCTCACATCCCCGCCCACATAGAAGCGGTACGTCCCCGCCTCCAGCACATAACAGGATTTATGGCCGGAGGCCCCGCTGTCATCATAGGAGGCGAAAACCTTTTTCTCCACTTGCAGCGTCATTTCCTGTGCTTCCCCGGGCGCAAGACATTTTGTTTTGGCAAATGCGGCCAGACTGCGCAGCGGCTTTCCCAGATTTCCCTGGGGAGCACTGACATACAGCTGCACCACTTCCCTCCCGGCGCAGGCGCCGGTGTTCTGAACCTTAACATGGAATACGCAATTCTCTTTTCCCGCCTCCATTTTGCTTTGTATTGAAAAAGATGTGTAGGACAAACCAAAGCCAAAGGGATAGAGCACTTTTTCCCCGGCGGAGGCAAAGGTTTCAAAATAGCGGTATCCCACATAGATATCTTCCGCGTACCGATTACCGTCCTCACCGCCAAAATGGATATGGGAGGGATAGTCTTCCACGGAGCGGGCGATGGTGTCCGCCAGTCTGCCGCAGGGATTCACCCGGCCCATGAGGATGTCCGCCACCCCATGACCGCCCTCCATACCGCCCTGCCACACATAGAGCACCGCCTGGGGACCATAGGCTTCCACCCAGTTCATATCCATAATGCTGCCCACATTCAGCGCCACAACCACCCGGTCAAAAGCACCGCACACCTGCCTGAGCATGTCCTCTTCCCCTTCTGAGAGAAAAAAGCTGCCCTTTTCCGCTTTGGCGTCCCTGTCCTCTCCCGCCGTGCGGCCGATGATCACCAGCGCCGTATCGCTCTCTGCCGCGGCTTTCTTCACCATTTCCCCGCTCAGAGGCATCTCCTGCTGGCTCCAGGGTTCCTGGGCCCATCCGCTTCCCTTGTCAAAGGGATGCTCCTTCAGCCAGTCCCGGTAAACCTGTTCCAGTTCAAGGTTCAGCACGATCTTTTCCTCTTTCAGGGCGTCCAGAATCCCCACCACATACCTGGTGTTGATCATACCTCCGGAACCCGTGCCGCTCTTGTAGTAATCAAACTGTATTCTGCCAAACACCGCCAGACGTTCTCCCTCTTTCAGTGGGAGTACATTTCCCTCATTTTTCAGCAAAACCGCCCCTTCTGCAGCGGCCTTTCTTGCCATCCGGGCATATGTTTCCCCGTCTATCACATACTTGTTTCCCATCTTATCAAACCTCCTGCGCTCTATAACCATCCAATTTCTGCAGAAAACCGACGCCTCTGTCACCAGTGCGCCGGCCCTCTATCCGTTTACAGAATCCCCGTTTGGGCCACAATGTCCTCCCAGGCTTCCTGGTCAATCTCCTCCTCCCGGAACAGCTTTCTTCTGTCTGCATCCGTGATGCTGCGGATCACTTTACAGGGATTGCCCGCGGCAATACACCAGTCCGGTATATCTTTCGTGACCACGCTGCCCGCCCCGATGACCACATTGCTGCCGATCTTCACGCCGGGACAGATCACCGTGTTGCCGCCCAGCCATACATTATCCCCTATGGTCACTTCTTTTCCATACTCATAACCCGTGTTGCGGGTAGCCGGATGAACGGGATGTCCCGCCGTATAAATGGCCACATTGGGAGCCATCTGGCAGTTGTCGCCGATTCTGATCCTGGCCACGTCCAAAAGCGTACAATTATAGTTGGCAAAAAAATTCCTGCCCACTTCAATATGTTTGCCGTAATCACAGTAGAAAGGAGGATTGATAAAAGCTCCCTCCGACTTGCCCAACAACTCCTTTACCACCTGGCTGATCCCGGCAAAATCGGCCCGGTCCATAAAGTTCAGCTTCTGCAATATCCTTCTGCAGACAAGCTGTTCTTCAAAAATGCTGCCGTCCGAGATATAGGCCATCTGCGCGTCTCTTCTCTCTGTGTTTGTCATAATATGCTTCCTCTCCTGCCCCGGGAAAGACTCTGAAAAGCAGTCTACAACTCCACGCTGAATAAATAGACCGTACAGTCCTTTCCGAATCCGTCCTGATACACCTCTGCCGTCCAGTATTTGTCAGGATAAGGAATGGACACATTCTGCCCCAGGATGATGTTCCGGGTCACATCGTACATGGCGTCGCCGTCAAATCCTTCCTGGCTATGCATACTATCTGTGTCACCTTCAAATCGCGCACAGGCAAACTGCGACAGATAGGGAATCCCTGGCTTACCATCTCTCTGGGGAACAAAATCCACATAGGACAGCCCCTCGGGCACGGGAGTATCCGCCGCCATAAAACGCCCCCACATGCCATGGCAGGGCTCCACGTCCACACCCCTGCCAAAGTGATGCAGCAGGATTGCGTCATAGTCAAAACCGCTGCGGTATTCGCCCAGGGAATCCAGCGTGTGCCGAAGCTGTTCCAGAGCCTCCGGGTCCGATGAAAAATCCTTTTCGGCCCCGATAAATCGGAACCCGGGATATTTCAGATACTCGAAACTTTTCACCTTGAATCCATCCTGCTGCCGCCTGACCAGATCCGGCATGAACAATGTCCACTGCACCGAAGCATCACAATCTTTGAGCAGATTGATAAAACCAAAGACCTCCACACTGTCCGTTCCCGCAGGTCCCGTTTCCTCCCCCGCAAAACGCACTCTGGTCTCCCGGTCTCTGATAGCGGAAAAATCCCGGAAAACACTGTGCACTGCCTCTTTCATCTCATCTGCAGCTGTGTCTCCCGACAATTCCCGGTCAAAACGATCCAAAGTATCAAATACTGCCTCATTTACCAGGCCTGAAGGCACCAGGGCAGTGAGCCGGGCCCTGAGCAGCCTGTTCTGCTCCAGAAACCTCCCGAATACCTTGTCCATCAGATACTTCCCGTTCTCCCCAATCTCACCGTCGCTCCATTCCCCAGCCCCACGGAGCCAGCTTGTGAGTTCATCAAAGATCTTGGGATTGGTTCCTCTTGCGCAGCTGGCCCATGTCACAAGATCGCCATACTCCTCCTGGGGCGTCCTGTCCTCTCCTGCCTTATGAGCGGCATCATACCAACAAAATCTTTCATGTAAATTCATCCCCGCCGTTCCTCCTCTGCATTTTAAGATAAGTATAACATATATTGCACATCTGTCAAATCACTGTTCTTTGACCTCCTGTCAGGGATGCTTCCCCGTCTTATAGCACCATCTGGCTATATCCGCGATCAGTTCCAGAGGAATGGGACGGCTGTATAAAAACTGAATGCTTCCCTTGCTGGTCTTGCAGTCCTTCAGACGATCCGCAAATTCCTCCACAGCCTCCGTACCTGGATACAGGCCCACATGATTCTTAAATCCCGCGAAATGGATGATGTTATGTCCTTTCCAAAAGGTAGGCATACTCCAGGAAATCTTCTCTTCCGCTTCGGGAATGGCTTTGCGGATGGCGTCCCGCACCGCCTGCAGAAATGACTGCCGATCCTCCGGCTGCGCGGCAATATACGCATCCACGGTACCCGGTTTCTTTCCGCAGAAGTGATTCTGATTCCGCCGTTCAAACCCACGCCCGCAATCCGGACAGATCCATCCGGCTTCTTCTCTCTCGTTTTGACCCGCCGCCTTTTCGTCCGCTCCCCTGTAAAGAGACTGTTTCTCTGTAAGAGATACCTTCAAGCCTCTCAAATACTTCTTCTGCTCTGCCGTAATCCTGAAGCTCTCACAGGCTTTTTGAATGGTCTTGTTGTGAGTCCAGCTATCCAGACGCTTTTCTCTGATATAAGGCAATGCCGCCTCATACTGCTTGGACAATGCCGTGGCAAAATACCAGGCCCGCATCATATTTACATAGTACTCTGAAGAGGACACCTCCGCCACAATGCGCAGATACTCCGGTTTGAAATCCTCCTCCAGGTAAAAACGCATCAGCATCCCCATGCCATAGCGGATGGTATAGGTTTCCCCGGAGGCAATCCATTCACATATGGGCGTCAAAAGCGCCTCTCTGTGACTGCCGAACACCTTGGGAGCCATCATGTCACAGGTGGCCCAGTTGTCCACATAAGGCAGGAAACGCCGGGTCTGTTCCAGGCATTCCTCATAATCCCTGATCTGCTCCACCACAAAGGCATGCAAATTGTTCTCGTCATAATACGAATGAGGCAGCTGTGCCAGAAATTCCCCAATCTGCGGATCCCTGGCCAGTTTCCTCGCATATTTGCGCAGTTGGGGAATACGTACTCCGATGATTGTCCCGGGATCCACTGTGGGAATCAGCTTCGCCTGGAAGTCCTTGTATCCCTCATCCCGCAGTTCCCACAAATCTGCCTGTATTTTCTCTATGATGCTATGATGCCGTTTCCCGCCAGGAACAAGGTCATGATCCATATCCCCAGGCACATAAACACAGGAGAACTCCTCGCAGACCACAGGCATGTCCTGGTCAAACCGCAGTCCGGCTTCCTCCATCTCCCGTCGGAAAAAACGCTCATGTACTTCCCGCCAGTAAGCCAGGCTTAAGTCTCCCTCTCCCTCCCGGCGGGCATGTTCCTCGCTGATCTCCCGGAACGGAGCCAGATATACCTTTTCTGTCCGTATAACACAGACAGCCTGCCCCCGGCTGTTCAGAATCACACTGTGTTCCCCAGCCCGGGGAAGCGGTTCTCCCTCCGATTCATACAGCGGAAAAGCCGAAGAAGCGGCAGTCTTTTTCCCTTCGACTGTCAGAGCCGCCAGTTCATCCGCCGCATCTCCAAAAGCCCATGCCTCATAGTCCGAATGTTCGATTCCCACTTTCCGGGCATATTCCTTCCACATCTCTTCCGCAGTCATTTAGCCTCCTCCGCCTCTGCATACCCGCTCCCGAACTACCGGCCCCGGGTTTCTTTTTCACTTGCTTCCAGTATTGTCCTGACTTCCTCCCAGCTTGCCGCCGTGACCACCCCCTCATGAGACTCAGGGAGCATGTACATGGCTCCGGTATACCACACCGGGAACAGGCCGGCCCCGGCGGCGCCCACAATATCACACTCATATTGATCGCCGATGTACCAGACAGGGGGAAGAAGCGCCCCTGACTGCCATTCCGCCCCGGGCTTCAGCCCCGCTTTCTCCAATGCCAGCTCAAAAATGCGCCTGTTGGGCTTGCGGAACATATATTCGCTGGTGGCCAATATGAACTCAAACGGGTGTCCGGGAAACAAATTTCTGATCCGGCGCTCCACCACCTGCCCGCAATAACTGATATTGCTGATCACTCCGGTACGGATTCCCTGCTCCGCCAGATATTTCAAAAAATCCGTGCAGCCTTCCGTTGGTCTGCCCGGAGAAGCGGCATCCCAGAACACCTGATCCAACTGTTCGCCGGTCAGAGATAACTTGATTCCCAGAGACTCATACAGATAGGCAGTAAACATGTGGTTGGACACTTCCACCTGCTGCAGATGCCGTCTGGCCGGGTCAAACCGGCCCAGTTCGCCGTTGATGGCGGCAGCCTCCTGCTGAATCTGTTCCGCCGTCAGATGGTACTTATTCTCCACGCAATATTGCAGCACCGCCTCGGTACCTCTCACCCCGTCAAAAGGAGCCTCGTTTACCAATGTCTGCCCATAGTCAAACAAAATCATCACAGGTCTCTTCACTCTTATTTCCTCCTGTACCGTCATTCTCCGGGATTCAGCACCATGCACTCCTGAGACGCCGCAAACCCCAACTTCTCGTACAGAGGCCGGCCCCACCGAGTGGTGTCCAGACTGATCTCCGTAACACCTCTGCTCCCGGCTTCCCGCACCAACATCCCCACCATCCGGGCAGCAATGCCCTGCCTGCGGTACTGCTGTTTTGTGTATACATTCATCAAATGCGCCCGTTTTCCCGTAGGGTGGGAAAAAGTGGGCATCATCCGGATATAGCACAGGGTTGCGCAGCCGATTACCCCTTCCTGCTCCAGAGCCAGAACGGTCGTTTGTTCCCCTGCGGCAAAATAGGCTCGGCTCTCCTCCACCAGCACGGAGTCAAATTCATAATTCTGCGGCAAATCATTCACCGCCCGCAGCATCTCCAGCCTGCTGTCCAGCAAGAGGTCCATATCCTCCTCAGACGCAATCCGATATTCTATCCCTGTTCCAATCATGCCCCTATCCTCCCACTCCCTCCGAACCATAACGGGAATCTCCTCCACAGGCGCTATCTCTCCTGATAAATGAAATTGCAAAACGCCGCCCATCCTCCGGGCTCCTTCGTGGAGTAAACCACCAGGCCAAACCGGCAGCCCGTGAAATGATCCAGCTTAAAATACAGTTTGTGAGGCCCGCCAAGCTGGATCCACGGGGCGTCCGTCTCTGCGTCTGCATTCCGATAATAGAAGGCGGCGGTGTCCTTCATCCTGGTGAAATCCACCTCCAGCTTCAACTGCACGGCATTTCCCTCCAGAGGAACGAAAGCCTGCTCCCTGTCCTGCCCTTCATTGGCTCCCAGGGGCTTCATGGAGCTCTCACCGGCAGTAACTGTTCGCACCGACAGGTACAGCCCTCCCTCTCTCCTTGTAATACCGATAAAGCCATAGCATCCCTGCAGCGCACAGATACCGGCAAAGTCCCCTTCTCCCAGGCCGCTTCCATACACAGTGACCTCCCCGGCACAGCCAGGGTAAAGCATCCTCTGGGTGATTATGTTCCCGGCCTGGGTCAGGCTGCCGCAAACCTTTCCTGTCCGCACTTCCCAGATGCCACTCTCCCTGTCGTGCCGGATCAGTGCCGGATCCGGCTCATGATTAAACTGCCAGCAGGGCTTGAGTTCCCCCCGGAAATCGTCACTTTCCACCAGGGGCCGGTAGATATATTCGGGACGGGTGCTTTTTATCTCAAAATTCTCCGGGATTTTCCCCCCTTTTCCGAATACGGGAAAGCCTTTCTCCCAGTCCACCGGCACCAGTATGGGAATCCGCCCCACTGCTCCGCTGTCCTGGAAAAGCATGGCATACCATTTTCCCTCCGGAGTATCCACGATCCCGCCCTGGGCAACACCCTGGCCGCAATACCCCCTGTCATCGTCCAGTACATCGCCGCCGGTGAACTCCCCGGTCAGGGAATCCGCCACAAAACATGCCTCCACCCTTCTCCAGCAATCCCTTCGGGAATGGATAAAAAACAGATAGTATTTCCCGTTTATTTTGTAAAAATGGGTCCCTTCATAACCCAGACTGGGATGTCCCTCGTCGCTGACCGCCAGTCTGTGCAGTCCTCCTTCCGCCGGGCCGCTCAGATCACTTTTCAGTTCCGTAATATAGATGTTTTTATTTCCGTAGGCAATATACACCCTGTCGTCCTCATCAAACAGCAGAGAGCAATCATGGAAGAATCCCTCCACATACCTTTTCTCCCAGGGCCCCTCTATGCTGTCCGCCGTATACAGGTAGGTTTTATGGGTGTCATTGGCCACAAAGCATATGTAGAAAGTACCCTTATGATAACGGATGGATGCGGCCCACATGCCCTTGCCATAAATATTCTCTTCCCCTTCCAGCCTCTGGCCGGGCGTACTGTCCAGCCTGTCATATACATAAGCCGCATGTTCCCAGTTCCGAAGATCATAGGAACGGAGAATTTCACATCCCGGCATAAAATGCATGGTGGTACTCACCATATAATAAGTGTCTTCTACACGAATCACATCCGGATCAGGATAGTCCAGCCGGGTGATGGGATTGATTTCAAGTCCAGTCATATTTTTCTCCTATATTAAAATTCCGCTGTTTTTATAATTGTTCCGTCAGCTCGCAGATCTCGTCAATCATCGCTCCGATGGTTTCAATGGTATCCAAAAGAGGGGCGTCTGTGGTAATGTCTATACCCGCCAGCGCTGCCAGTTCCACAGGGGAAAGCGTGCTTCCCGCCGCCAGCACCTTCTTCCAATCCTCAATGGCGCTTGCGCCCTCGCTTTCGATGCGCTTGCACATCTGGGTGGCAATGGTGAGCCCGGCACTGTAAGTGTAAGAATACAGCCCCATATAATAGTGAGGCTGGCGCATCCAGGTCAGTTCCGCGCCTTCGTTGATCTCCACCGCATCCCCCCAGAATTTCTGCAGGGTATCCCGCATAATGTTGCTCAGGCTTTCCGCCTGTACGCTGCCCCCGGCATCCACAATCTTGTAGACCTCCCTCTGGTAAGCCGCCTCCATCAGATGGGTCACAAAATTGTGATAATAAGTGTTACCGATCATACAGGCCAGCACCCAGCGCCTGAAGCGCTTATCCTCACTGGTCTTTAACAGATAATGGGCCATAAGCAGTTCGTTCATGGTAGAAGGCGCCTCCACAAAATAGGTGGAAATCATGGTGTCGAAAATGGACTGGCTGCTGTTGCAGGATATAAAATGCCCCGCATGTCCCAATTCATGAGCCAGCGTAAACACATCCGACATCCTGTTATTCCAGTTCAACAGGATATAGGAGTTCTTTCCATAAGGGCTTGAGCAGAAGCCGCCTGTGGTTTTTCCCTTATTCTGGGCAAAATCCACCCAGCGCTGTTCATAGGCTGTACGCACCATCTGCACGTACTCCTCTCCCAGAATGGAAAGCCCCTTCTCAATGTACTCCCTGGAGCCTTCGATGGTTACTGCCGGAGCATACTCCGGATCCACGGGCAGTTTCAGGTCCGCAAAGGTCATCCTGTCCAGCCCGTGCACCTTCTGGAGCAGCTTAGCATATCTGCGCATATGGGGGGCCAGTTTCTCCGTGATCAGATTGATCTGGCGGTCATAAAGTTCCCTGCTGACCCTCTGGTCAAAGAGGAGATAATCATACACCGAATCAAATCCCCGCAGAGTAGACAGGGTTTTTTCCGTCTGCAAATTGACGTTATAGGCCGCCGCCGTCACGTTTTCGTACTCCCGGATCTTCCTGGAAAAAGCCTCAAAAGCTGCCCGGCGAACCTGGGTATCCGGCTCATACTCATAATCATCCTCAAAAAGGGTGTATCCCAGCGGGTACTCTTTCCCGTTCACCACGAATGGATCAAACTTCATATCCGCCAATTTGGCGATATTGTAGATCTCATAGGGCGCGCTGTACAGGCTCCGGCTCAGAGCGGACACCACCCGCTCCGCCTCGGGATGCAGCTTATGAGCCTTGTCCCGCAGAAGATCCCGCAGATAATGCTTATTGCCCTCACTGATTTCCATGGCCTTCTCAATGACTTCTTCCTGCTGTTCCAGGATCTCGCTCTTGATAAAACTCAGCAGACTCTGAATCTGCGCAATTTGGCGGCTGATCCTGCCGTCCCGCTCCTGGTTGTAATTGTCATAGTAATCTACCGATGCCGCCAGGCTGCAATAACTGCCCGTCAGCGTCATCAGTTCATACACCTGCCTGTAGTCCGTGACGCAGGCATCAATCCGCTCCGGCGTATCCAGACGGCCCTTATACTTTTCCGCAATCTCCCGGGCCAGTCTCTCCATCTTCTCTGCGTCCCGCAGCATGTCCTCCTCCGAGGCATAAATATGGGACAGATCCCAAGTCAACTCCTCCGGTACTTCTTTCCTGCTCTTCAATTCCTCTGCCATCTCTTTTTCCTCCTCCTATTATACAAAAAGGTGCTTCCGGGAAGCCGAAAACACCCTATTTTCTACACTATGCTGGCCCCAAAAGGCATCAGTGCCAGCTTTGCCAGTTTAAAATGCTGCATGCCAAAGGGAATCCCTATGATGGTTATGCAAAATACACAGCCCCAGGCCAGGTGGTGCAGCGCCAGCGGAATCCCGGAAATCAGAAGCCAGATAATGTTCACCACCAGGGAAACAGTCCCCCCGCCATACTGGATTTCCTTTCCAAAAGGGAAAAAGGACATGGAGGCGAATTTGAAACACTGCATCCCCACCGGCGCACCTATGATGGTGATACACCACAGACATCCAGCCAGCAGCCAGCCCAGGCCCCCCACACATCCTCCGAATATAAACCATAACAGATTACCGAGACAACTCATTTGATATATTTCCTTTCTCTGATTTTATTCCGGCCGTTACCTTTTCTTCTCTCTGGAGGACAGCATGCCTATGATGATCAGAACGGTAATCACCGTCAGCGCCTCCGTTCCCAGCAGGACGAACAGATAGACTCTTGCAAAATGATCCATTATATCCGAAACGGAAGCACTGCCTCCGCTGCTGCCAGCCAATTCACCGCTGAATCTCTCCCACATGGACTGGTTAAACGCCTCGTCTTCTTCATAATCGCCAAAAGACGCATCGCTGCCACCCGCTTCCCCGGAGGCCAGTGCGGCGGTATAGTCCGAAACCGCCTGGGCGATGTCCCGGATGGTTCCCTCCTCAAAAATGCTCTTCAGTCCGCATTTTTCCAGAAGTTCACAGTAAGTGGTGGTCAGTCCGTAAGTGGTCAGTTCCATATATTTGTCAATCCCGGCCTGACGATCCTCCTGTGAGAGAGTCCAGATATCCAGCGCCGCCAGCGCGGAAGTTCCATAGCTGACATAGTACATGGGGGAGGAAAAAGTATGGGGTACATCCACCCAGTCATAGGCTGCGTCGGAATTGTCATAATATGTGTAGCCATATTCCTCCGAAAGTCTGCGGAACAGTTGGTTTACTTCCTCCGCCGTCATCTCATGATCCGCTGCGAACACGGCGTTCTGAAACTCATCATACAGGCATCCGTCCACCACGGAATACAGGATCTGGTACAGGATCATCTGCTGCGCCGTGTCGCCCAGCCCCTCCCCGTATACATCGTCCGCATATTCCAGATACAAAAGTTCCAGCCCCTGAGAGTGGATTTCCGCCACGTCCATATTGGTCACGTCCGTGAGCAAGGTGGTACCCGCATGGAACGCCTCGTTGTAATGGCCAAACTCATGAATCATGGTCTCCAGATCATAATAGGAATAATCCGGCGTGTTGAAAATAAAAGGCTCCTGGTATTCAAACAAAGTAGTGGTGTATCCCACATTCATCTTGTTTGGATCATAGTCGATATCATACAGATGATGATCTACCATATACTGATATACCTCCGCCAGGGCCGGGTCAATATCCCCCATATGGCGGCCTACCACATCTATGACATAGTCCTCCGTGAGATGATCCATATAGATCAAATCATTCAGGCTCCCCGCATAGACATACTCCTCCACCTCCGCCAGCACCGGCACGATATATTCCTTGACCGCCGCATACACGGAACGGATTTCCTCTATGGTATAATCCCTGTTGTACAGATCGGTATAGGCATACTCGGCATAATTGTCATAGCCGTAAATCTGCGCACGGGCATTCCGGTTCCTGACCAGATCCAGAAAGATCGGGCATATGGCCTCGTTCTTTGCCCGGTCCAGTGCAGTGCTGATGGCCAGCATCTCCCGCCAGGTCAGATCGTCTATGGCCTCGTTGTAGGATTCCTCCGTCCACTTCTTTCCCTTCACGGTAACAGTGTACTCCGCCATGCTGGCCTGGTCATACTGCTGCTCCAGGGCGTTCTCTTCATCCAGCAGGGCCTGCAGTTCCTCGGTCATATCCTCATAGTCCAGATAGTCCTCCACCATCTCCTCATCGCCGATATGAGCACCCAGAGATTCCCTGTAATCTGTACACAGCACATCCCGCACCGTCTGCAGAAACCGATCCACCACCTCCCGGTAAACCTGCTGCAGTTGGGTGTCAATACCGGCATATTCCTCATTGTTCACATCTCTGTAATAGCGGATCTCATTGAGCGCCTGCTGGGTATACAGCTTATCCAGCTCCCTGCCCATAAGATCATAATTCGCGATGATCTGTTCCTCGTTTCCCGGTTCCAGGGATAATGTGCGCATTTCCTCTATCAGGCTATAAGCATATGCCGGGTCATAGCCCACATATTCCATATCTTCATAACTGATATCTGCGCGCACAATGTCCGAGTCGTCATACCACTGGGTCTGGGCCCGAACCGGCAATGCCTGAGCCCCTACCAGCCCGGCCAGCATCAGGGAAAGTACTGCTTTTCTCATATTCCTGCGCATGTTCCTACCTCGCTTTTTCTTGGCGTTGTACCATGAATCCATGTACATTTGCACGATCACTGTATCACCATTGTCCTATGATCCGGCGTACTTGTCAAGCCCTCATATGACCAAAAACCACCAAATGGCAGATTACGGGCCCGGGCTCACTCACAATATTTTCTCCATGCCGATCTTTTGGGGCGTCAAACCGCAGCTCTCATAAAAACGCAGAGCCGCCCGATTGCAGGCCCACACGTTCAGCGTCACATTATAGCAGCCTTCCCTGCGGGCGAAGTCCAGCACATACTCGTAGATCCGGCGGCCCACATGCTGTCCCCGCAATTCCTCCTCCACACAGAGATCATCTATATACAAAGTCTTGATATCCGTGAGGATATTGCTGTCCTTCTGCCGCTGGAACACACAGAAGGCATAGCCCAGCACCCGTTCCGATGTCTCGTCCACCCCCACAAATATGGGGCGGCTGTCATCTGCTATCAGCTTGGCCAATTCCTCATCCGTATACTTCTTCACATTTCCTTTGAACAGATCCGGCCTGCCCTCATGATGTACCGCAAGCACCTGAAACAACAATCTGTTAATCCCTTCCATGTCTCCGGCCTGTGCCCTTCTGATCCGCATATCCCCAATCCCTTTCCCGCTATAGATATTTTCGCCCCGCCTTTTCCCTGTCCCCATATCAAAAGAGGAGCAGTTTTGTGCCGCTCCCCCTTGCCCCCAGTATTCTATATAGACAACTCTTAATCCGTTTTCCGTGACCAGTGCTCTTCCCGACAGCAGATGCTGTGCAGTCCGCACATACTATATGGATGGCCATTGGGCCATTTCCTGTCGCGAATGAGGTTATTATATCATATATTCCCCGAAAAGTACAGGAACTTTTTAAACGGTGGGTTGGTCCTGTACCCTAAACCTGTTCATACCGATAGGCCCACAGGTTTTTGATCTGAGGCATCAGTTCATCCACCTCCCAGGCTTTTTCGCTGTTACTCCTGCTGTTGGGATCCCTCACTATTACTCTTCCATACTCATCCAGGCCGGACAGCACGATAAAATGTCCTGTGGTAGTGAAATCCCCGGGCCGCATGGCACATATGATGGGATTGCCCCCCTCCAGCCATGCCAAAATATGATTTGCGTCAAAGGAAATTTCTTCCACTGTCAGTCCCAGGCCTTCCGCTCCCATTTTCATAAAGTCCCAGGCAGTACCTGCCCCCTTTACATAATAGCCTTCCTTCTCCGCGTACCCTGCCATACTCAGAGGATCCCACCGGGTCTGGCCGCTGAGCCCGCACCATACCATGGACAGGCAGGTGGGACCGCAGCCCGTTATGGCTATAAGGTCACTCCCGTAAGTCTCATATCCCCATCGCTCATCCCATTGGAGAAAAAGAGGAATGGTTCCCTGAACCACTTCTCCTGACAAGTCAATCTCGGGATGCTTGTCCCTGTTCTGGAAATATCCCCGCACAAAGGGCTCTGCCTCCGGGTTTAATTCCAACAGTTTCAGCAGACTTTCCGGATACTCCTGAACTGACTGCTCCTGTGTCATAAGTTGACCGCCTGTGCCTGCTCCGGCACCAGTTCCTCCGGCCGCCTGTCCGTCCGCCCTGTCATACCATATTGCGGCCACCATGATCAGCCCCACTGCCACCGTTGTCAGGCAGACCCGCAACACATTCCTGATTCGTCTCTGCCGCCTTCTTGTCCGGGCCAACTGTACTCTGTATCTTCTCTGCTGCTCCGTATTCATCCGCATATCCCTCCTGCTATAAGATTCCGTCTGCCTTCCAGGCCTTTTGCTCCTGCGGCCCGGCAGACGATTGACCTGCTTTTAATATAACAGAATCAACGCGTGTGTTCTTCAAATTAACCTTGTTAAATTCTTGTGATTTTATTACAAAAAAAGAAAGAGAAAACCTTATTTTACCTTTGTTAAAATTCACTTTTTCAAAAAAATTATTTTCCTGAGTGTATATACTCCTATTTTTCTTTTTGCCAAAAGGCGGTACAATGAAATCGGAAACCATTCAACAAGTCAGGAAAATCGGGAGTTTACGCATGAAAATCGGAGAAAGATTATACAATTTACGCACAAAACAGGGGGTCTATCAGAAGGAATTAGCCGCCTATCTCAACCTGTCGGTCAGTGCCATATCAAGTTACGAAAATGACAAGCATTTGCCGGATATTAAAACGCTGGGTAAAATGGCAGAGTTCTTTCACGTGTCGGTGGATTATCTGTTGGGCCTTACTGATTATATTGCCCCCATAGACGATATGGACAGGAAATTGTTGGACCAATATACAGTCTCGGATATTAAAGACACCATCTTGGAATTGCCTTCGGGGCGTCGCCAGGACATTATCAAATACATTGATTTATTAAAACTGTCCGACGACCTGGAGAACCCCAGCCAGCAATAGAATTTAGAATTTGTTTCAGCTACTGTGCCTCCTGATGATACAGAATGCCCAGATTCAGCCGCACCTCCTTGCGCTCCAGATCCCGGTTCTGGTAGCAGCAGGAATCAAAACCGATCAGAGCAAAGCCCTCTTGGCGATAGAAAGCGATGGCTCCCACATTACAGGACTGGGTCTCCAACATCAGCGCCCGACGCTTATCCCGTTGGGCCTGTTCTTTGGCCAGCGCCATCAGAGCATGCGCAATCCCCTGCCTGCGGTAGTCCTCATGCACCCATAGTTCTGTCACCATCAGGCGATTTGACCATTCCTCGGGACAGGTCTCTATGCAGGCGATCATCTCACCCTCCTTTACAATTCCCCAGGCACAGGCTTTCTCCCAATGTTCCTGATACAGACTGTCGGGAAAGTCGTACTCCTCCGGGGTATGACTTACCGGTTCCGCAAAGGATTTCTTCTCCATAATAACCCGAAAGCCTTCCGGGCTCTCCTCCATCTCCACATCATAATATTCCTTAGTGGTATACCTCATGGGGATGGGCGTTCCCTGCCACTTTTCCCTGGGCAGAGGGATGATCTCAAACGCATATTGTTCCGCTTCCTGTTTATTCATTTCTTTTTCCTCCCTATTTAGTCAAGTCTTTTTCCCTTGATTTTCAAGGAATTTTTAGTTACATATCTCAGATGAATGAGCCACGATGATGGACATTTCTCTGTATCTGGTACGAAAATAGAGGTGTTGGGGTATACGAAATAGAACGTCTTCCGTTTCCGCTCTACATGGCCTTGTGTATGCCCCTCCTTCTACGGCAGCGAACCTCCCGTGTCTACCAGGATCACCCTCATCTCTTCGGGGTCCTAACTTCCTTCGTCCCGCCTGTCCATAACCAGGGTGTCAGCTTAGCTCCTTTACAGGGTCATGCCCTATGGATAATATTCCTGCCGACTACCGGCTCATTCTTTGTTATAAGTCTTACTGACCTGTCTCTTATGCTTCCCTCACCGGCACCTTTCGGTGGACGTTTTCCCGGATCGTTCCCCATACTTTCCAGCTTTCCCGTCACAGCTGGATTCAACTCTCAATCAAAATTTTTGAAAGTTCAACCCAACCATGACAGGGCATTGCCCGCTTGTGGTTTATGTTCGTTTCTTACGCCGCCTGGATCCGCGGTCTCCTGATGTCACCCATCAGTTTTCCGGCATCATAGTCTACACCTTTTGTCAGTATCGTGTAAAATATCCTCAGAACCTTGCACGCTACCGCCACTACAGACTGCATCTTCTTTAACGGGTTTTCTTTACGTGTCCGGTAATACTCATGTATTGCCCTGAACTCTGCATTCTTCCCAATCAAGGATATCGCCGCCTCATACAGCACATACCTCAGGCGTTTCCTTCCCCTGTAACTGATCCGGCTCTCGCCGTTATGCTTCCCGGAATCATTCGCCACAATCCCATATCCCGCCAGCTTCTGTAACTGCTTTGGGTTGTCAAAACGTCCTATGTCTCCCACCTCCGCAATGAATCCGCTGACTGTTACCAGGCCGATCCCCTTAATCCCCATCAGTTTATCAACATATGGGATCTCTTTCAGCTTTTCCTCTATTTTCAGGAAAAGCTCCTCCAGCCTTGAGGTATATACATCCATGTCGTTCAGCAGGTTCTTCAGTTCCATCCTTGCCGCTCCCGGTGCTTCCTTACTTCCTACGCTGTGCCCCGCTGCCGATACCAGGGCCTTTGCCCTCTTCATTCCGGCGCCTCTGAGCTTTGCGTCCCTCCATATCCGGTTCACACCTTCTGCGCCAAGTTTATGAATATCCTCCGGCAGCGGCGCTTCCTTCAGTACCATCCTCCCGCTGACTGCCTTATAATCCCCATAAACGTCTTTATATTCAGGGAAGTAGATGGCAAACCATCTGGCGGTACGGTTCTTGATCCTTGTAAGCTCCTCCTGCGTCTGGAAACGCAGGTTCGATAAGCTCCTGATCTCTGCATAAATACCGGCCGGTATGTAAGGGTAAGAGAACCTCCCCTCATTGACAAGTGCGGCGATCGTCTTTGGATCTTTGCGGTCATTTTTGCTGGGGTTGTTGTCATCCAGTTCTTTTGATTTTTTCACGTGGTGGGGATTCACATGCACAGGTCTCATCCCGCTGTCCTGCAGGAATTTCCCCAGGGCAAACCAGTAATGTCCTGTCGGCTCCATGCCCGGTATTACGGCAGTTTTACCGTGTTTCGCCGCTATATCCTCCAGCCATGCTTTGAATGTCCGGAACCCTGCCTCTGTGTTACTGAATTCCAGTGGCTTTCTGGTATATTCATAGTTGCGCCAGTCGAATGCCCTGGCATAGTGGGTTTCACTTCCCACATCGATTCCAACAATCAAGGTTTTTTCAGTTATGGATGCAATTTTTGCGTTTTGTGTGTTACAATTCATTTTAGATACCTCTCTGTTCAATAAGATTTTTACTAACCATCCGAAGTCAGTAATCTTATTTTACTCTGAGGTATTTTTTTCTCAACCTTCTTTCTTGGAATTCCCTATACTTGAATTATACAGGAAGCTCCTTTAAAAAATTTCATAAGCATTTACGGTATCAACCGCATTTTTACCTGCTCACTCCTCTATATCCTGAAAAAATACAGGCAGCTTTTGTCTGAATACCTCCAATATCAATCTTGAAATCTCCTTCATCTGCGGATGGGCGCCGCTGCCAAGTCTCAATTTGAAGAAATGCCTCCACTCTCTTAAATTCATCGTCATCACCAATTCCGTTTTCAACGAATTGGGTAAGACGGATCTGGCTTCCTGGGGAGACGCACCTGCTTCCAACATTTGAAAATAAGATTTCTCCGCATATTCCATGGCATCATGCCATATCGTATATTTCCGGCAGTCGGCAGGATTTTCCATATCATAAGAAAATCCTGTAGATATATCAATCACCGATATCTGTCCCTGGAATTTGTCCTTGGAATAATTGCAATACCGAGTACTCTCCTGGCTATAGCTGGCCACCCTATGCCTTACAATCTCATGAGTCACACCACGGTCGCAGATCACTTTTACGCTTACGCTCTCATGTTCGATTACCGATTCATGTCCCCTTTTTATAATCCCCCCAATAAATTTTTCCGCAGAATCATCCTGGATCCGATCCTCGCTTTTATAGCAAACCCTTCCTATCTTTTCTATTTTTCTTAAAATGTCTGAATAATCAGCCATATCAATAATCTCAACCGCCGGTTTTACTACTATCATGTTTTCTCTCCTTTTGGTGGATCGGTCTGATCCGTACACTATATGCTTTTTAATCGTCCGCTGCTGCTTATTTTAACATCTGTAAAAAACAGAGTCAAATCCTTTTTGTTCCCTGCTTTGTTTTGGGGATGCTGTCACAAGACGGCTTATAGCGGCTGTCTTTGTGGTATTCCCTGCAGGCCCCGCAGTCCCCATGTCGTGGGCACTTCAGCCGTTTGCAGGGGCAGGCGGTCTCTGCGTCAGATCTCATAATCCAGACAGCTTCTCACTGCCGTATAAGGCCTGACTTTACCGTCTGCCACCGCCACATGTTCCGGGTGCACCGCATATGCTTTCAGCGCCGCCTCGTCCGCAAAACTGGAATCCAGCATCAGATCCGCATTGGAACTGGGCAGGCCCTCCGTATATACTTTGATCTCCAGCAGGCCGGGGATCTTACCCGCCAGTCCCTCCAGTCCGGCTTTAATGCCGGCTTTGATCTCCGCCTTCTCCCCGGCAGTGAATTCCTCCTTCAGAGTCCACAAAATAATATGTTTTACCATCATTTTCCCTTTCTATATAGTGTTTCGTCGGGTTTTTGCATATTCCCCCAGCCCCTGTTTTCAGTTCCGCATATCGCTCATATCCCCGATCAATACATCCTGACCGGGATTCTCTTTAAGTCTCCGAAATTCTGTAATCCTATTCCGACTTTCCTTGCCATGGATCCCTCCTCACGCCTTTCCGTCCCACATGGTACTATCCGATGCGACTGTTTTACTCCTCCATCTCCGCCAGTTCCGTCTCTGTCTCCAGCAGACGTTCCAACAGGCTTTCCTGGTTCTTCTCCTCCGTGTCTATGGTCTCCTGGATTTCCATCAGCTTGGAATAATCGCTGGCAAGAGCCGGATCCGCCAACTGCATCTGCAAATCCGCCAGCCTGCCTTCGCTCTCGGACAGCAGACGCTCATATTTCTCAAGCTGGCTCTTCAAGCGGGAACGGATCTTCCCCGGATTGTAATAAGTCTTTTTGTCAAACACATCTGTCAGGGTAGGAACTGCCGACTGTACTGTCTGTTTTCCTCCCTCCCACTGCCCTGTCCGCGCTTTGCGGCCAGCACTGTCATTCTCCAAAGTCCCTGCGGACTGCGCCGGTCCCCGGCCCCCCACCAGGCCGGCGGCCTCTTTCTGCTTCTGGGCCAGATACTCCTCATAATCCATCTTATACTGCTGCACGCCCTCCTGGGAAAATTCCAGTATCCCCGTGGCAATCCGGCTGATAAAATACCGATCGTGGGACACGAACAGCACCGTGCCCGCATATTCCCGCAGCATTTGCTCCAGGGCCTCCTTGCCGATGATATCCATATGATTGGTGGGCTCGTCCAGAATCAACAGATTGGGCCGGGTCTGCAGCATCTTGCACAGGGACAGCCGCACCTTCTCGCCGCCGGAAAGCTGGCCCATGAGTTTCGTCACATCCTCCCCGGAGAACAAAAAGCCCCCCAAGGCGCTGCGCACCTCCTCCCTCACATAATGAGGATACTCTTCCCAGAAATTGTCCAGTACGGTCTGCCGGGGGTCTGCGTCATCCAGCACCGCTTTCTGCTGGTCAAAATATCCCCACTCCACATTCTGTCCGAATTTGAACTCCCCTCCCAGAGCGGGCAGTTCCCCGATAAGAGTCCTCAGCAATGTGGATTTTCCTTTGCCGTTCTCCCCGATGATGGCAAGGCGCTCCTTCTTTTGCAGGAGAAAACTGACTCTTTCCAGTTCACTGTCATACCCGATGGAAAGGTCTCTGGCCTGCACCACATTGGTATAACTCTCGATCCTGGGCTCATACCTGGCATGAAAGGCCCTGGTGTCAAAACGCCTGGGCTTCTCGATCTTGACCATATGCTCAATCATCATGCGCTTGGACCGGGTGGCCGCCACCTTGGAGGGCGTATTCTTCCATTTCTCTATCCACTCCGTCAGCCTCTGGATCTCCTTCTGCTGCTCCTCATAGTCCTTTTCCTGCTTCACCAGAGCCTCTTGCTTCTGTCTCATAAAGGCGGAGTAATTACCCACATAACGCCTGATCCTGTGATACTCGATCTCGTAAGTTACATCGATCACCTTGTCCAGGAACATTCGGTCATGGGATACAATGATCACCGCCTTGTCATAGTTTTTCAGATAACCCTCCAGCCACTCGATGGTGGGCAGGTCCAGATGGTTGGTGGGCTCGTCCAGAAGCATGATGTCAGGCCGTCCCAGCAGCAGCTTAATAAAAGCAACTTTGGTCTGCTGCCCTCCCGAAAAACTCCCGATGGGACGGCTTAAATCCTCCAGGGCAAACCCGAAACGCTGGAACATAATCTCCATATCCTGCCGCCAGGAGTAGCCCCGCAGCGCCTCCATTTTTCTCTGCAGACTGTCGTACTCCCCCAGAAGCTGCCGGTCATCGGAGGCCTTCATCAGTTCCTCCAGTTCATTCATGCGCTTTTCGCAGGCAAAAACGGGAGCGAATACTTTCTTGATCTCCTCCTCCACCGTAACTTCCTTCTCCTCAAAGTTCACCTGGCGCAGAAAACCGATCTCCTGTTTGCCCGCCATGGTGATGCCGCACTCCTCATCGCTGTCCAGATTGTTCATCCGGATATCCCCCACGATGAGTTTCAACAGCGTGGTCTTACCACAGCCATTGCGGCCCACAATAGCGATTTTCTCCCTGTCATGTACCTCAAAATTTACATCTTCCAATATGGTATCCGCCCCGTACTGTACCAGGGCATGTCTGATTTGGTATCTCATCTCTATTTCCACTGATCCCTTCTATAAAAGCAAAAACATCAAATTATCTTCCGGCCCGCTATCCCCTTACGGCCCAGCGCAGCTTGGTGGAACGCGCCCGGCCGTTGGCCCTGCATTCCTCCGGGGAAGGACGTACCACCTCCCTGGAGATCTCCGTAAAGATCTGTTGACGGTAATACTCCTGAAATGCCTTTTTCACCAATCTGTCCTCTCCCGAGTGGAAAGTCAGTATGGCCACCCTTCCCCCCTTGTCCAAAACCTGAGGAAGTTTTATCAAAAAAGCCTCCAGCACCTCAAACTCGTTGTTTATATCAATCCGCAGGGCCTGGAACACTCGCTGGCAGGTTTTCTTCAGCACTTCCTTCTTCTCTCCATTCTCCGGCAGAAAGGCCAGCGCCGTCTCCACAGCTTCCCGCAGATCGGCGGTGGTGCGCAGGACAAGCCCTTTTTTCCGCTGTCGGGCAATGTACCCCGCAATCTCCCGGGCATAAGGTTCGTCCGCATTTTCCTCCAGCATGCCCTGTATTTCCTCCCGGCTCATCCGGGACAGTCGCTGCCAGGCCGGAACGCCGCTCTCCGGATCAAGCCGCAGATCCAGTACACCGTCCTGCTTATAGGAAAAACCCCTCTCCGGGTTGTCAATCTGCATGGATGATACCCCCAGATCCGCCAGCACAAACTGAAAGGGGCCATGGGTCCGGGCCACACTGTCAATCCGGGCAAAATTTTCCCGAATAGCCGTAAAGATCTCCTCGCCATATCCCGCTTTCCGCAGGCGCTCCCTGGTTTTAACAATCTCAATGGGGTCCACATCCAGTCCGCAGAGATGGCCCCTGCCCTCCAGACATTCCAGCATCCGCCTGGCATGACCGCCGTACCCCAAAGTGGCATCCAATCCTCTTTCCCCCGGCTGAATCCGAAGCACTTCCAGCACCTCTTCCGCCATAATGGAGAGATGCATGCCTGCAGGGGTGCTTCCCTTGCCGATGACCCTGGCTACCGTGTCGGCATATTTTTCCGGATTATGTTCCTTATATTTTTCCGCAAAGGTTTTCGGATGAGTTCCCGAATACCGCTTTCTCCGCTTATGTTCTTCCATGATGCCTCCTGTTTCCCTGGTCAGAATCTGCTGTCTGTTACTCCCCATCAGTTTCTGACGATTCGTATGCCAGCCAATCACATTATACTAATCTTTACCCAATATATCCATATTTTTTCAGAAAATATATTGGATTGCTCTGTGGGCAATGCCCCGTCTCTCCTGCCGTCCCCCTTCCCGGTTGACAGATCTCCCTCACAACTATATAATTAGAAAAACCGAAGGAGGCCATCCTATGGAAAAGGACATGGAACAATACATTGAAAAACTCAGGAGATACTATGATTCCGATAACCGGCTGACCCAGTATCCGTCCAAAAAGCCCATGAGAATCCTGGCGCTCATCCAGATTGCCCTGAAAATAAGTCCCGAAAGAAAATATACGGAAAAAGAAGTAAACCGGATCATCCGGGATTCCATCACCTTCAGTGATATCGAACTGATCCGCCGGGAGATGTTTCAGTACCGATTGATCGGAAGGCTCCGGGACGGTTCCGAATATTGGTCAGAACCGGACTGGAAAACGAAATATGAGGCCTATCTCTAAGCACCGATACTATAACCTGCCTACACTGAAAAACCGCTGAAAACCTTCGAAATAACAGGGTTTTCAGCGGTTTCTCTCAGTTTCGTGCTGGTGGTGGGACTTGAACCCACACAAGGTTGCCCTCGGCAGATTTTGAGTCTGCTGCGTCTGCCATTCCGCCACACCAGCAAGTAGTGCAATTCTTTCACAGCAAATTGATTTTATCACAAAAAGGATTGTTTTGCAAGGAAAATTTTAGCCAAATGCCGGATAAATTTTTCAGCCGTATCAGCCGCTGTTCTTCTTGCCGCAAGCCCATAATACGCCTACCTATATTCCATCTCCACCTTCACATAATTGCCCTGCAGAGTCACCGTGGCCATGCTGCCCACTACCAGGGGCATCATAGGACTGAGATGACCGATATCCAGATCCATAAGCACAGGTACATGGTACTTCGCAGCCACCGCCAGCACCGCCTGATAAGCGTCCAGGTCCATCATGGGCTGTCCGTTCAGTGCCCTGCCGAAAAGAAAGCCCTTCACATGTCTAAACCATCCGGCCTGTTCCATCTGCCACATGGCCCGGCGGATGGCCATCACATTCAGGTCACATGCTTCCAGCATCCACAATATGCCGTCCTCCCGATATTTCTCACAAAACGCCACAGTACCGTCATACCTGGTACCCAGAAGATTGACCAGGCAGTCCATACAGCCGCCCAGCAACCTTCCGGTGACGCGCAGTTCCGTTCCCGCTTTGCCGGGATCTTCCACCAGCTGTCCCTCTGTGAAAACTTTCAAAGCCAGAGGCTCCGTCACATGGTAAGGCTCCAGCGGATTTTCCTCATTCTTCAGGGATTCTTTCTCCCACAGAGGATAATTTTCCATGACCCGCTTTTCTCCTGTGAGCAGTTTAAAAGCGTCGTCAATGGATGCATGCCAGGGCTCCATGCCAAAGGCAGAAGCGCAGGGTCCATAGACCGCCGCTGTGTCGCACAGCGTCACCAGGGGATAAACCAGATTCGTATTGTCCGAATATCCCATGAACCACTTGGGTTCCGCCTCAGCCAGCCGGGGGAAGTCCACATATTCCAGTATCTCACACATGAGTTCACCGCCGCCGCAGGAAATCAGCACATCCGCCTCCTGCCCGCAGAACATCTCCATGATCTCCGCGCCGCATTTCTCCGGCGTATTGCTGATGCCCACCCCTTCACCCACATAGCAGTTGGGGCCCGGCAATGTCTTATATCCCATACTCTGCCATCTGTCCAGAGCATGATCAAACGCGCTCCGATAAGGCTCGATATTGCATCCAAAAGAAGGAGCCGGAAATCCGATTGTGCCGCCTTTTGCCAAATCCCGGGGATATCTCATGTCCACTCCCATCTGCCCGCTTTAACGGGCGCTTAACAGTCTGTCTGGTTCGATTCCTTGTTCCCGGCGGGAAACATCCTGTCAAATATATCAAAACAGTCAAAAGTCGCAAAATAGTCTTTTGCTGTCTCCGCCCGCCGGATCAGCTGTACACTGCCGTCCTCTCTCAGCAGCAGTTCCGCGGACTTCAGCTTGCCGTTGTAATTGTAACCCATGGCAAAGCCGTGAGCACCCGTATCATGAATAACCAGATAATCCCCGATCTCCACCCGGGGAAGCATCCGGTCTATGGCGAATTTATCATTGTTCTCACACAGAGAACCCGCCACGTCATACATATGGTCACAGGGCTGCTCATCCTTGCCCGGCACCGTGATATGGTGGTATGCTCCATACATGGCGGGACGCATCAGGTTCACGGCACAGGCGTCCACGCCCAGATACTCCTTATAGATATGCTTCTGGTGGATTACCTGCGTCACCAGATGGCCATAGGGGGCCATCATAAAACGTCCCAGTTCCGTGTAAATTGCCACATCTCCCATTCCTGCCGGAACCAGCACCTCTTCATATACCTTCCTGACGCTCTCTCCGATCACACGGATATCATTGGGTTCCTGATCCGGGCGATAAGGGATGCCGATCCCGCCGGACAAATTGATAAAACGGATGTCCGCGCCCGTCTCCTGCTTAAGCCGTACAGCCAGTTCAAACAACTGCTTCGCCAACTCCGGGTAATAGGCATTGGTCACGGTATTGCTGGCCAGAAATGCATGAATGCCAAAATGCTCCACCCCCTTGGCCTTCAAGATTCTATAGCCTTCGAACATCTGCTCCGTGGTAAAGCCGTACTTGGCGTCCCCGGGATTGTCCATAATATCCGTGCCCAGAGAAAAATATCCCCCGGGATTGAAGCGGCAGCTTATAGTCTTGGGGAGATACCCCAGAGTTTTCTCCAGAAAGTCAATATGGGTGATATCGTCCAGGTTGATGGTCGCCCCGATGCGGGCCGCATAGGCAAACTCCTCCGCGGGGGTATCATTAGAAGAAAACATAATATCCTCCCCCGGAATCCCCATGGCATGGCTGAGCATCAACTCCGTCATGGAGGAACAATCCGTGCCGCAGCCATACTCCCGCAGAATATCCATCAGAAAGGGATTGGGGGTGGCCTTTACCGCAAAGAACTCCCGGTATCCCGGATTCCAGGCAAATGCCTCTTTCAGCGCCCGGGCATTTTCCCGAATCCCCTTCTCGTCATAAATATGAAAGGGAGTGGGATAAGTCTTTGCGATCTCTTCTATCTGTGCCTTGGTTACAAATGCTTCTTTCTTCATCTATTTTCCTTCTCCTACCAGACAGTCGGGAATCCTTTCCCAATAGCCTGTTCTCTTACAGCAGATGCGCCCGCATTTCTTCCGGACTCATCGGACTTAAATAAGCCGGAGCCACATCAAACACCGTCTTGCAGCCACTCATCCCCTCCCGGCTCATACGGTACGCCGCCCTGGCGTAGGCAGTCAGCACACAGGCCGTAAACTCAGGATTGGAATCCAGCTTCAGGCTGTACTCAATCACATGGTTATGCTGCCCCTTTGCCCCCGTCTTTCCGGTACGCAGCACAAGACCGCCGTGGGGGATGCCCCCATGGTCCCGGCGCAGTTCTTCCTCGGTGATGAAATGCACCGTGGTATCATACTCTGCAAAATAGTTGGGCATGGACTTGATTTCCTTCTCAATCCGTTCCCTGTCGGCTCCCTCCTCTGCCACCACAAAGCATTCCCGGGTGTGTTTCTGGCGGGTGGTCAGTTCCGGATTCTCGCAGGCCCTCACGGAAGCCAAGGCAGACTCTACTGGAATGGTATACTGCCTGGCATCCCTGACTCCGGGAATGCGCCTGACGGCGTCGGAATGTCCCTGGCTGATCCCCTTACCCCAGAACGTGTAGTCGCTGCCGTCCCGCAGTATTGCGTTGGCATACAGGCGGTTCAGGGAAAACATACCCGGATCCCAGCCCACGGAAATCATTGCCACCCTGCCCGCTTTTTTCGCCGCCTGATCCACCGCGGCAAAGTGCTGCGGAATATTGGCATGGGTATCAAAACTGTCAACCACATTGAAATATTCCGCATACGCAGGGGTCTGCCCGGGCAGATCCGTGGCGGAACCGCCGCAGAGTATCAGAACATCAATCTCGTCCTTTTTCCCCGGCAGCTCGCCCGCGCCGTAAACAGGCACACCGCTGGCCGTCTCCACCCCCAAGGGATCCCGGCGGGTAAACACAGCCGTCAATTCCATATCCTCATTCTGGGCCACCGCATACTCCACACCCCTGCCAAGATTGCCATATCCCAAAATCCCAATTCTTATTCTGTCCATATTTTTTCCTCATTTCTGCGCTGCTTTTTGTGCATAACGAGTTTGTGGCAAGCACCGCGCAGACACAAATCTCGCGATTGAAAATTTTAAT
>BLLU01000224.1 GCA_011959105.1 Lachnospiraceae bacterium | reverse complement strand
CACCTGCTGGCGCTGCTCGGGAGTGAGCTGAGAGTACAGAGCCTCACCGAAGCCGCGCTTGCGCAGCTCGTCGAGGGTCAGGATGCGGCGAGGAGCCACGAAGGGCGGGGTGTAGCGCTCCATGTTGTAGCCCTTGCGCAGGATGGTGACGCCGCCCTTGCGAGGAGCCACGAAGGGCGCCAGCTTGCGGGTGCCGTCACGGTACTCAACGAGCACATCCTCAGAAGCGAAGATGTCGCTCGCGTCGTTGGTGGGGAAGTAGCGGTCACGCAGGAAGGTCGCCGCATGGGTGGGCTGCTGGACGGCCATGAGCAGCGTGTGGGTGTCGTAAAAGTTAAAAGGCATTTTGTTATCCTCCTTTGCTCTTAATAGTCCAGCGCGTCAGACAGCAGGATCCCGCTCTTGCGCAGGGCCTCCTCGTCTGCGGCGGTCAGGGTGTAGCCTTCGGCCACGGTCAGCTTGTTGCGGGCAAAGTGGCCGGTGCGGTAGGCGGTGCCGGTGGTGCTGACAGCGGTGTCCACATCGTCGGCCAGCACATACAGGGCCTTGCCATCGGCCACAGCAGCAGCCAGAGCGGCGAAGTCTTTGCCGCCGGGAGTGCCGGAGATGACGGTGCCGCGCTTTACGATGCCGGCGGGGGTGTCGGGAAATTCCACTGTCACCACATCGGCGACGGGGTCGTTGGACACGATCAGGCCGTCATAGCCGACGGCGCCGATGTTTTCGTCGAGTCTCTTGCTCATTACTTCTTCCCTCCGTTCTTGGTGGAGTTGTAGATGCCGACGACGGCGTCCACCTTGGCCTTGTCGTCGTTCTCGCTGCCTTCCTCGCCGCCGTTAGGGGCAGCGCCGACATCCTCAGCGCCGGAGTCGTTGTTGTCCGCGGCCGCGTCCTTCAGATGCTTGGCGCCGAGGGCGGCCTGCTTCTGCATAGCCTTGAGCGCGAGCTGCTCAGCGGTGCAGGTTTCCTCGCCATACTTGGCGTCCCTGACGAGCTGAGCGTCGCCCACGCTGGCGGCGATGCTGTCGATGGCCTCGATGCGGGCCCGCTCCTGCGTCACGGCATTAGCGGCGGCCTGCTGCTCGATCTGAGCCACGAGGTCGGGGTGCTGTGCTCTCATTTCCTCGAGAGTCATGGGTACATCTTCCTTTCTGTTTTCGCCGCCTGTGACGGTCGGCTTTTTATTTCCAGCCGCAGGAGCGGCGTGGATGCTATTGGACACGCGGATCGTGTCGGGGATATTGTGCAGGCCCTTGATGCTGTGCTGGATGCCTGCGACGAGGAGCACCTGCTTGTCGGCGCTTACCTCCACTTCGGGGCTCTGCCCGTCGAGGACGGTGTCGGCGAAGCCGTTGTCGACGGCCTCCTGACCGACCATCCATGTCTCCCGGGTCATCATGCCGCGGAGCTGATCGACCTCGAGACCTGTCTTTGCGTGGTAGATCTCGGCGATGGCCCGCTCGCTCGCGTCAAAGTCCTTTTGGAGCTTCTTCAGATCTGCGAGGGTGTAGTAGTCCCACAGCAGACCGGCGACTCCGTGGATCATCACCATGCTGCCGGGGTAGACCTGTACCTCGTCGCCCGCGCACATGATGACGCTTGCGGCGCTGGCTGCGATGCCCTCCACGACGACGACCTTATGGCCGCTCAGGCCCTTGATAGCGTTGTGGATAGCGATGCCGGTGTAGAGGTCGCCGCCGCAGCTATTGATCTTGATGGTGATGTTGCCCTTGTCTTTGACAGCGGCCAGATCCTCGAGGAAGCCCTCGGGGGTGATGTAGAGGCCGGGCTCCGGCTCTCCCGTCCACCAGTCGACGGGCTGGCGGCTCATTACATCGCCATACAGCAGGATCTCGCCGGTGTCGTCTCCAGTGCTGGCGATATTCCAGAACTTGACCGGCTGCTTGGCGGCAGGCTGTGGCCCGGCGCAGAGCCGGGCGGGTTTAGGTGTTC
>BLLU01000223.1 GCA_011959105.1 Lachnospiraceae bacterium | reverse complement strand
GTCGCGCAGCCAGTGGTCGAACTCGTCCAGATAGAGCAGGGCGAGCAGTTGGCTCGACTGGTTGCCGATTGGTATGCCCGGATCCGGCGTGCTGTCGATGATGATCCACAGCAGCCACTCGACGAAGTCGCGCAGCTCGGCGTCGTCGATGACGCTGAACGCCTTGCGGGCGGTCTCGTAACAGCAGGAATGGAGCAGGGTATAAAAGAACTTTGAAAAATCGCCCTTGAGCACCCAGCCGTCGGCGTAGTCCCACTCCTCCATCGGCCGATATGGGAGGCCGGCGGCTCTGCGTGATGCCTCGTCTGCCGCTTTCCGGCTGAAGAAGTAGTGGCGCATAGCGTCGGCCAGACGGTCGAGGCCATCGTGGGTGCCTTTGCCGATTTGCCCGGCATAGTTATCCCTGATAAAACGCCGGCAGAATACCGGCTCGAGGATGTTGTCGCAGAGCGAGTGCTGGACGACCTTGCCCTCGAAGTCGATAGCAAGGACGAGCCGCTCCTTGGGCTCGTAGACTTTGAAGGGGTAGTACGGGCCGAAGGTGTACTCGCGCCGCTGAAGGCGCTCGGACAGGTCGACGGTGCGCTCAATGGCCTCCATGCGGTAGCGCATGGCTGTCGGGTTGTCTCGCTTTCCGCAGCGGGTTTTCTTATAGGCGGCGTATAGCGAGGTAAAGCTATTTACTTTGTTTTCCATAAAAATATCCCTGCCGTGGATAGCTCCGGCCACGCTTTGCGTGCGCCGCCGGGGGCATCGGCAGTCCTGTGTTTACCCTTGACCGCGCCGGTCAGACGGCGCAGGCTGCGGGAGGGATACGCCTTCCTTGGACGATGGTGCACAGTGTTCGCCGCCTCTCGGCGGTTAATAAGTCGGGCTTTCCATCGAAGCGGGGCGCAGGCCGTTGTTGCCGTTGTAGGCGTTGTTCCTGTTCAGCGTGCCATCGGAGTTGACATTGCGGGCGTTGTTGGCCGACCCGGCACGAAAAAACAAGGCGTACCCCACAGGGCTGCTATTGATGGCGCGCTTGCGCGTCCATCTTGGCGGCCCTTTCTTTATCTGACTTGTACCACTTTGCTGTCTGGTTTTTCACTCCCGTCGCCATCCGCGACCAGTAGGCGAAGGCGTCATCACTGAAGCCGCTGAGGATCTCGTGGGCGAGCTCGATGTGGTGCAGCAGCTTCCGGCAGTTGCGCAGAGCTGAGCGCTGCGCCCTGTATCGGAGCTCCCGCTCCTCGTGGTCGCTCAGGAGCAGGTCGTTGGCCTCCATGAGATCGGCCACCAGATCGCTCGCCTCGTTCATCATGCGTTGCGCGAGCCCGAGCCTTTCCTTCTTCGGGAAGATGTTGGGGTTGCGCGTTTTGAGGTATGTGTGCTTTTCGAGCTCCTTGGCGTCGGTGATGACCTGCATCTCGGGGAGTTTCTCACGGCCGAAGGGCGGGCGGCCTACATTGGCCCGCTCGTATGGCCGCGAGTGTCCGTTGCTTGCCATAAAATCTCACCTCCTCGCCTTTTATTGTGATCTTTGCACCCGTCCCGTCGTAGGCTGTCCCCTGTATAACGATCAGGCCGTCCTCCTGTTTGCAGCAGGAGCATGGAAGCGCAAGCTCGACGAACAGGTGAGCGATGACGCAGGACGCCTCCGGCAGCGGGATCGGGGTGTACCCATGCCCGCGCACGGCTTAACACTCGAGGCGCTGGAGCGAAGCGTTCCAGATGCCGGTCGTGAGAGTGATGCCATCCAGATCCACGAAGGTGATCTGGAAGGGGTTGGTCACGATGTCGCCGAACACTGCATCCCACAGGGTCGTGATCTTGCTGGTGTTCTGCGCGACGGTGTTGCTCAGGTCGACCACGGCCTGCGCAGCCTGCCGGGCGATCTCGATGGCCTGCCGCGCGAGCGCAAGGGCCTC
>BLLU01000222.1 GCA_011959105.1 Lachnospiraceae bacterium | reverse complement strand
ACAACAGCCCCACAGAAAGCAGGATATGGAGCGATAACAGACAGGGCGGCGGGATTGTCAATGCTTGCCACCGCTGCCCTGTTTTGGACTTTTATTAGACCGATAAACTGGAATTTATCTTCGTACTCCCTCTTCAGTAAACGTTCTTTTTAAGGCGTATTCTGTTGGGAAAATAGCTAATACTAAAATCAGACATTGTGTTGTACATAGAATCGCCGCAACCGTTCCAATTATATTCTCTGAACTATGATAAAAAGGAAAATGGATAACAACTGATGGTATCAAAATAACCCAACCAATTTTCCGCCATAAGCGGCCACAATGCGCCTGTGCAAATTTCCATGTGTCTATATTTTTCATAGAACGTGCTGTTCGATAACCGATTATTCCATTGATTTTTTTAGGAGCATGTTTCCACATCATATTACCAGCAATAATCATTGTGATTGGAATAAGTAAATCGCAAACAAATATGAACCACCAAAACCACATATATTTCCCTCACTTTCATAAATCCCAATTTATCGGTTTGTACTGGGGGAAATTATAGCATACCCAATGGATCTATGTCAATACTTTAGACAAAAAAAGTTGAAAGGTTATGCTGCTGTTTTAAGTTCTTCATCCTCCTTTTGTTGGGGTGTCATATAACCAATAGCACTGTGTATTCTTTTACGGTTATACCAGCCCTCTATGTATTCAAAGATTGCTCTGCGGGCTTCCGTTGAATCCTGATAGGTATGGAGATAGATTTCTTCCTTTTTCAGCACGGAATGGAATGACTCAATACAGGCATTGTCATATGGATTCCCCTTACGGCTGAAAGAATGCAGGATTCCCCTGCCGGCCAAGTAGTTTTCAAATACCTGGCCTGTGTACTGGCTTCCAAGGTCGCTGTGCAGGATAATCCCCTCTGTATCCGCGACATTCAGGCACGCATTCTTTACTGCCTGAACTGCCAGTTCCGCCGTCATAGATGTTCCATAGGCATACCCGATGATCTTGCGGCTGCATAGATCCATAACAGACGCCAGATAGGTCCATCCTTCTTTCTGAACATGGATGTAAGTAATGTCTGTACACCATTTTTGGTTGATGGTATCCGTTTCAAAATCACGCTTCAAAATATTTACCTTATTATCCGGGACGCTGCCATGATTGGCATGGTGGTTGTACTTCCTTACTACAACAGAGCGCAGCCCCTGCTCTGCCATATGCCTCTGCACCCGCTTGACACTGCAAGGTGTACCATTATCATTCAGTATGCGGCATATTTTGACAGCACCATATCTCTGTTTTGAGTCCTCATATGCCTGTTTCACTTTCCGGCCGAATTCTTCATACTCCTTTTGCTTATTTGAAGGTACACGAACCAGAGCCTTGTAATAAGTACTCCTTGGTAATTTCAAGGCACTGCAAAGCTGGGACACAGAGTAATCGGTCAGGTTGTTCTGGATAAAAGTCACAATTTCGGCTATTGTTCTTTTGCGAATATGGCGGTCGCTTTTTTTAATATTTCATTCTCAGCCTTAAGACGCTGGTTCTCTTTCTGGAGAGCCTTATACTCCCTGAGGGTGACCGTTTCCTCCTCCGATACTTTGATTGGGGAAAGCTGCTTTACCCAGCCACTGATAGTACTCCGATTTACGCCATATTCACGCTCCAGTTGTGGATACGAGGTTCCTCCGGCATTGTACAGATCCACGATCTGCTGTTTAAATTCCAGAGTGTAAGATTTTTGGTTTTTTGCCATGTTGAACATCTCCTTTGCTCTTTCACTTGATAGTATAGGTTGTTCAACTTTTTCTGTCCACACTTATATACTAACACCACCAATTACGAAAAGCAATCCCCCGTTCTACGTCCGTTCCGACTATCCAGACCGTCAAGGGACGAGTAGTATTTTT
>BLLU01000221.1 GCA_011959105.1 Lachnospiraceae bacterium | reverse complement strand
GTCCATGCAGGAGGAATACCTGAAAGAATTACGTTCTTTGGAACGGGAAATCCGGGAATTGAAGGACGAGCTTTCACGTGCCCGCAGTGAAACCGTTTCCGTCCGCAATCAATGGTTTGAGATATTTGAAGAACTTCAAAAGGAATGCGAGCGAAAGCTGTCGGCCTTGCGAAAAGAATTGGAACGAATGGAAAGGCGTTCCATAAAGGCAGAAAGACAGAGAGACGCCGCACTGGACAAGGTAACCCGGCAGCGCCATAAGATCTATGGGCTGGAAATGGCGCTGGAAGAGGAAAAGGGCAGGAACTTGAAGCTGAGGGCGCAAATCAACCGGGATTATGAAAATTCCTCCATCCCTTCTTCCAAAACGCTCCGCCGCAAGAAGGTCTCCAACGGCCGGGAAAAAAGCGGCCGTAAGCCGGGCGCCCAGCCGGGACATCCGGGACACGGCAGGAAAAAGCAGATCCCTGCCACGGATCCGGTTCTGCTGCCGCCGCCCCGGGAAGTGCTGGAAGATCCGGATTTCAAAAAGACTTCAAAAACGATCGTGAAACAGCTGGTCAACATACGTACGATACTGGAGGTCACGGAATACCACGCAGATGTGTATTATAATTCCAAAACCGGCGAGCGGATCCATGCGGAGTTTCCTCCCGGCGTTGTGGACGAGGTGAATTATGGTGGAAGCGTCAAGGCCTTCCTGTTTCTGTTGAATAACGACTGCTGCACTTCCATCGACAAAAGCAGGAAATTCCTTTCCGATTTGACTGATGGCAGGCTCAGCATATCCAAGGGCATGGTTAATAAGCTTGGCAGGGAATTTGCCAAAAAAAACGGAACAGGAACGAAAAGCGACGTTTGCCGATCTGCTGCTTAGCCCCGTCCTTCATACGGATTGTACCAACGCAAAGGAAAACGGAAAAAATGCTTATGTATTTGTGTGCGCTGCCCCGGATGGAAAAGCGATGTATTTTGCACGCAGGAAAAAAGGGCACGAAGGAGTAAAAGGCACCCCGGTCGAAGATTACCAGGGAACCCTGGTTCACGATCATGAGAAAACCTTTTATAACTATGGTGCACAACACCAGGAGTGTCTTGCGCATGTCCTCCGCTATCTGAAGGACAGCATAGATAATGAAGCTGACCGGACCTGGAACAAGGAAATGCGTGCCCTGGTACAGGAAATGATCCACTACCGGAACGGCCTGCCGGAAGAGGCGCCCCCTGACACCGAAAAGGTCAGGGGGTATGAAGAACGCTACCGGGCAATACTGCAAAAAGCGAAAGAGGAATACGAATACATTCCGGCAAGTGAGTATTATAAGGACGGATACAACCTGTATCTGCGGATGGAAGAATACATGTCCAACCATCTTCTGTTCCTGCATGATCACAGAGTTCCGGCTACAAACAATGAAGCGGAGCGTCTGCTTAGAGGATATAAGCGCAAGCAGCAGCAGGCTGTGTCATTCAGGGGATTCGAGTCCATCGAGTATCTCTGTGAATGCATGAGCATGCTTATTCAGATACGCCAAAACGAAGAATCAAATTTATATAACAGAGTATCCGAGATATTTGGATAAAGAAAACCGATGGTTTCGACTAAGATTAGTCTACACCATCGGTTTGTTTATCACAAGCTGACCTCTGAACAGTAACGTAAAACTCACTATTATTCCAATCTGACACCGGACGATAATCATAAGCAACTCCATCTATATGGAAATTCGGGCAACTGTCTGTAGCCATCGACAGTTTCATTACATCCCCATTTGCCAACGTCAATTCCAAACAGGCATATTGTGTTCCGCACTCTGTTCCGCCATACATATATTCTGCATTACTGAACCACTCTTCAAACTTTTGCAGTGTCTCTGCGTCTGTTATGGTCTGACTATAAAATTGCCCGCTAGTAAAAGCAGACTTAACATCTAACTTAGCGGATACAATATCTTTTATGTCAGAAACATCATAATTTTGATAACCTATTTTTTCTGTCAACATAATCTGTATATAATCACATAACTTAGGCGCTTCTATGAAGCACTCCATCATTCCCTTTTCGTCATCATAAGTATAGTATAAATACCCTCCTTCAAACACTCGGATTTCCATATCATTATAGATTATCTGCCAGCCCCTTTCTTTATGGCCTTCCCAACGTCTGTCAAACGGCTGTCCTTCCAAATCCAGCGCCTCTACTTGTGCTGACAGCCATTCCTGGTCTTTATCTGTAGGAATATAATAATAAGCATTCTCTCTTATCATGGAAGGCTGTACTTTTATGCAAACCTTGTCAGCTTCCGGCTGTTCATAAAGCATGATATTCTGTATAGTATCATTTTTTACTGGCATTTCCCCTGCCTGTAAAGAAATATATTTCTCAAGAATAGTATTCACTTCCACTTTATCTTCTTCACTAAGCGTGATATGTCTGTTGTAAGCAGAATCATTAAAGGTTCCACAATCGGAATGGTATCTTACCGTATTTCCATCAAATATAAGTTCATAATTATTGGCACAGCGCGAAATACCATCATCCCATTCTCCGGATTCAAGAAAGGCACGAAAGATTAGCGCATCTTCCCTTGATATAGTAACGGGACTGCTTCCGTTTAAAATATCAGATACCTGCATATCAGCATCAGTTTCCTGCTGTGCAGCATTTTCCTCACCTGGCGTCTGTTCTGTGGATAGGCTGCTATCTCCAGCTTCCTTTACAGAAGCAATCCTTACTTCCACATTTTTTACAGATACATACACGTCCATACTTTCATCTGTCGTATTCTGCACATTTACGCCTATTTTAAACCATGCGCCTTTTTCTACATCCATTTTCACAGGCATTCCCGGTGTAATATAGGCGGGTTCGTCATAAGCGTTTTCTTCCCTGACCTCTACAGGCAGCAATGCAATTTCCGTATCCCCAAGTCCTTCGCCGGCATAAAATGTAAGCGTATTACCTTTAGGGCTGATTTCTTCATCTGAATAACAAAAAGCTTCTGTACTTCCTGCAGGTATTGTAATTCTGATCTGATACTCTCTTGTGGGATTCGTCAAAAAGCATACCGCCAATATTACTAATACTGCTACCGTTGCTATCATGATCCATAATGTCGGTTTTTTGTAATTCAATACGGATTTCACTCTTTCCTTTACTCCCACTTCCCCAAAAGCCAGCGGACACACCATGATCAGGCTCCTCTGTCTTGCACAGGAT
>BLLU01000220.1 GCA_011959105.1 Lachnospiraceae bacterium | reverse complement strand
TTTCTTAAAATTATCAATGTCAAGAACAAACATCATTGCCAGCGAATCTGGATAATCCTTTATGTATTCCTTAATCTTTCGCTCTGTTGCCAACTTATTATTAAGACCGGTAAGAAGATCCGTATCTGCTTTTTCCTGCAGTGTCTTACTCTTTTCTGCGTTTCGCCTTTTACCTATAATGTTTCCAATCACATAGACCAGGAAAAATACGACCACAACGCTAAGAAGCTGAATCATCATCAATAGAACATTTCCCCATATTCCGTTCTGCTTAGAGTCCACATATTTCTGATCCACTCCCATCACCAGATTCCAGTCATTAATACCAATGGGCGTAAAAACAAGTGTCTTCTCCTCGCCATTTACAGAAAGCTTCACGCTGTCCGTACTGCCATTTTGCATTGCGACCTTTGCCTGGGTACCGGCATTTTGAAATTTACGGTCAATCCCTGCCCATATATTCCCATCCTTTAAAAAGCTGCTTCCCGATTCACCATGGGAAAGAATGTTTCCATCTTTATCCACCATAACGGCAAATGATGTATTCCCATACTGCTGATTGACTTTAATCAGATTTTTGATCCGTTTTACAGAATAAAACAAAAATAAATTGCCTTCATCTTCTGATACAGGAACAATCATCTGTATTGCAGGAATACCCAGTATATCATCATCTGGCAGATATTTATACACTACATCCGGCATCGTTTCCAAATCTTCATCATAAATTCTTCCCTCGAAGCTTGTGTACTCGCCATCCTTTTCAATAAATGCTTCCTTTCCATTGACGTAAACCACCTCATAGACCTGCGTCTGATCCACAAGCGCTTTCAGAAGCAGCGTTGTGGTATCTGTCCTTCTTGGCGGCTGCTCTCCAATCACTTGTGCCGCCGTCTCGCCTGCATCACGAATGCCCTGAAGCTCATTCATCACTCTCAATGCATATTTCTGCGCGGTCTCTTCCAACTCTCTTTCAATTGCCTCACCTGCATCTTTGCGAATTTCAACGGAAAACCTTAACAGCATAATTGTAATTACAATTATTGCGCATATAAGCGGTATCAACCATTGTAAAATTATTCTGCCTCGTTCTTCTTGTGATTGTGGGTATACTGGCAGG
>BLLU01000219.1 GCA_011959105.1 Lachnospiraceae bacterium | reverse complement strand
CCCTGCCGCTGCACACTCCGGTGAATCATGTCCGGCCGCCTGGGCGTCCGCACATAACTCCCCCCTTCAGCGCAGCATTGTTTCGGGGACAGGCAGTTTTAGTTCCATCTTTATACGATGTGCTTCTCCTTGAATTTGCCCACGATGTAAGCGACTGCATCTTCGGGGGACTCAGGAACCACCTTCTCGCCTGCGCCCTTGCGCACCTTGTCGGAGGCTTTAGCAATCTTGGTGGGAGAGCCCTTCAGACCCAGGTTGCTGTCATCCACATCCTTCAGATCCGCTCTGCCCCAGGTGGTAATCTCTGCCGCGCATGCGTCAAAGATGCCGCCGGGAGTCATGTAGCGGGGCTCGTTCAACTCGGACAAAGCGGTAATCAGGCAAGGCATCTGGGACTCCAGCACATGATATCTGTCGTCATACTGGCGCTGTACGATTACCTTGTCGCCTTCGATCTTGATATCCTGGGCATAGGAGATCACAGGGATCTGCAAATGCTCCGCGATCTGGGGGCCAACCTGCGCGGTATCGCCGTCGATAGCCTGACGGCCTGTGATAATCAGGTCATACTCCAGATTGCGGATGGCGCCTGCAATGGTGGTGGAGGTAGCCCAGGTATCCGCGCCGCCCAGCACCCGGTCTGTCACCAGAATGCCCTTGTCCGCACCCATGGCAATGGCCTCACGCAGCACGTCCGCTGCCTTGGGAAGCCCCATGGTCAGCACGGTTACCTCTGCACCGTACTGGTCTTTCAGACGCAGTGCCGCCTCCAGGCCAGCTTTGTCATCCGGGTTCATAATGGCCAACATAGCGCCTCTATCCAGAGTTCCGTCGGGATTAAACTTAACGCCGCCCTTGGTATCCGGAACCTGCTTAATACAAACGATAATCTTCATCGTATTTTCACTCCTTTTTTATATTTTACAATCTAAAGCCACTGTTGTTTCAAAACCTTTTCTTAGGCTCCGAGCATGCCTATTCGGCAAAGCAGCGGCCTGCCATATCGCACCGATCCGCTGGGGACGGGCGACACAAGAGTTACTTCAGCAAGTTGGCGGAGATAACCATTCTCTGCACTTCGCTGGTACCCTCGTAAATCTCGGTGATCTTGGCATCACGCATCATGCGCTCCACATCGTACTCTCTGATGTAGCCGTAACCGCCATGCAGCTGTACTGCCTTGGTGGTTACTTCCATGGCTACTTCCGCAGCATACAGCTTGGCCATGGCAGCTTCCACGGAATAGGAAACCTTAGGATTGGTCTTGTACTCGTCCTTCTTGCGGGCAGCCTTATATACCAGCATCTTGGCAGCTTCCACCTTGGTGGCCATGTCGGCCAGCTGGAACTGCGTGTTCTGGAACTGTCCGATGGAGCGGCCGAACTGCTTCCTCTCTTTTACATAGGCAATGGTGGTCTCCAGAGCGCCCTCTGCCAGGCCCAATGCCTGTGCGGCAATACCGATACGGCCGCCGTCCAGAGTGTGCATGGCGATATTGAAGCCCTTACCCTGCTGTCCCAGCAGATTGCCCTTGGGAATACGGCAGTCCGTGAAGATCAACTCGTAGGTGGAAGAGCCGCGGATACCCATCTTCTTCTCCTTGGTTCCGAAGGTGAAACCGGGAGTACCCTTCTCCACGATAAACGCGGAAATCTCCTTCAGGAATTTGCCTCTCTTCTCGATCTTGCCGGTGACGGCGATCACAATGTAGACATCCGCTTCCTTACCATTGGTGATAAAGCATTTGGATCCGTTCAGCACCCACTCGTCACCCTCCAATACGGCCTTGGTCTGCTGGCCCTGGGCATCGGTTCCCGCACCGGGCTCGGTGAGGCCGAACGCACCGATCTTGCGGCCGCTGGCCAGGTCGGGAAGGTACTTCTGCTTCTGCTCTTCCGTACCGTAGGTCAGGATGGGATCCACGCACAGAGAGGTATGGGCAGATACGATTACGCCTGTTGTACCGCATACCTTGGAAAGTTCTTCCACACACATGGCATAGGTCAGGATGTCACAACCCTGTCCGCCGTACTCCTTGGGAACGGGAATGCCCATAAAACCGAATTTCGCCATCTTTTCCACGGTCTCCTTGGGAAAGCGCTCTTCCTCGTCCACATCCTGTGCAAGAGGCTTCACTTCATTCTCGGCAAAGTCCTTAAATAGCTGTCTCGCCATTTCATGCTCTTTGGATAATGTAAAATCCATGATTAATTCCTCCACTTTCATCTAGATTTTGACTGCTTTATTTTGCGTAATTGTAAAAGCCCTCGCCGGTCTTTTTACCCAGCTTGCCCGCGCGCACCATCTTCCTCAGCAGGGGAGCGGGAGCATACTTGGAATCGCCGGTCTCCGCATAGATAACCTCCATGATAGCCAGCACGATATCCAGACCGATGTAATCGCCCAGAGCCAGGGGGCCCATGGGATGATTGGCGCCCAGCTGCATGGCCACATCAATATCCGCCACGGAAGCTACGCCTGCGGCGTATACATTGATGGCCTCATTGATCATGGGGATCAATATCCTGTTTACCACAAAGCCGGCGGCCTCGTTCACTTCCACGGGGGTCTTGCCGATCTCGGAGGCAATGCCCTTGATCTTCTCTACCAGGTCCGCAGGAGTGTTGGCACCTGCGATTACCTCAACCAGTTTCATCCTGTCGGCAGGGTTAAAGAAATGCATACCGATCAGAGGACGATCCAGGCCGTTGCCCATCTCGGTGATGGACAGGGAGGAAGTATTGGATGCAAAAATGCAGTCCTTCTTTACGATCTGCTGCAGTTCCGCGAAAGTCTGCTTCTTAATGGCCATGCTCTCAGGACAAACCTCAATTACCAGATCGCAGTCCGTGCAGATATCCTTCAGACCGGTGGCGATCTTGCCCAGGATCTCCTCGCCCTTCTCGGCGGTGATCTTCTCCTTGCCTACCAGGAAATTGATGTTCTTCTGGATCTTGGCCTTACCGCCGTCAGCGAACTCCTGCTTGATGTCGCATAAGCATACTTCATAGCCGTCCGTCATTGCAAAAGCCTGTGCGATTCCGGCACCCATGGTGCCCGCGCCAATAATACCTACCTTCATGTAAAAATCCTCCTTATTATAAGTTCCGCATCTGCCTATCCAGTACCTTTTCCTGCAGAGAAATTCCGGGCCGCTTCCCCGTCCCGTAATTCTCTGGGCACTGGATCGG
>BLLU01000218.1 GCA_011959105.1 Lachnospiraceae bacterium | reverse complement strand
ACCATTGGGAATTGCAGCAAGAGCGATTGCATATTCGGGGAGTGGGTATAAATATTGGAAAGGATTCGAATTAGAAATACAAGAGCAAATAGAAAGTGTTGCAAAAGAAATAAATGATTTACTTTTTTTACCAAAAACAAAAAGACCTATTACGACATTAGATGTTGCCGTTGCTGGGAAAAATCAGATGGATTTGCAATTGATATGTGATTTACTTGTTTATTCTAATGACGTCATATCAGAGGAAAAGGACCAGGAGGGAAAAGAAACTTTAGAAGTATTGAAAAATACAAAAAAGATATTAGAAATTATTAATTCAAAAAATCCGGGGTCATTAGGATTACATCCGATTATATATTTCTATTCTAAGAAAGGTAATTTTAAGCCGGCAAATTTTTACGCAACAGTACTTTTTGTAAGAGAATTAAAGCAAAAAAAACAATTTGATAAATTTACTTCAGTACGAGCGGAGTTTGAAGAATTTATTTATAAAAATGATTACATTATTGATCAAATAAACAGGAATCTTCGTTCTACGAAAAAAAGTGCTATACCATTAAAAGAGTTGTTTGTTCTTATAATGGATTCATTAGCCGATGGGTGTAATGAATTTGATATACGACAAGCTATTAAGAAAAAATATAATAAAATTAATTTAGTGAATGATGAGGATGAGATTGGAGAAAGTTTTAATGCAAATAGAAAAAGTGAAACATATATTTCCACAGCATTAAAGTCAGTTGTAAGGTGTGGCATATGTGGAGGAGTTGTTCATGTTAATTCGTCTTCTGTAGATCATATTGTTAGAAAACGTGATGGAGGATTGGGAAGTGCAGAAAATGGGCAGATTACACACCCATATTGTAACACCGGATACAAAAATTAATATCTAATGGGCAAAAGGGAATGAAAAGATAAAACATTCCCTTTTCTAGGTTTACAAATTATTAGATTTATATATAATAAAAGATGTAACAGAACGATACAGCTATAACAGAAAGGTAACACTATGAACATTGCAGCCTATTGTCGAGTCTCCACCGACAAAGCCGATCAGCTCAACAGTCTGGAAGCCCAAAAGGAATTCTTTTCAGAATATACCAAGCGCTCAG
>BLLU01000217.1 GCA_011959105.1 Lachnospiraceae bacterium | reverse complement strand
TGTAGCTTTCGCCGTTGTAGGTATACTCATTCTCATACTGGGGTGCGCCAAAGGTGATCTCGCCAAATACACTGTAGCGGTAGGACTGATAAATCTGGCCCTCCTCGTTGGTAAGACCTGTCATACTGCCTCTGGGGGCATAGAGGTAGTAGCCTGTACTACCGTCAAAGCGATCCAGGGATAAGCGGTCCGATCCTGTGCCTATGGCTGCTCCGTAGACATAGGCTGTATCTGGCTAACATTGTTGACGCTGGTTCCGTTCCCGTTGTTCTTATATACAGAATAGTCTTTATAGGACCTGTAAAGAAATCCGAAATTTAACCATAATCTGAGAATACCTTTCGATTTCACTCTACTTGATATATGTGTACTTTATTTCTATCCATATCTATATCCATATAAAGTATTCTATTATTGCTTGTTACTTTTACAGTAAAGATTCTCATGGTAATATTGCTTACTTTATCTTCGGGATACTCAAAATAGAACATCTCCTGAATTCCCTTCTCTTCACAATATCTTTGTAAACAATATATGACCATCCCGTACAAGTCAGGATTATTTTGTAGCACTTTCTCATAATCTGGTGTCCTTAAATATTCCCATCCATCAAGAACAAATGAACTGTATTCAAGGTTCCACATATCCTTCGGCCAGTCACTTTCCACGCATTCTTCAAGTTCTATTCCGTCTAACAACGGGTCTGCAAATTCACCCTTTACTATTCTGCCAATTTTTTCTTCTTCATAAACATATAATTTCATCCTATAGGTATTTACTTCAACATAGATTATATTATTGTCACCTTTTACCTTTAGCAGATACCTATTGTTCATTAAATCAGGAGGAACTATTCTGTTTAAATCATAAGTATATTTCTTTTCTACATCATAAATACGTGTATTATAATGTAACATGTCCTCCAATAATTTATATGTATACAAATTATCTATTGACTTTTCATCACAGTACCTGGAAATAGCTAAATCAACAAATGTTTCCAACTGCTCAATACTCTTTTGCATTTCCTGTGTAATGAAAACTTGCTCATCTACATCACTTTTCCCTGATTTACGGTTTATGGAAAATCCATTCCATAGATTGCCAAAAACTATTCCCAACATAAATAAAAATATAGCAATCCCACCTAGAAAAAATCTATTTCGCCTCATCTTCCACATTTCTGTCAACCACCACTTTCCCATTCTCGATTAATAGTCCGTCATATATCCATTTCCCATTCTCTAGACTCACATTATATATGACCATTTGTTTATTAGAATCGAAATCATTAAATGGATACTTATTATGTACTTTCCCGTAATCATCATACGAATAAAACACATTTCCCCTAACTACTTTTACATAAGAACACCCATCTGGCTCAACCCAAAGATCATATCCCTTTACTCTTCCAAAAAAGAAATAAGCATCTCCTATGGGATTCTCAACTTTACCAGATAAAACATCTTCTGCCGCTTTCTTAACCTCATTATTGATTTCATTTATATCATAATTAGGATTATAAGCAGAAAATGCACCGGTTTCACCAACCTCTGAAATTGTCATATTATCCCTTATGGCCCTGTTTAAAACTACATAAGCTACTGCCACAAAGCCTTCATAATTTTTGTTTTCACCCTCAAACGCTAATAACTCTTCATAGTTTTCCATATTAAACTTTGAATAAGGATTCTCACAAACATCAAAATTATTATTTTCTATCACCACTTGCGCTTGTTCTTCTATCGTCGTCTGAGTTGGTGTTTGAACTAATTCCGTAACATACTGCTCAGTCTGTCTCCAAATAGCCTCCAACACATATGCAATCCCACCATTAGGAAGTATCCCTTGCTCATAAGGTTCTACTCCATCTGGCAAGATCACTGGCACTTCTATAGGCTTAGGTGTAGGCGTTGGCGGTATAGGATATGCCACAGGAAGTGTAGGTTCTTCCCCATCATCTCCAAAAAGCAAATCCCATAAACCTTTAGCTACAGCATGTCCACTCGGGTCCGCATAATTCATCGGATTACCCAAACAGTAATTATACCGATTCAGCGTAAGCGGCTCAGTGATCCTGCCCAGATAGCTGTCCTCCGTCAAGAAATCCGCCGTCACCACACAGTAGTACC
>BLLU01000216.1 GCA_011959105.1 Lachnospiraceae bacterium | reverse complement strand
CCCACTCAATGCCATGCTGTAACATAATCTCCGCAAGCTGTTCTTTCTCTGCCGCTACCCACTGGTTACGTTCCGTTTCGCTCCTTGTGCCGCCTTTGAAGCCGAGTTCTGCCAGTGCCTTTTTCAATGATACTCTTGTTTCAAGCCCTCTTTTGCTTCCAATCGTATAAGGTATGAAATCTATATGCAGATGTGGTGTTGCTTCGTCCATATGGAGATGTGCCGAAAACACTCTCAATGTGGGATTGCGCCGCTGAAAATCCTGCATATATTCATCAAGTATTTTTGCCGCAAGCTGTCCGTCCTCTGTCTTTGCCCCCATATCGTCCTTGTTGCCTATCTGTAAAATAATTTCATGGAATGGCTTCTCCTGCTTGCCGGAACAGATTTTCTCATAATAATCATCAATCCGGCGGTCACTTCTAGTCTGCTTCTCATTGTACCGGTCAAGTGCTTCATCAAATAATTCGTGGTAAACATCTTTGATATTTTCGTTGCAGTATTCCACATTCAGACAGCTCCGCTCCGGGTCAGTGTTCTTTGCGTGAAATTTTCTGCTATTGTGGTTGACAGAGCCTTTCCCTGTCATAACGCTGATAGTCCGCTTCAATCAATTTCCCTTTCTCCCTATCGGGTAATGAGCGCCGGAAACGGCGCATAGCCTTTGTTACTTTCTGCGAAAGTAACGCAAAAGCACTTTCGACACGCTCCGCTTTATCAAAAGTGCCTTTGCGCCCTGCCGGGGGCTTTCCGTCCTTACGGACGGTGCGGCTTTTCGCCGCCTTATTGCCGCCACGCTTCTAATCAAGGTGGCAAGATTACCCTATCTTTAGAAAAGGTAATCTTGCTATCTTCCTTTGTTACAAAGTCCAGTACCATTGATTGCCTACTTTCACGCTATCAATGTTCATTTCCTTTTTGGCGTTCCACAGCGTTTTCTTCTTAATACCCCTCTCCCTTGCCGCTTCTGTAATCTCATTACAGGACAACTGCCCCTCTGCCAAAATCTCCGCAAGAAATGATTTTGCGTCCTTTGTTTTCTGCCCTCTGCTTTCGCCGGAAAGTAATTCCTCAACCGTAATATCATAAACACCCTCCCAAGTAAAACCGTTGTCCTTATCCATGCGAAACGCTATTGAAGTTCCCTCCGGCGCAAGACTGCTCTTATCATGCGCTATCACACGCAAAGTCTTATCGTCCTTTATTCTGCCGACTACCAACACGCTCCGAGCAGTAGCTTGAAAATCTATTGAACCCAATCCCCGGTAAGTAGATTTACTTCCGCTTGCCTTATTCATGTGACCGATAAGGACAATCGCACACCCGTATTCTTCCGCAATATTTCCCAACTGCTTCAGCACTGGTCTGATTTCGTTTGCCCGGTGCATATCCACATCTGCGCCCAAATAGGCTTGTATCGGGTCTAACACAACCATTTTTGCCCCGGTTTCCTTGATTGCCCGGACTAGCCTTTCATCTGTCATACTCAAACAATCAATACTTTCATCAATTACCAACACCCGGTTACAGTCTGCTCCTGCTTCTAACAATCGGGGTTTTATGGTATCTTCCAAACTGTCCTCTGCGTTCTGATAAATTACATTGACCGGCTCTCTGCTCTCTGCTGTTTCCTCACAGGGAAGTGCTTCGCCTTTTGTGATAAGTGCCGCAAGGTGCAAAATAAAAGTGGTCTTTCCCTCTCCCGGATCGCCTTGCACAATAGTCAGCTTTCCAAAAGGAATGTAGGGATACCACAGCCAGTTTACTTCTCTTGCTTCTACATCTTCCATGTTGATTAAACGATAATTTTTTTCTCTTTTTTCTTCCATTTGTGTCCTCCACTAAAATAATTCGATTGAGTTTCAGCAGAGCCTTTGTTATACTATATTTGCGAGATATAAATACAACAGGCTCTGCCTTTGTAGTGAAATGTCCTTGTCAATCGACAGGAGTGTTTTCATTTTTTGCGGCGTTTAACATATCTGCCACTTTCTTTTGCTGATTAGGATATAAATGCCCGTAAGTATTCAGCGTGATTTTAATATCCCTATGCCCTAACCGTTCTTTAATAATCAACGGCTGTACACCTTGATTGATAAGATATGCTACATGGCTATGACGTAAATCATGTACCCTAATTTGCTTTACACCCGATCTCACACGCACGTTTCAGCTTGTGCTGTACCGCTTCTGCTACAATCAGGAACAGTCTTTCATTATCCGGCAGACCATAACAATGGTTCACATACATTTCAATCTCTTTCGTTAAAAATTGGGGAATGTCAATCACTCTAACCGACTGTTCCGTTTTCGGCGTTGTAATAATATCTCTACGCTCCGTTCTGTAATAAGTCTTAGTGATACTGATTTGATTGTTTTGAAAATCAACATCTTCTTTTGTCAGTGCCAACATTTCCCCCTCTCTGCAACCCGTCCAAAAGAGAATTTCAAATATTACATAATACTTGCTTTCCCGGTCAATGCCGTTGATGAAACAATCGTATTCGTCTTTCGTCCAAAAGTTCAGCTTGTCAGCGTCAGACTTTCCCATTTTCTTAACCTTTTTACATGGGTTATTATTGAGATTGTAAATGTTACTTGCATGAGTAAATAATGCGGTAATCTGATTTTGCACCATGCGTAAATAAGTCTGCGAATACCCTTTTGCTCTGATAGCGTTCTGCCACTGGATAATATCAGAGGGGCTTATTTCGATCATTTGCTTATTCTCAAAAAACGGTAATACATGGGATTCTATCATGTAACGTTTATTTTTTATCGTGCGTTCCTTTAGTTCTCCTGCTTTATCCCGGAAATACACATCAACAAATGCGCCTAACATCATATCCATATTGGCAGATGTACTTTTCAGAAATTCTCTTTCCCACTCCAACGCTTCCTTTTTCGTGGCAAAACCACGTTTCTTTTTGTGCTTCTTCTCCCCTTTCCAGTTTTCGTAATAGCATTGAGCAGTCCATTTCCCGGTCTTTTCATCTCTTGAAGCAGACATTCCTTATCCCCCTTTCATGCGGTTTGGTTCGACTGATTGTAACCGTAAAACTTTGTTTCCCAAAATGCTTTTGGCACTTTCCCGGCAACAACAAGATAGCCTTTGCTCTGTAATTCTTCATTTAATTCTCTTATCAGTTTGTAAGCGTGTCCTTTGGAAACACCCAATGTTCCCGCAACTTCTCCGGCAGTCAATAAGTAGTTCTGTCCGTTCATGCAATCTCTCCTTATCATTTATTTCACTATCTATTAGCATTAATGATATTAATGCACCTACTATCATTTATAGCAATAATTTTTATCCGTATTTTTCATATTTATTATTGTTGTCAATATTTATTGAAAGTGCTATACTGTAAGAAAGCAAAAAAAGAAAAGAGGTAACGGCATGGATAATACAATTCAGATAGCAGAACGGATAAAACAACTCCGTAAAAATCTAGGTTTGAACCAAAGTGAATTTTGTAAAAAGCTAGGCATAAAGCAATCCACCCTATCCAGTTATGAAAACGGAACTGTATCTCCGTCCAACGAGGTGCTTTATGCCATAGCAAAACAATACCACGTTTCTTTGGATTGGCTTTTTGGCATTTCAGACAATGAATTTTCTTTATTGTCTATGGGCGATATTATCAGTTTTCTTTTGGAATTGAACGAATTAAAAGAATGCGCTATGAACTGGAAATCAACGATAAATTTTTCAATGACATAGAAACCGAAGATAACCGTTGGTATGCAAACATTAAATTCTATGGGAACGAAAAAGGACATTTATATAATGCAGATATGTGTCAATTCCTTGCTTCATTGAATGAGAGCCGGGAAAGTTTTGAATCCTACTTTACGCCAAAGGATATGTTTGATATATGGAAAAAACAGAAAATTGCTGATTACTCCACCTTGCCAGTGACAAAGAAAGTGTATGAAAATATAGACAGTGCTACAAGAATGAAACTCCGAAATGAACATTTGGAGCGGCAATTTAAGAAGAATCAGAGTGACAGCGAATAAAAATAGAGCCATTTTAGAGCCACAAGCCATTTTCAATGAAATTTCGGCAAGTGGCTTTTCCTTTTGTTCGCTATTATTTTTAGGCATTAAGAAACCGCAACCCCTTGATTTTTCAAAGGATTGCGGTGCTTATTTTACTTATTTGGCTCTAATCTAAAGATTACTCGATGATTGTAGCAACCCTTCCAGAACCTACTGTACGACCACCCTCACGGATAGCGAAGGTCAGACCCTGCTCCATAGCGATGGGATGGATCAACTCGATGGTCATCTCAACGTTGTCACCAGGCATGCACATCTCGGTGCCGCCAGGCAGTTCGCATACGCCGGTTACGTCGGTAGTTCTAAAGTAGAACTGAGGACGATAGTTGTTGAAGAAAGGTGTATGACGGCCGCCCTCATCCTTGGTCAGAACGTATACCTGAGCAGTAAACTTCTTGTGGCAGGTAACGCTGCCGGGCTTAGCCAGAACCTGGCCTCTCTCGATCTCGGTTCTCTGAACGCCACGCAGCAGTGCGCCGATGTTGTCGCCGGCCTGCGCCTCATCCAGCATCTTACGGAACATCTCGATACCGGTAACAACGGTCTTCTTGGTCTCCTCCTTGATACCAACGATCTCAACTTCGTCGTTCAGGTGCAGAGTACCACGCTCCACTCTACCGGTTGCAACAGTACCACGGCCGGTGATGGTGAACACGTCCTCTACAGGCATCAGGAAAGGCTTGTCGGTGTCACGCTCGGGATCGGGGATATACTCGTCCACGGTAGCCATCAACTCCATAACCTTGTCGCCCCACTCGCCGTTGGGATCTTCCAGAGCCTTCAGAGCGGAACCCTTAATGATCGGGCAATCGGTGAAATCATACTCCTCCAGCTGCTCGGTGATCTCCATCTCAACCAGCTCCAGCAGTTCGGGATCGTCAACCATATCGCACTTGTTCATGAATACAATGATATAAGGTACGCCTACCTGACGGGACAGCAGGATATGCTCCTTGGTCTGAGCCATAACGCCGTCGGTAGCAGCTACCACCAGGATAGCGCCGTCCATCTGTGCAGCACCTGTGATCATGTTCTTTACATAGTCGGCATGGCCCGGGCAGTCAACGTGTGCATAGTGTCTCTTCTCGGTCTGATACTCAACGTGTGCGGTGGAAATGGTAATACCACGCTCTCTCTCTTCGGGAGCCTTGTCGATGTTCTCGAAATCTACCTTCTCATTGCCGGATACTCTCTCGGCCAGAACCTTGGTGATGGCAGCGGTCAGAGTGGTCTTGCCATGGTCAACGTGACCAATGGTACCAATGTTACAATGGGGCTTGTTTCTTTCAAATTTAGCTTTAGCCATTATTGTAGTCCTCCTTAATATATATACTGGTTTTGGGTTGCGCCAAAGTGGGATTGCGCCACCCTGGCGCTTTTAACTTGGCTATCTCTGATTATATTAGATAACCAGAGGTTTTTCAAGTCATTTTTCACGAAAATACAAACTATTTTCCTTTTTCTGACAGAACTTTTTCCTGTACGTTCTTGGGTACCTGCTCATATTTGTCAAAGAACATGGAGTAGTTTCCGCGGCCCTGGGTCTTGGAACGCAGATCCGTGGAATATCCGAACATTTCCGCAAGAGGCACAAACGCACGCACCATCTTACCGCCGCCGATATCGTCCATGCCTTCCACACGTCCGCGGCGGGAGTTCAGATCACCGATCACATCGCCCATATACTCCTCGGGCATGGTCACTTCCACCTTCATGATGGGCTCTAACAGTACAGGGTTAGCCTTGTGCATGGCCTCCTTGAACGCCATGGAACCGGCGATGTGGAATGCCATTTCAGAGGAGTCAACCTCATGGTAGGAACCGTCATATACATTAGCGTGCACGCCCAGCACCGGGAATCCGCCCAGAATACCTGCCTGCGCCGCCTCTTTGATACCCGCGCCCACCGCAGGGATATACTCCTTGGGGATAGCGCCGCCCACCACAGTGGTCTCAAACAGCAATGTGGGAGGCTCGTTGATCAGGATATTCGCCTTGGGGTCAAACTCAAACTTCTCACAGTTGGCCTCCAGAGGCGAGAACTTAACTTTACAATGACCGTACTGTCCACGTCCGCCGGACTGCTTCGCATACTTGGAATCCACTTCCACTTCCTTGGTGAACGCTTCCTTGTAAGCAACCTGAGGAGCGCCTACATTGGCCTCCACCTTGAATTCACGCAGCAGACGGTCCACAATGATCTCCAAATGCAATTCGCCCATACCTGCGATAATGGTCTGGCCTGTCTCCGGATTGGTGTGGGCACGGAAGGTAGGATCTTCCTCTGCCAGCTTCGCCAGCGCCTCGCCCATCTTGCCCTGGCCGGCCTTGGTCTTGGGCTCGATTGCCAGTTCGATAACGGGCTCCGGGAACTCCATGGATTCCAGGATCACCGGATGCTGCTCATCGCAGATGGTGTCGCCGGTGGTGGTGAACTTAAAGCCCACTGCCGCCGCGATATCCCCGGAATATACCTTATCCAGCTCCGCACGCTTGTTGGCATGCATCTGCAGAATACGTCCCACGCGCTCCTTCTTGTCCTTGGTGGCGTTCAGCACATAGGAACCGGAATTCATGGTACCGGAATATACACGGAAGAACGCCAGCTTGCCTACGAAGGGATCCGCCATGATCTTGAATGCCAGAGCGGCGAAAGGCTCGTCGTCGGAAGAATGCCTCTCCACCTCGTTGCCATCCAGGTCTGTACCCTTGATGGCGGCGATATCGGTAGGAGCGGGCATATATTCCAGAACAGCATCCAGAAGTTTCTGCACGCCTTTATTGCGGTAAGCAGAACCGCAGCATACCGGTATGGCGGTACACTCACAGGTGGCCCTGCGCAGGGCTTTCTTCAAATCCTCCACAGAAGGCTCCTCGCCCTCCAGGTACATCATCATCAAATCATCATCCAGTTCACAGATCTTCTCGATCAGTTCGCTGCGGTACAATTCCGCATCGTCCTTCATCTCTCCCAGATCATCGGTGACGGTGATGCTCTCACCCTTGTCATCGTTGTAGATATAAGCCTTCATCTCAAACAGGTCGATGATGCCTTTAAACTCGTCCTCCTTGCCGATGGGCAACTGCAGCACGATGGCGTTCTTGCCCAGACGGGTCTTGATCTGCTCCACGGCACCGTAGAAATTGGCGCCCAGGATATCCATCTTGTTGATAAATGCCATACGGGGTACGTTGTAGGTGTCAGCCTGACGCCATACGTTCTCGGACTGAGGCTCCACACCACCCTTCGCACAGAATACACCGACAGCGCCGTCCAGTACACGCAAGGAACGCTCTACTTCAACAGTAAAGTCAACGTGGCCAGGAGTGTCAATGATGTTGATACGGTGCTCTAACGCGCCTTCAGCGGGCTTGGTTTCTTTTTCCAGAGTCCAGTGACAGGTCGTGGCAGCCGAAGTGATGGTGATGCCTCTCTCCTGCTCCTGCTCCATCCAGTCCATGGTAGCAGTGCCTTCATGAGTATCACCGATCTTGTAGTTGACGCCAGTGTAATACAGGATACGCTCGGTCAACGTGGTCTTGCCCGCGTCGATATGAGCCATGATGCCTATATTCCTGGTTCTCTCTAAGGGATATTCTCTTCCAGCCAAGATTTTTTCCTCCTTTTTTATTTTGTAATGCCGCAGCGGACAGGGAAATTCCCCGCCCTATGCTGCTTCTAGAAACGGTAGTGCGCAAACGCCTTGTTTGCCTCTGCCATCTTGTGTACATCCTCTTTTCTCTTTACCGCGGCGCCAGTGTTGTTCGACGCGTCGAGAATCTCGTTGGCAAGTCTGTCGATCATGGTTTTCTCGCCTCTCTTACGGGAGTACATAGTCAACCAGCGCAGACCCAGTGCCTGACGTCTGTCAGCTCTTACCTCGATGGGCACCTGATAGGTGGCGCCACCGATACGCCTGGCCTTAACCTCCAGAGAAGGCATGATGTTGTTCATGGCCTCTTCAAATACCTCCAGGGCGGGCTTGCCAGACTTTGCCTCAACCTTTGCAAATGCGCCGTATACAATCTTCTGTGCTACACCCTTCTTACCATCCAGCATAATGTTGTTGATAAGCTTGGTCACCACTTTGTTATTGTATAAAGGATCTGCCAATACATCTCTTTTTTGAATATGTCCTTTACGTGGCACGTTTCTTCCCTCCTTAACAATTTAGTTTCGTTAATTCATCGGTACTCACATGTGTTTCCCCAAGTGTTCGTGCGGTATATCTGTAGTCCAGAATTCCAACACTTTTCTTAGTTTCGTTGTTGTGGTCCGAGACGCTGCATACGCAGCATCTGAGGATCGCATCCCCAGGATGCATCTCCTCCATTTCCAATTACGCACTGCCGATCCGGCAGATGCCTGTTATCAGCATCCGAAAAACGCCTTATTTCTTAGCGTCTTTGGGCCTCTTGGCGCCGTACTTGGAACGAGCCTGCCTTCTGTTAGCGACTCCCGCAGTGTCCAGGGTACCACGGATGATGTGGTATCTGGTACCGGGCAGGTCCTTCACCCTGCCGCCCCTGATCAGCACCACGCTGTGCTCCTGCAGGTTGTGGCCCTCGCCGGGAATGTAGCTGGTAACTTCGATTCCGTTGGAAAGACGTACCCTGGCGATCTTTCTGAGCGCAGAGTTAGGCTTCTTGGGGGTTGCTGTCTTAACAGCGGTGCACACGCCCCTCTTCTGGGGAGAGGAAGTGTCCGTAGCCTTCTTGTGCAGGGAGTTGTAACCCTTCTGCAAAGCGGGAGCGGTGGACTTCTTCACCGATGTCTGACGGCCCTTTCTTACTAACTGGTTAAATGTTGGCATTCTGTTTCACCTCTTTCTGAAAATGTGATTTGTACCGCGCGCGCAGGATCCAGTGCCTGTTGTTCACAAAAAAAGCATCCGTGCGCATGCTATATTAGTATAGCCACCTTCGGATGCTTTGTCAACAAAATTTTTCGATTTTTTCGGCATTTCGGACATGTTTGTGAAAAAGAACAAATTTCTCCCAGCTTTATCGCTCCAGCAGAATGTCCAGATATCTTTTCAGGGCATCCTGCCAGGCCGGCAGCCTTTCAAAACCATTCTCCTCCAGCTTGTCCTTACTCATGCGGCTGTTGGCGGGACGGCTGGCCTTTGCGCCGTATTCCGCAGTGGATACCGGTTTGACCGTCATGGGGATACCTGCCTCCTCAAAAATGGCGCACGCAAAATCATACCAGGAGCAGATTCCCTCATTGGTGGCATGGTATACGCCGTACTTATCCGTGAGCACCATATCTACCAGCAGCCGGGCCAGGTCATAGGTATAAGTGGGGGAACCGAACTGGTCGTTCACCACCGTGATGACGTCATGATTTTCGGACAGTTTCAGCATGGTCCTGACAAAATTCTTTCCGTTTACGCCAAACACCCACGCAATCCGCACAATGAAGTATTTTTCCAGCAGTTCCTGTACCGCCAGTTCCCCTTCATACTTGGTCTGACCGTAGACACTTTGGGGGGCCTTTTCGTCCTCCGGTTCCCAGGGCCTCTCTCCCTGACCGCTGAACACATAATCCGTGCTGATATAGATCATCTTGATGTCCAGATCCCTGCACACTTTCGCAATGTAGCGGGGGCCGTCCGCATTTACCCGGCGGCACAGATCCACGTTCTCCTCCGCCGCGTCCACGGCCGTGTAAGCGGCGCAGTGGATCACCGCGTCCGGCGCCTCCCCAAGTATGACCCGGCTTACGCTTTCCTCATCCGTGATATCCATCTCCTGGATGTCCACACCTACCGCTTCTATGCCCCTTTTCTCCAATTCCTTTACCACGTCATGGCCAAGCTGGCCTCTCACGCCCGTAACAAAAACCTTCATCTCATCCGTCCCTTTCTTATTTTTAAGTCTTCTTTAATAGAAAAAGCCTTTCCATTGCACTTTGCGCCTAACTCCGCCGGGTGATCCGCATCCGCCCGCCTGATGTGCTGACACCCCTTAGCTTCCGCCTGCTTCTGTCTGATTATTCCGGCATCCGGCCATAAATAATACGGAACAGCTTTGTTATCGTCAAATATACCACAAATCTGTAAAAAAAGACAGGGATATCTTGAAAAAAGGTTCAACTTTTCTTATAATAATGAAGGTAACGAAGAAAAACACAAGGGCAGGACGCGGTACCCTGATGGGGGAGAGGAGGCGGGGCCGTATGCCGGAGCCAAATCATAAATATCTGGCGGGCCTGGTTGTCCGTTTCAAACAAAGGGACGCAGGCGCCTTTGCCGAGTTGTACGCCCTTACCTGTAATAAAGTATATAATTACGCGCGCCAATATCTGAAGGACGAGTATCTGGCCCAGGACGCTTTGCAGGAGGTCTATATGGCTGCTTTCCGCAATATAGACAAACTCAGCGACCCTGCGCTGTTCACCGCCTGGCTGAACCGTATATCCCTGCATGTGTGCTACGACATCTGCCAGAAACAATACAGCCGCCAGGAATTGCCCGGCCAGGAACTGCTGGAACTGGTACGGGATCGGCGCCCCGGCTGTGATCCGGAGGCCACTGCTCTGCGGGACGACGAGTTCAGGCGGCTCCGCCGGGCCATGGAGGAACTGCCCTTCCGGGAACAGTCTGCACTTTCCATGCGTTTTTACGGCGGCATGAAGCTGGAGGAGATTGCCCGTGCCATGGGAATAAGCCGCAGTACCGTCAAACGCTATATCACCTCCGGCAAAGAAAATCTGGCACGTAAACTGAAAAGATAATCTCCCAGAAAGGTCCTGACCATACACTGTATGAATAAAAGTGTTTTAAAAAAACTAATTTCATATGGCATGTGCATCCTGCTGCTTACAAGCTGCGGGGACGCCACTTCCATCTCCGTCCCTTCGGCCGGGGCCCCTTCTTCGGAGCAGTCTGATCTTCTGGGAGCTCTGCAGATCGGCGCCACCAGTTCCCCCCAGGACACGGGGCGGACGGAGACCCCTTCCCGGGAGTCCGCTGCCCCCCAGGAATCCACTGCCCCCCCGGCCCCCACAGCAACGCCGAATCCCACGCCGCCTCCCACGCCCGAGCCTACGCCTTTCGTACCGCTCCGGGACAATACCCCCTATTGCCCCTCCCCCGTGGCTTCCGGCACAGTGACCTACGGCAATGACGTGACCACCATTGACGCATCCAATCTGGCGCAGGGATATATTATGGCCAACTACACCGGCACATGCCCCAAGGTCAAGCTGCAGATCATTGGACCCGATTCCCACACCAGCACCTACAACCTGAACGCCTCGGAGTTCCAGGCTTTTCCCCTGACTGCGGGGGACGGCAGCTACACCGTCACGGTCAATGAGAACATACAGGGAAAAGACTATATTGTCAGCTACGAAGTAAGCCTGGATGTGGCTCTGGATGACCCCTTCAGCCCCTACCTTTCCCCCAGTTCCTATGTGCAGTACAATGCGGATACCTCTGCGGTGGAACTGGCGGCGGAGTTGTGTGAAACTGCCGCTTCCGATCTGGACTGTGTGTCTGCCGTCTACAATTATATCATTGAAAATATAGAATACGATTATGATCTGGCCAGCCAGATTACCAGCGGTGCTCTGTCCAGCTATATTGCGGATATCGACGCCACCCTGGCGGACGGAAAAGGCATCTGCCTGGATTATGCCGCCCTGATGGCCTGCATGCTTCGCACCCAGCGCATCCCCACCCGCCTGGAGGTGGGTTACGCCTCCCTCTCCTACCATGCCTGGGTCAGCGTCTATCTTACGGACGTGGGATGGGTGAACGGTATCGTGAAATTCGACGGCTCCAGCTGGAGTCTGATGGATCCCACCTTTGCCGCCAGCAACAGTGAGGAAGAATTGAAAGAATTCATTGGCGACGGCTCCAATTATACCGTCAGGTATATTTACTAAGGCAATACCGCAGGCAGGCCTGCGGTATGCAGGAAAGAGGTAATTTTGGAACTGCGTTCCATATACCGATTATGGCAATACCGCAGGCAAGCCTGCGGTATGCAGGAAAGAGGTAATCATGAAAGCGAAAAGAACACTCACACAGGCCGAGATCACCACATTTTGTTCCCAGACAGCCATGCTGCTCCAGGCCGGGATCACACCGGCGGAGAGCATGGGCATTTTGCTCAGCGACATGAAAAACGACCAGGGACGCGAAATCCTTCAGGGCATCTGGGATGTGTGCAAAAAGGGCACCAGCTTCCATGAAGCCCTGGAGAGCGTGGGCGTCTTTCCCGACTACTGCCTGCGGCTCATCGCCCTGGGCGAAGAATCCGGCAAACTGGACAGCTGCCTGCAATCCCTGGCCACCTATTATGAAAAAGAAGACAGCATCCGCAAAAACATAAAGCAGGCCGTCTCCTACCCCCTGATTATGATCGTCATGATGTTTGTGGTCATCTATGTGCTGATGAGCCGGGTGCTGCCCATCTTCAGTCAGGTATTCGCGGAACTGGGCAGCGACATGGGAGGGCTGGCCTCTTCCCTGATGAACCTGGGCAACAACTTAAGCCGCTATTCCGGCGTGTTGTTGGGAATCATCTGCCTGTTTCTGGCGCTGTATTTTGCCTTTACCCGCATCCCCGGGCTTAAGAGGCTGAATACCCGCTTTCTGAACTGGTTCCCCCCCACCAGGGGCTTTTTTGAAAAATACGCCTGCCAACGCTTTGCCAGCGGCCTGGCCATGACTTTCAGCAGCGGCATCGATACCTACAGCAGCCTGGAGATGGTGGCGGAACTGGTGGGTAATCCCAGGATGCATGACCAGATCCTGGCCTGTAAGGAGCGGCTCCGCCAGGGGGACAATTTATCCGAGGCTCTGGTGGAGTCACGGATATTCAGCAATGTACATTCCCGCATGGTAGCCATCGGTTTCCGCAGCGGCAATATCGACACGGTGATGCAGAACATCGCCGACTCCTACGAAAAGGAAACCGACGAGAGGATGCAGTCCATCATCTCCGTACTGGAACCCACGCTGGTGATCATCCTGTCCGTTATAGTGGGCCTGATCCTGCTGTCCGTGATCCTGCCCCTGATGGGCATCATGTCCAGCATCGGCTGACAAGGAGGGAGCTATGCGCAGCAATCGTTTTGAACCCAATCCCCTGGGCTTCCTGCCCCGCCTGATCAGCCTTCTCCCTTTGCTGACGGGAGTGCTGATCCTGCTTCTGTTCCTGGGGGGTGTACAATCCGTCAGCGACACCACGGCCGCCAAGCAGCTGGAGAGCCTTGAAACTGCCCTTTCCCGGAGTATCGCCCAGTGTTATTCCGTGGAAGGGATGTATCCTCCCAGCTTAAAGTATCTGGAAGAACATTATGGCCTGACCTATGACCGGGGAAGATTCCTGATTGATTATCAGTCTGTAGGGGCCAATCTGATGCCGGAAGTGACGATACTGTCCATACAATAGAACCGTCAGCATCTCACGGACTATCCCGGCCGGGAATAGGGGAGGTATACTATGCAAGTTAAACAGGAAAGAAACCATATCGTGGACGTACTGTTTGTTCTGGCGCTGTTTGTGGTCTTTACCTTGTCCGCGCTGGTTCTGGTGATTCTGGGAGCCAATGTATACAGGCAGACCGTCAGCTACATGGACGAAAATTATGAGGCCCGGACCGCTTACTCCTACCTGACGGAAAAAGTGCGCCAGAACGATGTGTATGGCAGCATCTACGTGGGGGAGCTGGAGGGCTCCAGGGCCCTGGTACTGACCCGGGAAATCAATGACACCACCTATGCCACCTACCTGTACCTCCACCAGGGAAGCCTCCGGGAGCTGTTCGTGCGTCAGGGCAGCGACATCGGTTCCGATCCTCTTTCCGCAGGCCGGGAAATCCTGCCCCTTATGGACTGGGAACCCGAGATGGCAGACAGCCATCTGCTGCGCATTAACCTGACCCTGGAGGACGGCTCCCATAAGCAACTGTTTATCTCCCTCCACAGCTATTAATGTACTGACCGCATTATACGAACTGCCGGAAAGGAGGATGCCCCTTGAAGCATTCCAAATCATCGCTCTTTCTGATGGAACTGATTATTGCATTATTGTTTTTTTCTCTGGCCAGCACAGTATGTATCCGGCTGTTTGTGAAAGCCCATTCCCTGTCCGCCCAGACTGTAGATCAGAATTATGCCGTGAATTACGCCCAAAACATGGCTGAGGCCTTTCTGGGCTGTGACGGAGATCTACCGGCCCTGCAGGCCCTGATGCCGGACAGTACACTGGCGGGAGACGGTGCAGTCCTGTCACTGGAGCAGAACGGCTACCGCGCCGAACTGGTCTGCAGCGGCCTTCCGCAGCCCGGCAGTACCCTTTCCGCCGACATCCGGGTATGCAGACTGGACAGCCCTGACGCCCCGCTCTACACGCTCCATGTGGATCTGCACATTCCCCGTGTGAGATGAAAAAGCAGTTACCGCTCTTTAACAGAAAGGACCTCTTCAATGAGTTTTCAGAAAAAAAACGGACCGGAATTCCATGTGAACGTAGGCTCCTCGTCGATCCTGCTGATTTTTGTAATCCTCTGTCTTATTTCCTTTGCCACCCTGTCCATCGTCAGCGCCAATGCGGATGCCAAACTGAGCAGACGGGTGGTGGAACGCACCACGGCCTATTACCAGGCCTGCAATCAGGCCCAGGAGGATATTGCCAGCATAGATTCCACCCTGGCTGCCGTATATGCCAACAGCTTTGATGAAGAAGAATATTTTATGGCCGTAGGTCATAAGAAAAACTATATTGTATCCATCTCCGCGCTGCAGACTCTGTCCGTAACTCTGGAAATTCTTTATCCCCAACAGGAGGGGGACCCTTTCTACCGCATTACTTCCTGGCAGGTACTCACCGACAGTTCGGATGTGGAGGAGGATGAGGGCTCCCTGCTTTTGATCCATTAAGCCGCCTTTCCCCTTGTCTGAAGGTATATCCCCTGCGCTATATTTGGACGGGCTATATCGTTGGGAATCCTATTCGTATGGACTTGTACAGATTTGCTATATGCAGCAACACAGATCAGGGCTGAACCTCGAAAGGTTCAGCCCTGATTTCTTACCGTCTTTTGCTCTGCTTCTTAATTCAAAGGTTTCAACTATTCAACTGTCAGAAGTTCCTCTTCGGCTGCATCGGCCTCCTCAGCCTCTTCCTCGTCGGCCTCGTAAACCTCGTCATCCTCTTCCACGGTCTCCAGCAGTTCTTCCTCCATCTCGGCATCCAACGCTTTCTGCAGCGCGTCATCGCCCTCCATCAGAATGTCTTCCAGAGCTTCTTCCTCCGAAAGTACTGCTTCCTCCTTTACAGTGACGTGGCGTATATAGTCGGTATTCAGACGGGTGTTGCGATATCTCTTCATGCCGGTACCTGCGGGAATCAGCTTACCCAGGATTACGTTCTCCTTCAAACCGATCAGCGGGTCAACTTTGCCCTTGATGGCTGCCTCGGTGAGCACCTTGGTGGTCTCCTGGAAGGAAGCTGCCGACAGGAAGGAATTGGTAGCCAGCGCCGCCTTGGTGATACCCAGCAGCACCTGTTTGCCCTCCGCAGGCTCCTTGCCCTCCGCGATCAGCGCCTCATTCATATCGTCATATTCCAGCACATCCACCAGTGTACCGGGCAGGAACTCGGCATCGCCGTTGTTCTCTATCCGAATCTTCTTCATCATCTGGCGTACAATCACTTCAATATGCTTATCCGCGATATCAACACCCTGCAGACGGTACACTCTCTGTACCTCCCGGAGCATATAGTCCTGAACGGCCTTGATGCCCTTGATCTTCAGCAGGTCATGGGGATTTACACTTCCCTCCGTCAACTCGTCGCCGGCCTCCAGCACCTGCTCATCCACCACCTTGATACGGGAGCCATAGGGGATCAGATATGCCTTACTCTCGCCGGTCTCCTCGTTGGTGATCACTACCTCGCGTTTCTTTTTGGTATCCCGAATCTCGGCCTTGCCGCCGAACTCCGCAATGATGGCCAGTCCCTTGGGCTTTCTGGCCTCAAACAACTCCTCAACACGGGGCAGACCCTGGGTGATATCGTCACCGGCCACGCCGCCGCTGTGGAAGGTTCTCATGGTAAGCTGTGTACCGGGCTCACCGATGGACTGGGCTGCAATGATACCCACAGCCTCGCCTACCTGCACCGCTTCGCCAGTAGCCATATTAGCCCCGTAACACTTGGCACAGATCCCGTTGTGGGAACGGCAGGTGAGGATGGTACGGATTTTCACTGCCTCTATGGGCTCACCCTTCTCGTCCACGCCCACGCTCAGAATCCGGGCAGCGCGGCTGGGTGTGATCATGTGGTTGTGTTTCACGATCATATTGCCGTCCCGATCATAGATATCCTCACAGGAATATCTGCCGGTGATACGGTCTTTCAATCCCTCAATGGTCTCCTTGCCGTCCATGAAGGCCTTCACCACATTGCCGGGGATCTCGTCTCTGTCCTCTGCGCAATCCACTTCCCGAATGATCAGTTCCTGGGATACATCCACCATACGGCGGGTCAGATAACCGGAGTCCGCCGTACGCAGCGCGGTATCCGACATACCCTTCCGGGCGCCATGAGCGGACATAAAGTACTCCAATACGTCCAGCCCCTCACGGAAATTGGACTTAATAGGCAATTCAATGGTCTTACCGGTGGTGTCCGCCATCAGACCGCGCATACCCGCCAGCTGCTTAATCTGCTGATTGGAACCACGGGCGCCGGAGTCCGCCATCATAAAGATATTATTATACTTATCCAGACCGGCCAGCAGCACATCGGTAAGTTCCTTATCCGTCTCGTTCCAGGTCTCCACCACCGCACGATATCTCTCCTCTTCGGTGATCAGACCCCTGCGGTAGTTGGCTGCGATCTTATCCACGGTGGTCTGTGCCGCCGCCAGCATCTCCGCCTTCTGAGCAGGCACGGTCATATCGGAAATGGATACGGTCATGGCGGCCCTGGTGGAATACTTATAGCCGATGGCTTTCACATCGTCCAGCACCTCAGCGGTACGGGAAGCCCCATGGGTGTTGATGACCTTCTCCAGAATCTGCTTAAGCTGCTTCTTACCCACATGGAAATCCACCTCCGGCTTCAGATAATCTTCCGGGGTATTCCTCTCCACAAAGCCCAGATCCTGGGGCAATATCTCGTTGAACAGGAAGCGTCCCAGCGTGGATTCCACATTGCCGCTCACCGTCTCCCCCTGGGGGGTTTTCTTGGTCACCCTTACCTTGATCCGGGAGTGCAAGGTAATGAACTGGTTCTCATAGGCCAATATGGCCTCGTTTACATTCTTAAAGAACTTGCCTTCGCCCAATACACCCGGCCGCTCCTGGGTAAGGTAGTAGATGCCCAGCACCATATCCTGGGAAGGCACTGCCACCGGCCCGCCGTCCGAGGGCTTCAGCAGATTGTTGGGAGACAGCAGCAGGAAGCGGCACTCTGCCTGAGCCTCCACGGACAGAGGCAGATGCACTGCCATCTGGTCGCCGTCAAAGTCCGCATTGAAGGCCGTACATACCAGAGGATGCAGCTTGATGGCCTTGCCCTCCACCAGTATGGGCTCAAAAGCCTGTATGCCCAGCCTGTGCAGAGTAGGAGCGCGGTTCAGCATCACGGGATGCTCCTTGATTACCTCTTCCAGCACATCGAACACCTGGGTGTCCATTCTTTCCACCAGCTTTTTGGCGTTCTTGATATTCTGACTGATGCCCTTGGACACCAATTCCTTCATCACAAAGGGTTTGAACAGTTCAATGGCCATCTCCTTGGGCAGACCGCACTGATAAATCTTCAGTTCCGGGCCCACCACGATAACGGAACGGCCGGAATAGTCCACACGTTTACCCAGCAGATTCTGACGGAAACGCCCTCCCTTACCTTTGAGCATATCGGACAGGGATTTCAGCGCCCTGTTGCCGGGCCCGGTGACGGGACGGCCCCTTCTGCCGTTGTCAATAAGCGCGTCCACAGCCTCCTGCAGCATGCGCTTCTCGTTGCGCACAATGATATCCGGAGCACCCAGTTCCAACAGCCTCTTCAGTCGGTTGTTCCTGTTTATAATTCTCCTGTACAGGTCGTTTAAATCGGATGTGGCAAATCTGCCGCCGTCCAACTGCACCATGGGGCGCAGATCGGGAGGGATCACGGGAATCGTGTCCAGAACCATCCATTCCGGCCTGTTGCCGGACTCATGGAAAGCCTCCACCACTTCCAGCCTCTTGATGATGCGGGCACGCTTCTGGCCGGTGGAATCTTTCAACTCATCCTTAAGTTCCACGGACTCGGTCTCCAGGTCAATGGCCTGCAGCAACTCCTTGATGGCCTCCGCCCCCATGCCCACACGGAACTTATTGCCAAAAGTCTCCCGGGCGTCCTGGTACTCCCGCTCGGACAGCACCTGCTTATAGTCCAGACTGGTACCGCCCGGATCCAGCACAATATAGGAGGCAAAATACAGCACCTTCTCCAGCACCCTGGGGGACAGATCCAGAATCAGCCCCATGCGGCTGGGGATGCCCTTAAAATACCAGATATGGGATACCGGCGCAGCCAACTCAATATGGCCCATACGCTCCCTGCGCACACTGGACTTGGTCACTTCCACGCCGCAGCGGTCACAGACAACGCCCTTGTACCGGATCTTCTTATACTTGCCGCAATGACACTCCCAGTCCTTACTGGGCCCAAATATTTTCTCGCAGAACAGGCCGTCCCGCTCGGGCTTCAGAGTTCTGTAGTTGATAGTCTCCGGCTTCATGACCTCGCCGCGGGACCATTCGCGTACTTTTTCCGGGGAAGCTAACCCGATCTTGATGGCATCAAATGTCATGGGCTGATATGCTTCATTCTTTGTTTCTGACATTATGGCACTCCCTTCCAATGTTAGTCTTGTATCCGTTTAGAACTCTTCGTCTGTATCGTCATAACCTTCATCGGCGTCATCGGCAAAATCTTCATCGCCAAAATCTTCCTCCGCGTTGATCAGTTCTCCGCTTTCATCGTCGAATTCCTGTGCCTGATAGCCCATCTCTCCCAGGGAATTGCTATCATAGTCGTCATACTTGCGGTCGCCTTCCATCTCATAGCGGTAATCCGTCTCGTTGTAGTCGATGGTCTCGGCGATCTCCACCTCCGTGTTGTCGTCCCGGAGCACCCTTACATCCAGACCCAGTGCCTGCAGTTCTTTCAGCAGCACCTTGAAGGACTCGGGGATGCTGGGCTCGGGGATGTTATCTCCCTTAATAATAGCCTCATAGGTCTTGACACGTCCCACCACATCGTCGGATTTAACGGTCAGGATCTCCTGCAAAGTATAGGAAGCGCCATATGCCTCCAGCGCCCATACTTCCATCTCTCCGAAACGCTGGCCGCCGAACTGGGCCTTACCGCCCAGAGGCTGCTGGGTAACCAGAGAGTACGGGCCTGTGGAACGGGCATGGATCTTATCGTCCACCAGGTGATGCAGTTTCAGATAATGCATATGGCCGATCGTGACCGCGCTGTCAAAATATTCGCCGGTGCGGCCGTCCCGCAGGCGCACCTTGCCGTCCCGGGAGATGGGTACACCCTTCCAGACTTCCCTGTGCCCTCTGTTCTCTGACAAGTACTTCATTACCTCGGGCAATAATTCCTCGCCATGCAGTTCTTCAAAGCAGACACCGTCCCAGGGCCTGCCGTCAGGAGCGGTATCCCGTCCCTCCGCCTTCCACTGCTCCGCCTCCGCCCGGTCAAAAGGCAGATTGGCATAATCGTTGGCCAGATCCAGGGTATCCATGATATCCAACTCATTGGCACCGTCAAACACGGGGGTGGCCACATTGAAGCCCAGGGCTCTGGCGGCCAGGGACAGATGAATCTCCAGTACCTGTCCAATGTTCATACGGGAAGGCACGCCCAGCGGATTCAGCACGATATCCAGAGGACGTCCGTTGGGCAGGTAAGGCATATCCTCCACCGGCAGCACCCGGGAAACCACACCCTTGTTACCGTGACGGCCTGCCATCTTGTCGCCCACGGAAATCTTTCTCTTCTGTGCAATATAGATACGGACCGCCATATTCACGCCGGGGGACAACTCATCACTGTTCTCCCGGGTAAACACCTTGGCGTCAACCACAATGCCGTACTCACCGTGAGGCACTTTCAGAGACGTATCCCGCACCTCTCTGGCCTTCTCGCCGAAGATGGCCCGCAGCAGCCTCTCCTCTGCGGTAAGCTCGGTCTCTCCCTTGGGAGTCACCTTGCCCACCAGAATATCGCCTGCGCGCACTTCCGCACCGATTCGGATAATTCCCCTGTCGTCCAGATCCTTCAGAGCATCATCGCCCACACCGGGCACATCCCTGGTGATCTCCTCGGGCCCCAGCTTGGTATCCCGGGCTTCTGCCTCGTATTCTTCAATATGGACGGAGGTATACACATCTTCCATCACCAGTCTCTCGCTGAGCAGAACGGCATCCTCGTAGTTGTAACCTTCCCAGGTCATAAAGCCGATCAGCGGGTTCTTGCCCAGTGCCAGTTCGCCTTCATTGGTGGAAGGACCGTCGGCAATCACCTGTCCCGCCTCCACATGATCCCCTTTAAACACAATGGGTTTCTGATTGTAGCAGTTGGACTGGTTGCTGCGGGAGAACTTGGTAAGGCGGAACTCCGCCTTCTCGCCGTCATCAAAAGTCATTTTAATCAGGTTGGATGACACATAGTCCACAGTGCCCGCTTTAGGCGCCACCATACAAACGCCGGAGTCCACTGCCGCCTTCTGCTCAATGCCTGTGCCGACCACGGGCGCTTCGGTGAGCAGAAGAGGCACTCCCTGGCGCTGCATGTTGGAACCCATCAAAGCACGGTTGGCGTCATCGTTCTCCAGGAACGGAATCATGGCCGTAGCAACGGAAAACACCATCCGGGGAGACACGTCCATATAATCGAACATGACCTTGGGATACTCCTGAGTCTCCTCACGAAAGCGGCCGGAAACGCTGTTGCGGACAAAATGTCCTTCGGCGTCCAGCTGCTCGTTGGCCTGCGCCACATGATAGTTGTCCTCCTCGTCGGCCGTCATATATACCACGTCCTCCGTCACCCGGGGGTTGGCGGGGTCCGTCTTGTCAATCTTTCGATAAGGTGCCTCCACGAAACCGTATTCGTTGATCCGGGCATAACTTGCCAGGGAGTTGATCAGTCCGATGTTGGGACCTTCAGGGGTCTCGATGGGGCACATTCTGCCATAATGGGAGTAATGTACGTCACGCACCTCAAACCCGGCCCGGTCTCTGGACAAACCGCCGGGGCCCAGAGCCGACAGACGTCTCTTGTGCGTCAGCTCTGCCAGGGGATTGTTCTGGTCCATAAACTGAGAAAGCTGGGAGGAACCGAAGAACTCTTTCACTGCGGCAGTCACCGGCTTAATATTGATCAGGGACTGAGGGGAGATATCCTCCGCGTCATGGGTAGTCATGCGCTCGCGCACCACCCTCTCCATTCTGGACAGGCCGATGCGATACTGGTTCTGCAGCAGTTCGCCCACCGCACGGATGCGGCGATTGCCCAGGTGATCGATATCGTCATCATTGCCCAGGCCGTACTCCAGATGCATATTATAATTAATGGAAGCAAAAATATCTTCCTTGGTGATATGTTTCGGGATCAGTTCGTGCACATTCTTTTTGATGGCCTCGGCCAGCTTTCCAGGATCTTCGCCGAACTCCTTGAGAATCTCCTCCAGCACCGGATAGTACACCCACTCCGTCACGCCAAGTTCCCTGGGATTGCAGTCCACAAAGCTGGTAATGTCCACCATCATGTTGGACAGCACCTTCACATTGCGTTCCTCGGTCTGCACATATACAAAGGGAATCGCCGCGTTCTGGATCGAATCGGCAATCTCCGCGGTCACTTTGGTTCCGGCGGCCGCTATCACCTCGCCGGTGGAAGGATCCACGGCGTCTGCCGCCAGGATCTGATGCCGGATCCGATTGCGCAGCGCCAGCTTCTTGTTGAATTTATATCTGCCGACTTTGGCCAAATCATACCTGCGGGGGTCAAAAAACATGGCCGTAATCAGGCTCTCAGCGCTCTCCACGCTCAGAGGCTCGCCGGGGCGGATCTTTTTGTATAACTCTAACAGACCCTCCTGATAATTCTCAGCAGTGTCTTTCGCAAAACTGGCCTCAATCTTGGGCTCGTCACCGAACACTTCCCGGATCTCCTCGTTGGTGCCGATTCCCATAGCCCTGATCAGCACGGTGATAGGCACCTTTCTGGTGCGGTCCACACGCACATAGAACACATCGTTGGAGTCCGTCTCATACTCCAGCCATGCGCCGCGATTGGGGATGACGGTGCAGGAAAACAGCCTCTTACCGATCTTATCATGGCCGATTCCGTAGTAGATGCCGGGGGAACGCACCAACTGGCTTACGATAACACGCTCTGCGCCATTAATGATAAAAGTGCCGGTGGCAGTCATGAGGGGCAGATCCCCCATGAAGATCTCATGCTCGCTGATCTCCTCTTTCTCCTTATTGTAAAGGCGAACCTTTACCTTCAGGGGCGTTGCGTAATTGGCATCCCTCTCCTTACACTCTTCAATGGAATACTTTACATCGTCCTCACAAAGTTCGAAATCCACGAACTCCAGGCTGAGAGAGCCGCTGTAGTCGGCAATGGGAGAGATATCATCAAAGACTTCCTTTAAGCCTTCCTTCAAAAACCACTGATAGGAGTCCTTCTGGACTTCGATCAGGTTGGGCATCTCTAAAACCTCTTTTTGTCTCGAATAACTCATACGCATATTCTTGCTGTTCGCAATAGGACGTATTCTGTTTTTTTCCATGGACATTTCACCCCGTTCTTTCTGATTTGCCTGTTTGCCGCCGGTCTTATTTTGTTGCACGTCAAAAAAGCATAGCACACCACAATAGTGCATTTTCCATATTAACACAAACAAATCGGGGAGTCAAGCAGATTTTTGGATAAATCTAGAATATCTGTGGTATAGAAAGCAACGGACCCACCTGTAGCAGGTGAGTCCGCATTGAGAGCATAGCTTATTTCAGAGTTGCCTTTGCGCCAACCTCTTCCAGCTTCTTCTTGATCTCCTCGGCCTCTTCCTTGGAAGCAGCCTCCTTGACCATCTTAGGTGCGCCGTCTACCAGATCCTTGGCTTCCTTCAGGCCCAGGCCGGTGATCTCGCGAACCACCTTGATAACCTTAACCTTCTCTGCGCCAACCTCGGTCAACTCCACGTCAAACTCGGTCTTCTCTTCCTCTGCTGCTGCCGCAGGACCTGCAGCCACCACAACGCCCGCTGCCGCGGATACGCCGAACTCCTCTTCACATGCCTTTACCAGGTCGTTTAACTCTAATACGCTCAACTCTTTGATAGCGTCGATTAATTCCTGAGCCGTTAATTTAGCCATTTTCTTTTCCTCCATTTTAGTTCCGCATATTCCCTACCACCGCACTTATCAGGTGCTTGCTGTCAGAACGCTTTCGCGTTCCGAAAGCAAGCAGTGCGCTCTCCGGGAATATGCTGTTTTTAGTTCCGCATATTCCCTGCCACCGCACTTATCAGGTGCTTGCTGTCAGAGAATATACTTTTTTGATTTTGGTTACTTCTGTGTGTCCGGCGAATTACGCTTCCGCAGGAGCCGCTGCTTCTTCCGCAGGCGCTTCCTCAGCGGCAGGGGCGGATGCACATGCTGCCGCGCCGCCTTTTTCCGCCAACTGGTTCATCACGCGGGCGAAGTTGGTGATCGGAGACTGCATGGAACCCAGCAGTCTGGAAATCAGTACTTCTCTGGAAGGGATGCTTGCGATGGAAGCCATACCCTTGGCATCGTACACGGTTCCCTCGACCACTCCGGCCTTGATCTCCAGCTTGTCAGCTTTCTTGGCGAACTCGGCCAATACTCTTGCAGGCGCCGTAGCGTCTGTGGTGGAGTAGGCCATTGCGCTGGGGCCGTTCAGGAAGGGAGCCAGCCCTTCGAAAGCGGTGTCCTTAAACGCAAAGTTCATCATGGTGTTCTTGTAGACCTTGTAGACGACTCCCGCCTCACGTAAGTTTTTACGCAGTTCGGTATCCTGCTCAACCGTCAGGCCGCGATAGTCAACCAGGACTACGGACTGGGCTTCCTTGATACCTGCAGAGATCTCTTCCACAATGGGCTGTTTTAATTCGACCTTTGCCATTTTTTTACCTCCTTATAGATTTTTGTTGCCAGAAGAAGGTCTTTATTCAAAAAAGCCTCCCTTGGACAGGGAGGCACAGTTTCCTAATAAAAACGCACTCTCCTCGGTAGGCGCTACGCTTATTCCTCCGGGCTGCCGCATCCGATCTGCTGTAACAGACAGGGGGATGTGTAAGCCGTTCGGAACCTACTGTCTCCGGCATGGTTTTATTAACCTTTGATACCATAGCACACGGGAGAGGGATTTGTCAAGCCCCTGGATAAAAATTTCCGTGCATTCCATGAAAACATGAAAACTCTCTCCCCTTTTACGGTTCCCGAACACTCTCCAGGCGGTACACCCACACCTCATAGTAGGCAGCGGAATCAGTGAAGGGGCTGCCATCCACCAGTTCCAGGCCCAGGGAGGTCTCTTCCAGGGCGGCAGGGGACAGCTCCACCGGAGCCGCCGCCAGCAGATAGCGGATGTGCAGGGCGCTCATGGCATCCAGATCATAGTCCAGGTCAGTGTAACCCGGCTGCCCCTTGGGGACCATGCCATTAATGCCATAAGGAATCCCCGCCAGATACAGGCGGTTGCCCCACTCGTCAAAATACCGCCTGGTTTCGTCGTTTTTCTCCAGTTCCCCGGCCATGATCTGCCTAAAACGATGCTTGTAAGCCAGGTCATAATTGTTGGAGTAGCCGTCCGCGCAGGTATAGCCATGATAGAGGGCTACCGAAGGGTGGATTCCCAGACTGACCACGCTGTACCCTTCCTTCTCCGGGCCAATGGCCTGCTCGATGCGGGCGAATACATCCTCCATATAAATGCTTTCCCAGGTGACTTGTTCATAATCCTCAAACAGCATCAGGCGAAAGTTTTTGTTCAGGGTACTGTCCCGCAGAACCTGTATCCCCTCTATCCCCAACAGCAGCAGACAGCAGACCCAGAGGAGTATGTTTCGACGATGCTCCCCCGCATTCTGTTGACGGGGCTGTACAGAACCCTCCGGACACTCTCCCAGTCCGCAAATACCTTCCAGGATCAGACCCAGCACCAGCATCCACAGGAAAGGGAAACACCAGTAGACCCGGTCGGCCTGAAAATAGGTCACTGCTCCGCCCAGGGACAGCCGCAGGGAGACCATCGGGCCGCAGTTCCAGAGCACGGCCAGCACCGCCCCGCAGAAAATCAAACCCGTCAGCGCCCAGACGCGCCGGAGATTACGTACCCTCCGCCTGCTTCGGACCCAAAGCACCGCCGCAGCCAGCGTCAGCAATACCGCCGCTGTCAGAACCCCTGTCGAATACACCGGAGAATAGGATCCGCCGCTTAACAGAAGTTCCCCAAAAACCTCCGCCGGATGCTCCGCGGCCCGCAGCACCATCTCCTGCCGGTGCGTGGAAAAGCCCTTTCCCGCCAGGGTACGAAGCAGATCCATATTGGAGGCCAGGTAGACGCAGGACAGCACCAGGACACCGCCGCCCACCCGCAGGGCCGGAGCAATCCCCTGTTTTTTCCGGCTTCCGGCCACTGCCAGGCCCAGAGTCCAAAGAGCTCCTGCCGCTATCCATACATATCCCACCAGAGTCAGGGAGGAACAGGCCCCATAGAGGGCAATGGAAAGATAACAGCCTATGAAGCGCAGGGGGGCACCCCCCTCCCTCAGACGCAGACCGCTCAGCACCAGCAGGGGCTGCCCCAGCGCCGCCAGCCCATAGGTGGGATAAAACGGAATGTAACAGAACAGGCAGGCAGTGGCCCAGCCTGCACCGGCCCTGACGCCCAATTTCAGACACAGACCATACATGCCCAGAAAGCCCACTGCCAGGCAGAGCCAATGCATCACGGCATAAGCGTCAAAGGGAGGCAGCAGACGGTAGAGCAGAACACCCAGGGGGGCCGGAGGCAGCATGGAAGCCTTGTCCATGCCATTCATAAACTGGGGAATCACATTCCCCTGTCCCAAATATCTCGCCCGGTATATATAATTCAACACCTCGCCGTCCAACTGGTCATGAACCTGAACATAGCTGCCCTCCCCCAGCACCAGGTAAGGCAGCGCGATCAAACTCACTGTCAGCAGCCCCAGCAGAGCCAGAACAGCCTCTCTATGTCGGCGGTATATTCTCCCAATCTGTCTCATGGAATCCTCCATCCCCCCTGCACATGTCCCGCAAGAAAAGGCAGTGTGAAAAAGAACCCTCCCAAAAGGGAAGGTTCCTTATATGCTCGGCAATCATGTCATTAGAACTTGGCAACGCTGACCTTTACACCAGGGCCCATGGTAGAGGTCAAAGTAATGCTCCTCAGATACTGGCCCTTCAAAGCACTGGGTCTGGCCTTCACGATGGCGTCCATCAATGCCTGGAAGTTCTCCTGCAGGGCCTCATCGGTAAAGGAAGCCTTACCCACGGGAACATGCACGATGTTGTTCTTGTCCAACCTGTACTCAATCTTACCGGCCTTGATATCGCTGATGGCCTTGGCCACATCCATGGTTACCGTTCCGGCCTTGGGGTTGGGCATCAGACCCTTGGGGCCCAGGACTTTACCCAGACGGCCCACCACGCCCATCATGTCAGGGGTCGCAACCACCACATCGAAATCCAGCCAGCCCTCGTTCTGGATCTTGGGGATCAGCTCCTCACCGCCCACATGATCCGCGCCCGCAGCCTCGGCCTCGTTAATCTTATCGCCCTTGGCGAATACCAGCACCCTGACGGTTCTGCCGGTTCCGTGAGGCAGCACCACCGCGCCACGGATCTGCTGATCCGCGTGACGACCGTCACAACCGGTCCTGATGTGCACCTCAATCGTCTCGTCAAACTTTGCCACCGCAGTCTTTTTTGCCAGCGCAATCGCCTCCACCGGCTCATAGAGAGTTGCCCTGTCAACCAGCTTAGCGGCCTCTACATATTTCTTACCATGTTTCATGATCTTACCTCCTAGGTTCCAGCGACAATCTTTACAGAATTGTCTCCCAAATCAATAGTGTTTAGTCTTCAACAACAATACCCATGCTTCTCGCGGTACCGGCGATCATGCTCATGGCCGCCTCGATGCTTGCCGCATTCAGGTCAGGCATCTTCATCTCCGCGATCTCCCGAACCTTGTCCTTGGAAATGGTGGCAACCTTGGTCTTGTTGGGAGCCGCCGATGCGGTCTTTAAGTTACATGCCTTCTTAAGCAGTACTGCTGCAGGCGGAGTCTTGGTAACGAAACTGAAACTTCTGTCCGCGTATACAGTGATGACAACAGGGATGATCAGATCACCCTTGTCTGCTGTCCTGGCGTTAAACTGCTTGGTAAATTCAACAATGTTTACACCATGCTGGCCCAGTGCGGGACCTACTGGCGGAGCCGGCGTAGCCTTGCCGGCAGGAATCTGTAACTTGATGTATCCTGATACTTTCTTTGCCATAGTGGCACCTCCTATAATGTGGTAATCCGGCGCAAGCGCTTCGGACATCCCATGTCCTTGTCTTGCTCCCACTGGAACACGGCGGCATCCCCGCGCCGGAGAAATCTCCCTGCCGCGCCCCCCGTATCCCTACGCTGCCAGGGCATACGCCCTGCCGCCGCCCTGCCCCTCCGGGGCCTGCGGCTATATTCACCGAAGAGACAGAGCCCTTCGGAAAATACCTTTTTTAAGAAAGTTTTCTGATCTCCGCGAAGCTGATTTCCACAGGGGTTTCCCTGCCGAACAGTTCCACGTTGATGGTGGCCGTCTGTTTGCCATAATCCATCTTCTGAACCATGCCCACGGTGTCCTTCCAGACGCCGGCCACAACCGATATGCTGTCTCCCTCCGCAAAATCCACGGATATGTTGTCCGTCTTGATTCCCAGGGGTTTCATCTCTGCCTCAGTCAGCGGAACCGGCTTGCTTCCCGGCCCCACGAACCCGGTTACGCCGCGGGTGTTGCGGACCACATACCAGGTGTCGTCGTTCATGTCCATGTTCAAAAGTACATAGCCCGGAAACATCTTGCGCTGAACCGTCTTTTTCACACCATTCTTCATTTCTACCACTTCCTCCAGGGGCACGCGGACCTCCAGGATCTGCTCTGCCAGGGAAGGGTTGTTTTCGATGGTCTTTTCAATATTGGCTTTGACCTTATTCTCATACCCGGAATAGGTATGGACCACATACCATTTTGCCTCTGCCATACAATCGCCCTCGCTCTAAATTGTTGTCAGGATATTCACGCCGTTCAGGAATATATAATCCAGCACGGCAATGATAACTCCCAAGACTACGGATATCGCCACAACTGCTACAGACTGCTTAAAGGTGGATTGTCTGTCAGGCCAGGAAACCTTCTTGAACTCGGCCTTGAGCCCGTCAAAGAACTTGGGCTTCGCGGTCTTTTCTGCGGAATCTCCCATACTTACACCCCCTGTGCGCTTCAGCGCACATTCCAAATCAATATTTGAAAGTTTACTTTCAAACATACCTCTTTCCCGCATATCGCGTTCAAAACCTGCGATACTGCGTTTCCAAAACATGCCTCTTTCCCGCCTGATGGGGCGGATCTTCAGAGCGGCCGGTTACTTGGTCTCCTTATGCGTGGTATGGGTTCTGCAGAATCTGCAGTACTTCTTGGTTTCCATACGGTCAGGATGGGTTTTCTTATCCTTGGTGGTATTGTAGTTACGCTGTTTGCATTCTGTGCATGCCAAAGTGATTCTTGTACGCATAGTCTCCTCCATTCCGCTGCAGGGCAGCCGTCTATTGTCTTATAATTTAGGCATAAAAAAAAGACCTAATATCCATCTCGCTTAATAAACATAGCATACTCCGGTCCATCCGTCAAGTCCTATTTTGTATTTCCGCAAAACCTGTCCCCGCTTCCCACAGTGGATTTGCAAAGCCCCTGCGGGGCAAAATTCCCTGCGCCGGAACTGCGGAACCGGACAGGGCAAAATACTCCCGCGCGCAGGACTCTGCCGGACGGAGGAATTGCCCCTCAACCCGGGGCAATCCTCCTAAAGCCCGCCCTACAGAAGCTGCAAGCCCGCCTTCCCGGCCTCCCGCATCACTTCCTCCGGCCACAGGGAACACTGCACCTCCCCGATATGAGCCTTGCGCAGGAAGAACATACAGATCCGGGACTGGCCGATACCCCCGCCGATGGTAAAGGGAACCGCCTCCTCCAGAATGGATTTCTGGAACGGCAGATCGGCCCGCTCCGGGCAGCCCGCCTTCTCAAGCTGGGACAACAGCGCTTCCCTGTCCACCCGGATGCCCATGGAAGACAGCTCCAGGGCAATATCCAGTACGGGATAGTACACCACGATATCCGCATTCAACGCCCAATCGTCATAGTCCGGCGCCCGGCCGTCATGGGGCTCGCCGCTTTCCAGCAGATCGCCGATCTGCATGATGCACACCGCACCCTTGGCCTTGGCTATGTAATACTCCCTCTCCTTGGGGGTGTAATCCGGAAACATCTCCTCCAGTTCCCTGGTAGTAATAAAGAAGATATCGTGGGGCAGAATCTCTTCTATATAGTCATAGTGAATGGCCATATATTTTTCCGTCTTACGAAGCACCTTGTAGACAGTGCGCACCACTTCCTTCAGGGTGTCCAGATTCCGATCCTCCCGGGAGATAATCTTCTCCCAGTCCCACTGGTCCACATAGATAGAGTGAATATTGTCCGTGACCTCGTCCCTGCGGATGGCGCTCATGTCCGTATACAGGCCTTCCCCTACGGCAAAACCATACTTCTGCAGCGCATAGCGCTTCCATTTGGCCAGGGACTGCACGATCTCCGCCTCCCTGCCCTCCTGCTCTTTGATGTCAAAATTCACCGGCCGCTCCACGCCGTTTAAGTTATCGTTCATGCCCGACTCCGGAGCCACAAAAAGGGGCGCGGACACCCGCAGCAGATGCAGGCGTTCCGCCAGCAGGGTCTGAAAGAAGTCTTTCACGGTCTTGATCGCCACTTGGGTCTCATATAGATTCAACTGGGACTTGTAGCCCCTGGGTACTAATTGGTTAGCCATTGCGTTTTAACCATACCTTTCCACAATTTATCTATCATCAGTACTATTTAAACGCTTTTTTCCCCATTTGGCAAGTGTTTTTTCCGCCCGCGCAATATTTTTATGGAAGTCAACATTTTACAGACTCTCTCAATAACCCGTTTACCTGTTCCTGGACGGCCTGGTAATCATACCCGGCGGATTCCAGGCGTTCCCTGCGTTCCTCACCATTGCCCCATACTCCGGCAATCACCTCCTTTGCCACGGCGGCCGCGTTCTCTGCTCCGCTTCCGGCGGCATCCCCTGCCCTTTCCGCTGCATACCCGGGAATGATTCCCTTTTCCTCTTTTACGTCATATTGCCGCAGATCATACTGTGATACAATCCCCATGATATTTTCTACATATTTGCTGCTGGTGGCGTATCCGTCCGCCTTGATGGTTTCCAGGTATGCCGCCGGGTCCGTAATCCCCTTAAGGTTCCGGTATCTTTCCGGGCGGATGAAGTCAAAATACCCTTTCACCCCCTCTTCCATGCTGTCATACACCCGGAAATTGTCTTTAATCTGCGTAAGGGTCCCCGGCGTGTACTCTTCCATGGTTTTAAGATTAATGCTCTTCCCGGCCCATCTTGTCCCACATTTCAACCCAAAATAATTATGGTACACCGCCGCCAGACGGCTTCCCCCCCATCCGCTTTCCAGGACTGCCTGGGCTATAATAGGACTGTGTACCGAAATTCCATAGGCAGCGGCGTATTTCTTCACATACCCGGCAATCTTATTGATGAAATCCTGCTTTTCCATCTTTTACACCTCCATTTTCTTATCCTCGATTTCCACACCCGCTTCGATTCCGACGTTTACCGAATCTGTCAGGCCCCGGCCATGGTTTCCTTACCCAATTTACTTTCTTCATTGTCTGTTTCTCCTTTCGCTTTTCTTCTATCTCCCCACATATCCTGAACAGTTCGCCCGGCGCTTCTTAAAACCTTCCGCCTGCACGGATGCGCGGGCAGCCGCCAGAGAGAACATGCAGAAGGGCACCACCTCTGTCGTAAGCAGACGCAGGTTTTGCAAGCGCAGGAATCCTATGAGAGACATATAGAATAATATGTGGCAAAAGGTGGACATTTCGGGAAAAATCGGATATAATACTATTTGGTACAAAATGGTATTGTATTGGAGTGTGCATATATTATGGGAAACATTTCTGCCGGGAGGCAAACAGAGCAGAAACTTTTGAGAGGAAACGGCAGGGGATGGGAAAAGTGGTTCCCTATCCTGCTTATTCTGGGAATCTTAGCCATAAACCTCAAAAAAATATTTCTTGATTTCAATGTTGATGTGGAATATGCCGTGACCATGTCCTACCGGCTGGCCATGGGGGACCATATGTTTTCACAGATGCGGGAGCCTCATCAGACATCCGCGTTTTTGCTGGCCTTTTTTGTGAAAATCTGGATGTGGGCCACAGGAACAACCACAGGGATTGTATTGTACCTTAATGCCGTAAGCCTGCTGATAAAGCTGCTGGTGGTATTGTTTTTATACAATACGCTGAAAAGATACTGCAGCCGGACAGCTTCTTTTTTTGCTGCTTCCTTTCTTGCTGTCTCAAACGCGAAAATATATATTACCCTCGATTTCTCCAATATGCAAATCTATTCGGCCATATTACTGCTCTGCTGCCTGGCCCGTTATCTGGAAAACCAGCGGCAGAAGAAATGGCTGATTCTGTCTGCCCTGTGTCTGTGTATGGAGATCCTTTCCTACCCCTCCTGCCTGCTGGTATATTTCATCGTAACAGGCTTTTTGCTGCGCATGTCCGAAAGACGGCTGAAAGACTGCCTTCTGTTCTCCGCGGTATGCGGTGCTTCGGGCCTTTGTTACATCGTATACTTCGGCTTTCGGCTGGGTTTTGCGGAATTCTTTTACTACGTCCGGGAAATATTAGCAGGGGACGGCTCCCACGCCATAAGCATGGCTGACAAGATCATGGGCTATGGGAACATGGCCGGCTTTGCCGCCGAATTCGTCCATCTCCTTCTGCTGTATACCGCTTGCGCTCTCCTATCCTGCATAATCATATTTTCGATACGGCTCCTGCGCCGGCAGTCCATAAAGCCTGGGAAAGAAATGCTGCTTCCCTGGAGCATTGTTTTCTTTGCGCTGTTGGGGATGTTTAACCTATGGAGCATCCTCACTGTATATGACGGTTTTATGTGGGTGGAAGGATACTTTTCCCTGGTTCTGCTGGGGATATCCCTGCTTCGTTATTGCAGTAAGACCGAAAAACGTATTTTCTGGCTGGGCACCGGTCTGGGCCTGGGATGCGTGGGCGCAGTGCTGCTGCTGACAAATCTTACCTTTGCCACGGCCATAACCTATCTGATTCCCGGAATTGCGGTGGCCTTTATCCCGATTGAGCGGGGACTGCGGGCCATACGCCGGAATCCATACGTGCCGCTGTACCTTTTTTTGGGTCTGGCCCTGTTTCAGAACTTTTTTACCTTTATGCCCATGTCATTTTATTGCAAAAACATTTTATCCGTCAGAAATATCGTAAAGTCCGGTCCCGCCCTGGGAATTATTTCCGATTATATGGGGCCTTACACAATGAACACAGATCTGGAGGAATGGCCCCGGCATGTCAGACCGGGGGACCGGCTTCTGTTGGTATCCACCAGCGGCGGCGTTTCCACCCTGCCATATCTGTACGAAGATGTGGAAATCAGTGCAGCTTCCACAATTTGTACCCCCACCTATGACGAAAAACTTCTGCTGTACTGGGAGCAGAACCCGGACAAGCGGCCCAATGTTGTAGTGGTGGACTGCTGGTTCGGCCAGCTGAATGTGAAAGAAGACTCCTGGATCATGCAGTGGATCTATGAGGAGTTTGGCAAAGATTCTTACCAGGATGGAGCCTACCATCGGTACTACCGCAGACCGGATCCAAACTGATCTGCTATCGGGCAGACCTGCGCAGACTGACCCTGGCGCTGGAGCTTCTATTGTATTTCCCCATCGCTCTGCCGCCTCTGTCATCTGCTGCTACTGCCGGACATCATACGCAAACTCCACAATCCTCACATACGCTTCTATATCGTTGATCCTTCCGCTGAGTTTCATATCCATAAACGGCTTCATATTTTCCTCGCAGAATGTACGAATGATCATTGCTACCGTTCCAAGGGTATCTGAAGTAATATTGCCCTTCCCCACGCTGCGGATTTGATCCCGGACAAATTGGGTATACCACGGATGACTTCCCCAGTGAACAAACTCTGCCGATTGATCCGTAGGCAGCATCAGACAATTCCATGTCTGATTATATTCCTCCGGCAAATCCGCCTCCCCGCAATTGTGAATCTCTTTCAATATCTTCACAGGAATCAAATGATGGGCCTGTTTACCCCGGGCGGCCTCCTCTCCATATTCCTCTATAAAGTTTTTTCTCAGGTTCTCACGCTTCATTCCTTTCACCCTTTCCTTTCGTTTTATATCCGCTTCACATGCATCTCATGCCGGCAGTGCTCTGCACTAACGGATCAACCATTTGCCGCTTTTAGAATACAAAATGAAGAAATGTCCGGTCCACATTTTGGGATGCAGAACTGCTTCCACGGGATAAAAGACAGACATCAAAACGACGGATGGTAAAATATTTCTAAATCTTCTCCACAAACACTGTGGGCTTGCCGGAGGCCACCGCCGAAAAAGAGTTGCAGTTTAAGCCATGGCAAATTCCCCCTGCATCCATATAGAATAATATGTGTCAGAAGGTGGACATTTTAGGGAAAATAAAGTATAATATTTGTTAAAGCAAAATGGCATCGGAGTGCAAACGAAAAAACTGAGGTACTTAAAGATGTTTAAGACGATTACAAAAGGCGCACTGGTGCTGTTGGCCGGGCTGCTCATGGGAACCGCTCTGCTGTGGCTGTCTTATCTGCTGCCCGTAACAGAGGAAAGCCCCCATGTGCTGGAATCCATACAAACGCTGAAGCAGGAAGGCTGGTATCCGGCCGTTCCCGTGATGCATCAGGATGACGATGCCCTGTCGGCGGCAAATCCCAGCGGCATATTGGACAATTTCACCGACTCCATCATGATCACCACTGCCGGACACGCCCCGGACGAGGGTGCTTTATACCAGGCCATGAACATGGCCGGCAGCGAGATGACGGAGGGATATAACTACTACTAGCACGGCTATGTGGCACTCCTGCGGCCTCTGCTCCTGTTTCTCAACTATACTGATCTGCGGGTACTGAACTCTCTTTTGCAGATGCTGGTTGCCGCCGCACTGGCCTGCATGCTGTACCGCCAAAAAGGAACTCCCTGGGCTGCTTTGGCGCTGACCGTCCATGGGCTCCTGCTGCCCATAGCCGTCTCACAGGCTCTCCAGTACAGTTGGGTATTCTACATCGGCATGTGCGGTTCCCTGGTGATCGTCAAATTCCACCAACGACTTGCAAAGGGGCATGGAATCTATATCCTGTTCCTGATACTGGGCATGCTTACCAGTTACATGGATCTGCTTACATATCCCCTTTTTACCTGGGGAATCCCCATGATCTGGTGGATTGTCATGGGAAGCGACAGCAAAGACGAAAAGAATCGAATAGGCGCGGTGGTCCTGTGCGGCATTGCCTGGATCTGCGGTTACGGCGGATTATGGGCAGGTAAATGGCTGATCGGCGGGATCATCCTGCAGCGTCCCATCTTCGCAAGCGCCTGGCACGAAGTATTATACCGGGCCGGCACATTGCCCGATACCCTTGGCTATGAGGTATCCCATCTGCAGGTGATTCTGCGGAATCTGGATGTTTACCAGAGTATCCAGGGCCTGTTCCTGCTGGGGGCATGGATTCTATGGTGGGGCTACAGAGCCCTGGTGAAAGCCGGGAGCATCCGTACGGAAAAAACGGCCTCCCTGCTGTTGGTGGCACTGTCGCCCATAGCCTGGTACATCGTCCTGCACAACCATACCTTTGTGCACAGCAGCTTTACTTACCGCATCTGGACGGTGGGACTGGCAGCGCTTCTGGCCGCCCTGATCGGCTCTCTGGAGGAGGCCGCACCGAAGAAATGCCCCGGAAAGAACCGCATATTGCCCGCAGTGATCGCGGCGGCAGCGCTGGTAGGCACCCTGCAGGTCAAGGACGAAAGCTATGTACACAACGGGAATTTTGTCCCCTCCCTGCTGGAGTTGAATGAGAATACGGAACTGCTGCAGGCGTTTTGCCCTTCTCATGGGACTATCCCCGACATAAACCTGTTATTGGAGACGGAGATGGGCCAGCCGGGGCATCTTGTGATACGCATTCTCGAAGAAGACCGGCCCCTGCAGGAATTCACCGTAGCTGCCTGTGAGGTTCAGGGAGGCGTCTTCTACAGTCTGCCGGTGAATCTCCGCCTGACGACGGGAGCAAAATACCAAATCAGCATTTCCGGCCGGAATCTGGAAAACGGTCATTTCTCCGTAGGAGTGACAGACACCGGACTGCATCCGCTGGCTGAGCTATCCGCACTGCGGACAGAAAGCCTGGAGCGTGATTCCCAGTTAATCTGCGGTATCCGCTACCGCCATCGGGCAAGCCTGCGCAGACTGGCCCTGGCCCTGGAACTGCAGTTGCTGCTGTATTGGAATCTCTTCCTGTTGGTGAAAAAAATAGTTTACTCTCTGGGAATTGACGCTGCCGTAAAAAATGCCATAACGACTTTGCAGGAGCAGAAACGGTTACGCCCCCAGCCTGTTGGACAAATGCAGTCAAAAAGGCATCTGCGCGAAGAAGTACTTACGGTTTCGGATATGCATAGAGAAAATTGCGAATCGCCCTAAGCGTAGGCTCAGGGCGATTTTTACAGGAATTATTCCACAACAGGGCCTTTCAGCTTCCTTTTATGAGAGTCCAACAGCTTGAGTCCCAGTATTGTCAGCGCCGCGCATACAATGGCCACGGGCCAGCTATGAACCCGAGAACCGGCCAGATTGGTATTGCTCAGGAGATAGGCCAGGCTGTTGGCCAACATGTGTATCAGCACCGGCCAGAGAAAGCTGCCGAAATACTCGTACAGATACGCCATCAGCAGACCCATTAGAAAGCCGTAGCCTCCCTGTACCGGATTCATATGATACAGGCCAAACAGCAGGGCCGACACCAGCATGGCCAAAGGCAGCCTGTAGCCTCTTTTCAGTTCATTGTACACGATTCCCCGGAAAACCAGTTCCTCCGCCAGGGGCGTGATAAGACCGTAACAGACCAGCCCCACCCCCAGAGAGGCGGAGAACTGGCTCTGGGCAACCGCCCGATAAGCGGCGGAACTGTCGGTAATGCCTGTCAGATCAAACAGCAGATTCAGCCCCAGCACGGCGCAGCCGCCGGACAACAGAGCAAGAAGATAGTTCACGGGCCGCTCCCGGCGCAGATGGCTCAGGGCCATGCGCCTCTTGGCTTCCCGGATCACAGGCAGGGCCGTGGGAACCAGGGCCAGCCCCGCTGCGGCAAAGGACAGGGCGCTCATGATACTGCCCAGATTGCCCGTATAGCCCAACTCCCCGGTTCCTGCCTCCCGGTAGTAAAGCCAATGCCACAGGCCTTCCGGCACATGGGATTCAACGTTCATGGCCAGCCACAGCGCGCCGTAGGACGCCGCCTGGCGGATCATCAGAAACAGCAGAAAAGGAAACAGCATGGGGCCAACCACACTCATAAAACCCCTGGACCGCAATTCGCACAGTTCCCGCAGGAGGAAATCCTGCAATTCGGCCACAGTCTCCACGATGTAATCCGCATGGGCTTCCACCAGTTCCTCCATGCTGCCGTAGCCGTAGGTCACCCCCACGCTCTCCACCTTCATGGCTCTGGCCCCTTCCACATCAAAACGGCGGTCGCCGATCATATATACCTCATTATAAAGGATGGGATTTTCCCCGAAGAGCTGACGCAGCGCTTCCATCACCACCAGGCTTTTTTCGCTGCGGCTGCCGTCCAGTTCGCTGCCCACCACCACCTTAAAATACCGACGGATGTCAAAATGCTCCAGAATCTTCTCCACAAACACCGTGGGCTTGCTGGAGGCTACCGCCAGACGGAACCCCCTGCCGGAGAGGATCTGCAGCATCCGGGCCACGCCAGGGTAGATTTGGTTCTCATACATTCCCTTGTCGCGGAAACGCTCCCGGTATTTTTCCACGGCCGCCAGCGCCTGTTCCTCCTCCATGCCGTAAAACTCCATAAAACTGTCTTTCAGAGGCGGTCCGATAAAGGGCTCCAGCTTGTCCAAATCCGCCTCCTGAATGCCGAAACTCTGTAACGCATACTGGACGCAGGTGGTAATTCCCAGTTTGGGATCTGTCAACGTACCATCCAGGTCAAATAAAATGTATTTCTTCATATGGTCAGAAACTCCTCAGTTCCACACTGTCATCGTCCTCTGTGTTCTCGATCTCCGCAATCTTCACATCATAGCCGATCCCGTCCCGCACCTGCACATGCACCACATCTCCCACTTTGCGGCCCAGCAGAGCCTTACCCAGGGGGGACTCATTGCTGATCAGCCCTTCCAGGGAATTGCCCCGGACCGTGGTGACAATGCGGTACTTCTCCACGCTGCCGTCATCCAGCATCTCCACCGTCACCGTGTTGTTCATGCCCACCTCATCCTCTGCGGAAGCATCGGAGATCACCTGGGCCGTGCGGATCATGCGCTCCAGATATCGGATTCGGCTTTCGTTCTGGTTTTTGGCCTTTTTGGCCGCGTAATACTCAAAGTTCTCGCTGAGATCCCCGTGAGCCCTGGCCTCCTTCACATCCTCCAGCAGCCGGGGCCGCACTACCAGCCGCCGATGCTCGATCTCCTCCTCCATCTTCCGTATATCGCTCTCTGTCAACTTATCGTACATATCTTACCTCGTTCCTGCATAACGGAAGTTTGAGCCATGACAAACTTCCTCTGCATCCATGTTATTAACTTATCGCTTGCCCGCATATCGCAGGCCCTGCTCCCATCCTTATTTTACCGCGTAGATCACCGCCACCGCCAATATGATCTGTATAATTGCAAAGCGGAACACCGTCTGGGTGTTGGACCAGTCCCACACCTTCCGCACATGATCGTGCAAAGGCGTCCTCACCCGGGTCAGAATACAAATCTTCAAGAAGCGCTTTAAGGCCACCTTCAGCAGCCCCAGCCCGCCGTCCAGAATCAGCACCAGCGCCACCGGGATAAACAGAAAGGGGCAGCCCGTCTTCAGGATGGCGATGCTGATGAACAATCCCATAGCCCGGGACCCCGCGTCTCCCATCATGAGACGGCTGGGAGTGGCGTTGTACCACAGATAGCCCAGGATACACACTGAGAACAACAGGATCAAAAAGGAGAAATCCCCCGCCAGCGCCTTGACCTGGTCAATGATGTAGATGGTCATCAGCGTGATGATGGTCAAAGTACCCGAAAGTCCATCCACGCCGTCGGAACAGTTGGTCACATTCACCGAGGTCCACACCAGCACCACGGCCAACAGTGCAAACACCACCGGGGGCATCACGAACTTCACGCCGAACATGGCCAGTTCCACCACGCTGGAATTGTAATGCAGAAAGGTGATGGCTACCAGAGCCGCCACGCAGAGGTCCAGAAAACCTTTCTTATATTCCCCCCAGGGACTCTTTGAGGCATCGTCCAGAAAGCCGGTCATCATGCATACCACCACCAGCACCAGGTAGATGGCATTCTCCGTGGAAAACGGCACAAAAATCGCCGATGCCGCCACAAAGACCAGCACAAAGATGATGCCCGCCCCCCGGGGCTTACCCGCCGAAAGTTTGCCGTCCACGGCAAAATCCCTTCCCACGTCCTTGGGCAGATATGCCCCCAGCCTGGATATGGCGGTGATGGTGGCCAAAAACGCAAACAGTATCCCCACAAATGCGGCGAGAGAAGCGTATCCCTCCGGTATCAGCGTATGTATCATTTCTCTTTCCCCTTTTCCCTCTTTTTACCAAGTTATATATTAGTATATCCCATTTCTTTCCATATTAAAAGAGCCAACTTAAAAATGTCGGCTCCCTTACATCGCCTTTTTTCTCGCCCGGCCCGCGCTCAGACCTTCGGATGCCCCTGCCGCCTCTTGTGGAGGGATTTACGGATGTACATCAGATCATCCGCTTTTTTCAGGAAATAATCCAGGGTATGGCCTCCTATGCCGTCCGTGCAGGAGCCGATGCTGGCGTGAAGTTCATACTCTTTCTCCGATACTTCATTGTATGCCTGTATGCCCTTCTTAATGCCATGAACGATCTCCTGGGTGCGCTCCCGAATATCCCGGCCCGTCAGAGCAATCAGGAACTCGTCTCCGCCGATCCTGGCCGCCACCTCCTGCTTGATACTGTCCTCTATGATGGCGCCCAGGCTGTGCAGCGCTTCATCCCCCTCCGCATGACCGTAGGTATCATTAATCTGCTTCAGCCCGTCCATATCCAGAGAGATGATGGACAGATCCTGCCCTTCCGCCTTCTCCAACAACTGATTCACCTTGAGGTAGAAACCGTTGCGGTTCAAAAGCCCCGTCAGCAAATCTTCCGTATACATCTTCATCAGTTGATTCTGGGCCCGCAGCAGCTCCATCAGATGCCGGAAACTGGCTAAGAAAGCGGAATAGCCCACAAACCAGAAACGTTCCAGATCCATGGTGATCACCGTGTATCCGATGCTCCTGCCCTGCAGATGCATAGTGGTCACCAGCAGAAAGCCCTTCTCTTCCAGCTGGGCGTGCAGATCCGGTACAATCCCGCCAAAATCCATGTCCTCCCAGTAGGAGACCTCCGCCCAACCGGATTCCCCGCCTGCAGGATCCATATTGTGATAATGCAGCACTTTAGTCACAGGCGTATAATCTATCGGCGTCTCTTCCTTTTCCTGACTGCCGAATTCCATGACATCCTTCTCCAGAAATCCCTGATTGGCACAAAACCAGAAGTCCTTATACCACAGGGGCCCCATAAATTGCGGAACCACACGCAGAGCCTCCTCCATCTGCTTCAGCGTGCCGATGTTCACCACCATCTGGTTTAGATCCCCCTGGTATTTCAGCAGATGGTGCAATTCCCGTTTCAAGGACACCATCTCCATGGAAGCATTGTGGTCATCCCGGCATCTGCACCCGCAGGAACCGCCGATCCGCATGGCATTATAAACGGGAATCTTCTCTCCCTGATAAGTATCCGGGCAGCCCTGGTCTATGATCTCAAAAGCCTTTCGAATCAACCCCTCCACATTGAAAACGCCCGTGGTCAACCGGGGCCTGTGATAGCGTTCTATCTCCAGACCGTCAAATCCGCTGACCGCCACATCCTCCGGCACCTGGTACCCCTGCTGACGCAGACAGTTGCATACCTCCAGGGCCATGGAATCGTTGGCGCAGATAATGGCCTCCGGCACTTCCAGTCCCTGCTCAAAATCCTGAAACATCTGCTCCATGGCCTTTTGACAGGGGGTCTCCCAAAAACCCCCATAGTAGATCCGGCACTGCTCCCGGGGCACCCCCACGGCCTCCATGGCCTCCAGATATACCCGCTCCCTCTCCAGGGAAAAATCATTGTCCGGCATACCTCCCATAAAATAGACCCGGCGGTAGCCGTGGAACTGAACCATATGCTCCACGATCTCCTGAAAGCTGTTCCCGTAATCCATGGCCAGGTTGATACAGCCCGCAAAGCCTTTGTCCACCGTGAGCACCGGCACGCCCGCCTCCCTGGCCCGCCCCACCAGGGCAAGCTGTTCCTCGTCCAGCTTGAAAGATTCGGACATCAGAACAATGGCGTCAAAACGCTCCACGCTCACTGCCGTAAAGATCTTCTGCTCCCCCCTGTCGTTGAGGTCGTTGAAATAGAAATCCGCCAACGTGGAAAAAAATACCACCTTGCAGTCATGCCTGCGGCTCTCCTTCACCACCTGGCGCATAATCCGCTGTTCCTCATCCTTAAAAAAGTTGGCAAAGATGTAAGCGATCACCTTATACGCCTTACCGTCAGAATATTTCCTGTACATGCTGCTCCCTTCCGTCGTACGCCGTTGGCCTGCCGTGGAAAAAATTACTTGCAAACAGTATAACAGATTTCAGGGCCCAAGGATATAGAAGATTTAGCTATTTTTTAACCTTCATTTTTATGAAATATTAGTACCAAAGTCCTATTTCCCAAATTGTATGGCCTCCAGGTCAAAATTGCTTCCCGGCAGGAAAATCAGTTCCACTGTGCCCTTCCCCGTCAGGGGTTCCAAGCAAAACGTCTGAGGCTCATAGGCGGCGGTTCCCGCCACTTCCAGCACCCGGGCCTGCATCTCCCCGTGGGCAGGGGTAAAATGAATGTGGATGGTATTGCCGGGAAGGGGCGAACGCCCCCACAATGTCACGGACCCGGCCCCCTCCTCCCCAAAGTCCATATTGTCATAGAGCACTGTCACATTATTTCCGATGCCGGTAATGGCCCGGTCTTCCATTCGGAAACTGTCACCATATACCCGGCTGCACTCTGCGCCCCAGAGTTTTTCATATGCCTTTTCAAAATAAGTAAAAGAAAAACCTTTTATATGTACTTTGCTGCCCCGGAGCAGAAAAGCGACGGTGGTAAGGCCCCGGAGCCTGCAGGGCAGCTTCCAGGTCTCCTCCTGGTAAATGTTCCACCGGGAAGGCTTCTGATAGGGGGCTTTCAGCAGCAGCCTGCTGCCCTCCGCCTCCGGCACGCCCTGCCAGATCTCGATCTCGTGGAGGGCGTCGCTGAGCGCGAACACCGGCATGGTAATCTCATCGGAGCCATAGTCTCCAAAGTCCAGATCCCGGTACACCACGCCGCTGACCCCGTCCCTGGCGGTGGCAATCCCCTTCTCATTGCCGTTGGTGACTTCGCCCACCGTCTCGCTGAAAAGCCCTGCGCAGAGGAAGGAATATGGGTTCAGAAACGCCGGGCCAAAGCCCCGGGCCGTCAATTCAAGCTGGGAGATAACCCGGGCCGGATTCTGTCCCGACTGACAGCGCACATAGAAGGCACCGTCCCCCAGCGCCGTGATCCGGGCGCGGCAATCCTCCAGTACTTCCACCCTGGCGAAGCTCACGGGGATGCCGTTCTGATTGACCACTTTCCAGGACAGACCGCGGTCCGTGGCCTCTTCCGGGCAGATTCTGGCCTCCAGCAGAATGCAGGGCCGGACCGGTTCCAGAATGCTGCCTTCCGGCGCCAGCAGTTCCACCTTGCGCACGGGAATGATATCCGGCAGTGCACTGTCCGTCCGGCTCACATCCTCACCGGCGCAGCCGCCGGGCCGAAGCGATGCCGGTTCCACCCCAATCTCCAGGCAGGCAGGCTCCAGACCCCAGCCTTCCGCGGTGATCCTGACGCAGTTCTCCGGCTGATATGTAGTTCCTGCAGGGTAGCTGGCCGCAGCCATAGTCCCTGCAGGGCCCTCCGGCATCTCTGGGGCTCCGGGGACGCCCGCCACCACCGCCAGCAGCTTCCCGTTAAAGAGTTTCCGCACACATCCCTTATAGGGGTCGTAATCCGTGCTGTCTCCATTGTCCATCCCCAGCAGCCGCCCTGGCCCCTCCAGGGACAGCTGCACATAGTTCATGGCGTTTTCCACCGGATACCCCTCCCGGTCCACGGCGCTGACAGTGACAAAGCATAATGCCTCCCCGTTCCCGGAAATCCTCTGCCGGTCCGCCTCCAGCACCAGCCGCACAGCCTCTCCGAAAGAATGCCTGGATTTTCTGGCGATCTCCCGGCCCTCCCCGTCATAGGCAACGGCAGTGATTTCCCCCGGCTCATAAGGCACCTGCCAGTCCCCCTGCAGCTGCCTGCCATGGGCATGATCGATCCTCTGCCTGCCCTGGGAGCGGCCGTTCACATAGAGTTCCACACTCTCCCCGTTGGTGCAGGCCCGCACGTCAATGATCTGGCCCGGATTCCAGTCCCAGTAAGGGTAGAGATGCACCATGGGGCAATCTTCCGCCCGGGTCCACTCCGCCTGGAACAGATAGTAGGCATCTTTGGGAAAACCTGCCGTGTCCACATAGCCGAAATAGGAATTCTTGGTATGGTAAGGAGTGGGCTCCCCGATATAGTCGAACCCTGTCCACAAAAACTGGCCGAATGCAAAGTCCGCGTCCCTGTCGTCCGTGATACAGGCCTCCACGCTGCGGGCTCCCCAGCTGGTACTGGAGTTGCCCAGAGCCGAACACTGCCAGTCCTCATCCGCCAGCACGGACTGCCTCAGAGGAAAACGGTATATGCCCCGGCTCTGCACCACGGAAGCGGTCTCGCTGCCATAGATAATCCAGTCGGGATGTTCTTTGTGATGCTGTGCATAATACTTTTCCCCGTAATTATACCCCGCCACTTTCACGATATCCGCACAGTTCTGAGCCCCTTCCCAGGGCATGAAATTGGAGCCCATGGTAATCCGCGCGTTGCCCCTGGGATCGTGGGCGCGCACATACTCCACCAGTCTGCGGGTTATCTCCTGACCATGAGCGTCCGCATGGGTATCATAGATTTCATTGCCGATGGACCACAGAAAAAGACTGGGATGGTTGCGGTCCCTGCGGACCCAGGAACGCACATCCCGCTCCGCCCATTCCTTGAAGAACCGGCCATAATCATAGGGCGTTTTGCACCTCTCCCACATGTCAAACGCCTCGGCCAGCACCAAAATACCCATCTCGTCCGCCAGTTCCATCACCTCCCGGGCCGGCATGTTATGGCTGGTGCGCAGGGCGTTGACCCCCATCTCCTTCAGGATCCGCAGCTTCCGCCTCATGGCCTCCCTGTGGAAAGCGGCTCCCAGGCAGCCCAGATCATGGTGTTCGCAGGCCCCGTGGACCTTGACGGATCTGCCGTTGAGGAAAAAACCTCTGTCGGCTGTAAACTCCATCCGGCGAAGCCCCAAGGTGATCTCCTGGGTGTCCACCGGCTCCGGCCCGGAAAGTTCCTCCCCGCCCTCAAACAGCTCCACCCGCAGCCGATAACACACGGGATGCTCCAGATCCCACTCCGCCAGGCCCTGCACCAGGACTTTCCGCCTGAAGCAGAACCCTCCGTCCTCCTTGCCGAATCCTTCTCCCCAGCCCAGGTCACGCATCTTCTCTCCCTTATGCCACAGGCTGTAACGGCACCGAACCGCGTCGCTCACCGCCCCGGCACATTCCGTCTCTATCTCCAGCAGATAACCGTCCGCCGCCTCTCCCTGCCAGATCGTATGCACATAAGTCCCATCAAAGGGCAGATATACCCCGGGACAGACCTTCAGCCACACATTGCGATATATGCCTGCGCCCGAATACCAGCGGCTGTTGGGGCTCTGATGACGCACCTGCATCAGCAATTCGTTCTTCCCCTGCACCAGATATTCCGTGATATCATGGTCAAATGCGGAATAGCCATATTTCCAGTCTCCCACCTTTTGGCCGTTGACATAGAGAGTACTGTCCATATAGACGCCGTCGAAACGAAGAAACACTCTCTGGCCGGGAGCCACATGGATTGTGCCCGGGCAGCCTGCTTTTTCCATAAAGACCACCGAAATATGCTTCCGATACCAGCCCGTGCTGTTCTCATAGAGATCTCGGGTGTTGTAGATCAGCCAGTCATGGGGCAGATCCACCGGACAAAACGCATTGTCCCGCCCCTCCAAATCGGATAATTCCGTGCCCAGTTCCGTCTTAAGAAAACTCCATTGATCATTAAATAGCACACCGTATTCCATCTCTGTTCCTTTCAAATTAGAGTTCCGCATCTTCCCTCCAACCGCACAATCCTGGTGCTAAATAGATGGCCGCTTCCGCGTCCCTCCATTTAGCAGTGCGCTTTACGGGAACATGCTGTTTTAGAGTTCCGCATCTTCCCTCCAACCGCACAATCACGGTGCTAAATAGATGGCCGCTTCCGCGTCCCTCCATTTAGCAATGCGCTTTACTGGAACATGCTGTTTCAGAGTTCCGCATCTTCCCTCCAACCGCATAATCCTGGTGCTAAATAGATGGCCGCTTCCGCGTCCCTCCATTTAGCAATGCGCTTTACGGGAACATGCTGTTTCAGAGTTCCGCATCTTCCCTCCAACCGCACTATCCTGGTGCTAAATAGATGGCCGCTTCCGCGTCCCTCCATTTAGCAGGGCTGCCGCCTGATCGCTCAAGCGGCAGCCCTGTGATTACTGCTCTTTCTATTGGCCGGGCGGCTTATGTCAGCTTCACGATAAAGGTGATGCACTCCTTGCCGGTCAGGGCCCTAGTGCGGGCATCCGGCTGTCCCAGGCCCACGCTGATCGTAAAGGTCTTGCCTTCCACCAGTCTTTCGCCTTCCTGGTTGACCACAGTAAAGGCTTCCGCATCTACAGGAATGGTAACGCTGGCCTCTCCTCCTGCTTTTACCTGGGTTCTGGCAAAGCCGCAGAGTTTCGCCGCAGGCGTGGCATCCGGCGCGTCTTCCGCCCGGATATAAACCTGCACCACTTCTCCCGTATCCACCTGGCCGCGGTTGGCCAGCTTCACATGCAGTTTAAAGGCTTCCGGTCCATCCAGGGTGATCTCGCTTCCGTTCACCGCCGGACTGCCAAAGCAGCTCACCGCAGCCACTTCCACATCTCCGTAGGTCAACCCATACCCGAAGGGATACAGCGGCTCGGACTCTATGTATCGATAGGTTCTGCCCTTCATGGAATAATCCTCAAAGGCAGGAAGATCCTCTGTATTTTTATAGAAGGTTACAGGCAGTTTGCCGGAAGGGGAAATCTCTCCAAAGAGGATTTGCGCCACCACTCTGCCGCCTCTGGCGCCGGGATACCACACCTGCATCACCGCATCCGCCTGTTCCTGCTCCACACCCAGATCCATGGCGCTGCCGGTCATGTTCAGCACGATAGCAGGCTTACCTACTTTCAGCACGGCCTCCACCAGTTCCCGCTGAGACTGGGGCAGCAGCAGATCCGTCTTGTCGCCGGAAGCATAGCTGTTGCCGGTGTCGCCCTCTTCTCCCTCCAGGGTTTCATCCAGGCCCACGCAAAGCACCACCACATCGCTGTTCTCCGCCACACTCACGGCCTCACGGATACGGTCCTGCTTCCAGCCCAAACCTTCCACACGGTCCTTGAACAGATGGCAGCCCTCGGAGTAGTAGACCCGCACGGCGTCTCCCACTGCGTCCTGAATCCCCTCCAGAACCGTGATATACCTGGAGGAAGTACCGTGATAATTGCCCACCAGCACCGCACGGCTGTTGGCATTGGGACCCACCACGCCGATGGATTGAAGCTGCTCTTTCTTCAGCGGCAGTACGCCGTTGTTCTTCAGCAGCACAACGCCTTCCGCCGTAGCCCTGTCGGCCAGGGCCAGATGCTCCCTGCACTCAATCCTGTCGTATCCGATCTTGTCATACTCCGTCTCATCAAACAGTCCCAGCAGGAAGCGGGTGGTAAAGAGCCTCTCCGCCGCCTGGGTAATCTCCTCTTCCGTAACCAGACCGTCCTGATATGCCTTCATCAGATGCAGATAGGTGATGCCGCAGTTCACATCACAGCCGGCCTTCAGGGCCATGGCCGCAGACTCCTCCGCCGTATCCGTTACCATGTGGTGCTCATGGAAGTCACGGATTGCCCAGCAGTCGGACACATAGTGGCCCTCAAATCCCCACTCGCCCCGCAGGATGTCCTGCATCAGCGTCTTGCTGCCGCAGCAGGGTTCTCCGTTGGTGCGGTTATAAGCGCCCATGACGGCTTCCACGCCGGCCTCTTTCACCAGTTTTTCAAAGGCGGGCAGATAGGTCTCCCGCATATCCTTTGCAGAGGCTTTGGCGTCAAACTGATGCCGTACCGCCTCCGGTCCGGAGTGAACGGCAAAATGCTTGGCGCAGGCCGCCGCCTGCATCACCTCGCCGTCCCCCTGCAGACCCTCCACGAAGGCCTTGCCCAGTTCTCCTGTCAGGAAGGGATCTTCCCCGTAGGTCTCATGCCCACGGCCCCACCTGGGATCCCGGAAAATATTCACATTGGGGGACCAGAATGTCAGCCCCTTATAAATATCCCTGTCCTCCTGGGCGCTGTAGGCATTGTACTTGGCCCGGCCTTCCACGCCGACCACCTGTCCCACCTGTTCCATCAGTTCCGTGTCAAAGGCGGCAGCCATACCGATCGCCTGGGGAAAGCTGGTAGCCACCCCCGCCCGTGCCACGCCGTGCAGGCCCTCGTTCCACCAGTTATATGCGGGAACATGCAGCCTGGGAATGGCCGGCGAGTCATACTTCAGCTGTGAAGCCTTCTCTTCCAAAGTCATCTGGCTCACCAGTTCCTGGGCCCTCTTTCTTGCGCTCTCTCTGTCTCTCACGATTTTTCCTCCATCTCTAAATTATAAGTTCCGCATCCATCGGCCATCCCCGGAGTCCTGTATTTTCTCCGGGTTCTCCCAAAATTCCCGGGCACGGCCCGGACAGATGCAGTAATTCTTCAGAAACCGCCGGCAATGCCCGCTGGTCCCTGCGTCATTCATTCTATAAATGCTAAAATATCCCCACTATTTACACTACCAGATGCCGTAAATATTTTCTCGCCACATCCTGCTAACTTCTGGGCAATTATTGCGGGATACCCGCTCTCTCCGAATTTACCCGCACCCGGCAGGTCATTCCGCCTCATATGCGGCTTCAAAATCCGTAAATACTGCCGGTTCCGCTCCTCCTCCCGTCAAAGATTCCTCCTGGGCATACAACGCGATCATGACGCCTGTGAAGCCTCCGGCCACCTCTGTGGAGAGGTAGCGCGTCTGCAGCCTGCCCAGAGGGCATGAAGTCTCCTGTCCCTGTTGGGAAAACACTGCGGAAAAGCTGTATTCCATGGGTTCCAGGCCGATCCGAAGCGTGATCTCTGTATCCGCCCGGACCATGGTTTCCTCCACCACATGGCTGACGCCCCCCACCACGCTGCGGGTCATGACGCGGTATACATCCCCAGCCCCGCCGGCGGCGGCCATGCGTGCCACAGCCAGATCATAATGATGTTGATGATCCATATACAGGCTGATGCCCGCCTCTCCCTCCGAAACCTGTATATTGCAGCGGATCTGTCCCCGCATCTGCCGTTGGCGTATTGCCGCAAAAACGGGGGAGTCCTGCTTCTCTCCCAGGGTCAGATTGGTGGGGTAGAGCCTGTATGCGGTCTCCGAGAAAGAAAAGTCCTCCCCATGAGGCCTGCGCAGGAAAACCCAGTCCACGCCCGCCCGGGTGTCGGAAAATGTATCCCGCAGCTTCCGGCTTTGTACCACACTGTCAGGAATCCTGTCCGTCTCCACCTCCGCGGGAGTGATGCCGCCCACCCCTGCGGTAAACCAGCCGTTTTCCTGAAAAGTCACCGGTACCAGGCATACTTCCCTGCCGGTGATGTGGAATGTCATCCACTGATGAATCTGCCGGAACGCCAGATGAACCATCCAGAAATTGCCCCGTTCATCCTCCACCAGATCACCATGTCCGCAGCCCTGGATCACATAGCCCCCCAGATTACGATTGGTAAGTACCGGGTTGCCGGGATAGGAGGTGAAAGGCCCGTTCACGGACGGGCCCTTGGCATAGACCACCATATGCCCGTACTCCGTGCCGCCCTCCGCCGCCATCAGGTAATACTGCCCATTTATCCTGTAAAGATGAGGAGACTCCAGATACCTTCCCCCTGTCCCCTGCCAGACGCACCGTGAAGGACTCTTCTTTTCCCCGGTCTTAATGTCAATCTCACACTGGGTCACACCGGAAATGCCCTGGTCATCATCCCCGTTGCTCATGAAATAAGCCCTTCCGTCCTCGAAATACAGCGAAGGGTCAATCCCCCCCTGCTGCACTTTCACAGGCTCCGACCACTCTCCGTAAATGTCGTCGGTCCACACATAGAAATTGCCCATGCCGGAGATATTGGTAGTTACCATATAGAAACGCCCCTCATGGAAACGGATGGTGGGCGCGTATATGCCGCCGTCAGAGCCCGCTCCTTTCAGAGGCAGCTGGCTCTCCCTGGTGAGCACATGACCGATCTGGGTCCAGTTGACCAGGTCCCGGCTCTCAAACAGGGGCACGCCGGGGAAGTACTGGAAGGAACTGCACACCATGTAGTACCTGCCATCCGCCTTACAGATGCTGGGGTCCGGGTAGAACCCGGGTATAATCGGATTGTTGTATCGCATATGTATTCCTTTCCGCGGCCCCCGGCCGCTGCATACTTTCCTGTATGTTCAGAGCATATTCTCCGGTAGTCTGTCTGCCGGTTTGCCTGCTTTCCGTCTGACGGTTCGCCTGCTTTCTGTCCGACAGTTCGTCTGCTTTCCGCCTGCCAGTTCGCCTGCTGTTTTATCTGTTATTTTACCATATGGCAGGTGATTTGCATATACTCTTTCAGATATAGTACTTTGCCTGAGCCTCCCACATCCGGCTGTAAATCCCCTCTTTATCCCCCAGAAGCCGTTCATGGCTCCCCGTCTGGACGATACGTCCTCCGTCGAATACGATAACCGTGTCGCAGAATCTGCAGCTGGACATTCTATGAGATATAAAGATGGCTGTCTTGTCCTGTACCATATTGTTAAACCGTTGATAGATATCCTGTGCCACTGCCAGCAGGATCTTGCCTGCCAGAAGAACCTTTGTCCGGGGCTGCTCCCGGAACAGAATCCGATAAATATATGCAATATTACCGGCCATGCCATACTTTTTTTGATCTTGTACCATCTCTCCCTCTCCCTGCGTATCTTCGGGGCTGGCGTTCGCCTGCGGCCCCATGGCTTCCTTCTTTCTTGCGCTATTATAGCATTTGAATTTTGCGGAAACAAAAACGTGCATGAATTGCTTAAATTCGTGCACGAAGAGGATTCCCTATGATTGAGAGCAAATATGCCGCGAAAGGGGCGCTCAATACAGCGGCAGCATAATCTCCGTGGAAAAGACGCCCGGCTCGTTGGCCCTTCTGATATACCCCTGATATTTCTCCACAATGGTATTAATCCTTTTCAGGCCATGCCCGTGGTTACCGCGCTTTTGGGTGACATACTGCTGATCCAGCCTGCGTATTACCTCGTTGGTGGCGTTGGTGACAGCGATGTAGAGTTGGCTTCTGCGCACACAGATATAGATCCGCAGAAATCTCTCCGCCCCCTGGGGCAGCAAGGCGCAGGATTCCACCGCATTGTCTATCAGATTCCCAATCAGCACACACAGGTCGATGTCCGATATGGAGAGCGCTTCATAAAGTTCTACCTTACAGTTTACTTTCACCTCCTCCTTCTCCGCCAGGGATAGTTTGCTGTTTAAAATGGCGTCAAGACTCACATTTCCTGTCTGATATTTCACCTTTACCTGGCTTAAATCCTCGTCCAGCCTGTCCAGATAACCGGCCGCCTCCTCCCACTGGCCCATGGCCATATGCGCCTTGAGTTTCTGCATGTGGTTGTGATAATCATGCCTCCAGCCCCGCATGGTGGTATAGATTTCCTTTACCTCTTCCACCTGCCGGGACAGGGCCTGGGACTGGGCTTCCATAAATTGCTCCTCATATTTCTTTCCCATATAAGAGACATTTCCCAGCCCGATCAGCAACAGCAGCACGGCCATAAGCGCCATGAGGAGTTCCTGGCCCGGCCTGTTCGCAGCAGCATACAGCAGCAAAGCCTCACCGCCGCAAAACAGCAGGGCATAGCCGATCCCTCCCCTTCTGCGCCGGATCTCCCCTATTAAAAACAGAAGGATGCATACGGCAGGAACCACCGCACCCAGCATCTTCAACATACCCTTTCCCCCTTTACCGATTCCCTGTCTGATTCCGCGTCTCCCTGCCGACAGTTCTCAGGGCTCCGCCCATAGAACCGTTACAGGTAAAATTTCATAAAATTCTCATTCAATGTCTGATATGCGCCCCTGCTGACAGGCAGAACCTCACCGTTTTCCAGAAAGCATTCTTCCCGGGTGATCCTGGTGACATACTCCAGATTTACGATGACGGAACGGCTGACCATAGCAAACTGCTGCCGGTCCAGCTTCTCCGCCGCCTGGGACAGACTGCCCTTCCACTCATAGATCCCTTTCGCCGTAACCATCTGCAGATAATGACCCTCCACTCTGACATAGAAAATATCGGAAAAAGCGATTCTCAGCCCCTCCCCCTGATATCGGAAAGCGAAATATTCCGTCTTTTTACGGGCTATTTTTTCACAGCAATGCCCCAGAGCCAGTTCCAGTTCCTGCTTCCTGACAGGCTTGAGCAGATAGCGCACCGCACCGATCTCATAACCTTCATAGACATAATCCTGCACCCCGGTGAGAAAAACAATCTGGACCCGCTTGTCCCTCTCCCGTATGCTCCTGGCCAGTTCCATACCGTTCATGGCGCCCAGCATAATATCCAGAAACATCACGTCCAGCAGATCCGGCTCCCCGTATTTAAATAGAAACTCCTCCGCGCTGGCGCAGCAGGCCAGATGTAGGCTATGCCCGGCCCGGGCCATACATTCTTCTATCAGGCTGCACACATAATTCCGTGTGTCCTCTTCGTTTTCCACGATTCCTATTCTGACTTTCATCCTAACTCCCATCTGCCTGCTTTAGCAGGCGTACAAATCAAGATGAGAAATGTCGTATTTCAGCATTTCTGGGTGTGAGACTTAGAACTTCTTCGCGAAGCAGCCTTTGCTGCGAGTGATTAGAAGTTCTTCTCACACTGTCCCCCCCACGCCGCCGGTTCCCTTGGGCAGTTCTGCCGCGTCCCCGCTTCCCGGCAGCTTCCTTCAGTCAGCAGCCCGGTTTCCGCATTCGGTTCGGATTCCGCTTTCCCGACCGTATGTGCTGCGCTTCCTCCCATCCTGCCGATTTGTATACAGTATATCCGTTTCTTCACGCAAAATCAATGATACCTTATTTATAAAATCATTGCGTGACGCTCCTGCTTGTAATACAATATACGTAAATATTTACGGAAGGAATATCGCCAAATGCCGGCGCAGGGAAAAGCAAGAATGAAGATTCTATTTTATGACATGGGAAGTTACACCTATCGGGACTTTTTATATTATCTGGAACAGGCCGGACATCACTGCAGGACCGTTTATTACCACTTCCCGGACAAATTTGAGGATGAATTTTTTGAAAACCGTTTTGCCAAATATCTGTCGGAAAGTTCCTATGACGCAGTGGTAAGCGTCAACTTTTTCCCGCTGGTTGCAAAGCTGTGTAAAAAACACAGCATCAAATATCTTTCCTGGTGCTACGACAGTCCGCTGGAGGAAAGGCTGAAAGACTACTTCTCATACGAGACCAACTATATCTTCCTGTTTGACCGCATAGAGGTGGAGAGTTACCGGGCCGAAGGCTACTCCCAGGTATTCCATCTGCCCCTGGCTGTCAACACAGGCCGTCTGGACGCTCTGGCTTTTACCCCCGCCCAGGCCGCCTCCTACCGGGCCGATGTGTCCTTCGTGGGGCGTCTGTACGATTCCCCGCTGGAGGCTCTGCTCTATCCGGCGGACGATTACTGCAAGGGATTTGTGGAGGGCCTGATCCAGGCGCAGCTGCGGGTCTATGGGTATAATTTTCTGGAAGATCTGATCACGGAGGAATTCTTGGAACGTCTGAACAACTCCTTCCGAAAGCTGGGACAGACCTCCGTCTCCCTGAACCGCCGGGGGCTGTCCTATGCCATCGCCGTCCAGATCACCCATCTGGAGAGAACCTTCCTCATCGAACAGATGGGGGAACTTTATGACACCCGTTTTTACTCCACCGGGCCCTATGACTTTTCCACCCCGGTCAAGTCCTGCGGCCCGGTGAAATATCACAGCGAGATGCCCGGGGTTTTCCGGTACAGCCGCCTGAATCTCTGCCCCACGCTAAAGAGCATTCAGTCCGGCATCCCCCTGCGCTCCCTGGACATCATGGGTGCAAAGGGCGTATTGCTCTCCAACTATCAGCCGGAACTGGCGGAATCTTTTGAGGATGGAAAAGATGCCATCCTGTACGGAAGCATGGAGGATGCTTTTGACAAGGCGGATTTCTATCTGAAGCATGAAGAAATCCGCCAAGAGATTGCGCTGAACGGGTATCGAAGGGTTTGCGAGGATTTTGCCTATCCGGATAAGATAGAGAGGATGTTTCAGGCGGCGGGGTTGGGGTGAGAACCGGGACCCCGCCTGTTTCAGACCAAGCCTGTCTTTAGCTGCGGCAGCTTACAGCCCGGGCCTCCACTCCTGCAGCATCTCCTGTAAGGCTTCATAATAACACGCTCCGCTGCGGCTTTCTGTCCGATCGTCTGCATTTAACTGCCCTGGATTCTCCGGCTTTTCCGAAAGTTTTTTCAGATAGGGCAAATGAGGATACCTTTGCGCCAGACGGTTATAAAGAGCATCTCCCTGGCAGTAAAAGAACATGGCGATGCTCAGTTGTCCGGCCAGGCAGGATTCGTTGCCCGGGTTCTCATGGAGCAGCAAATGCAGCTGCTTGCAATCTAATAGATTGTAAGAAATATTATCCGTGAGAGTACGCTGCTCAAAGCCCGGCAAATCCACTGTGACCAGCACATCCGGGCGCAGGGCCCTGATCTCGCCGATTATGTCTCTGCGCTCCTTCGGGCTATATTGCAGGCATGTGACTTCTGCTTTGTCCTCACCGATCAGCTTATCTCTGAAATATTTCATGCCGTTTATGTTGTTAATGGGTTGTTCTGTCAGTATTACTGTTTTCATGTTTACCTCTGCGCTTAATATTGGCTGTATATTATTCCGGTCTTTATCGATGCAACTTTTACGTTTCCTGTCGGCACACTGGTATAGTATCGCACTCCGCCAAAGTCTTGTCAATCGTCAAAAGTTCCTCTATGCATTCCTGTTCGTTCTCCGTGCTGTCACACTTCTCACGCCATCCCGGAACTACCCTTTTTCCATCTAATTTTCCTTTCGGGATTTCGATGCCGTTTCACCCAAAGATCAGATCGTTTTACAGCATTTCATTTAACCAGTTTATAATGTTTTTTTCGCCTTCACCCTCGTACCATTTTTTTACCTCTATGTCTTGACCGGAGATCCTTCCTTTCAGCTTGCACAAGATTGCTTTCTCCTCGTCTTCACTGAAACCCTTCCCTCCGCGATCTATCATAATTGGCAACAACAGCTTACCTCCTGATAAGCTCTTTTCCAATTCATAAGAAACATATTTACTCTCCAGGGTTTCCTTGCTGAGCAGCAAAACGGTAATTCGAGTTGTCTTCATTGTTTTGTCAATCCAATGCTTTATTTTCTTCTCCTTTTTTATCTTTTTACTCTCCACCTTAACAATATAAGAATTCGACTTGTCATTATTTATTTTCTCAACTATTTTTTTTGCGATATCATTGTCCGCATCATAACGATAGCTGATAAAAACACCCGTTTCATGCCTGGTGATATCGGCAAACAGTTTCTCCTTTAATTTCTTTTCCCTTTCCTCTCGATATTCCTTCAATGCATTAATAATCTCGCTTACCAGATCTTTCCGATCACAATCTTCCTCTAAGAAAGCTAATATTTCAGGCAGTTTCCCGTCTCTCTTTAATTCACTGTAAATCTTCTCAGCCGAAAGCCCGGTCTGCCTGATCGGAACCAGGAATTTATCACTTTTTTGGGCTATTTCATACTCCTGCCAGATTCCGGACTTATATCCGTCCTGCCCCTCATTGGCATGGCCAAACAGAAAAATTATACTGTTGCACTTATTGATTAATTCCTTCCTGATCCCGTCTTTATCATCTTTATCAATCAGGCTGCTGATGTGGATCTTACTGTTGGTTAAGTTGGAATTATGCAAATCATTCTTCGGACTCTTTAAAACACCCGACAGGATATAATTGCCTACCCCGACGCCAAACGCGGTGTAAACCCGGAATCCCTCATCAATCAATGCTTTGCCGAGATCTGTAAGGAATCTCTCCGCATAACTCAAGCCTTTTTCGTCTCGCCGTTCCTGATCAAAAGTCCCGTACCCATTCTCTATTTCCGGATCAATTCCACCGGAAACAAAGACATTATCCGCTATATGCTTATTATATAGATACTCCAGCATCAATGTGATCTGTTTGAAGTCATCAATCAGTATTGTATAAATCCCATAATTGGCCATATCCTTAATGCGCAGTTCCTGATAGTTTTTATCCTGGAGATATTTTTCAAACACATCCTTTACTTGGTTTTCCTGATTCGCATCATAGTCTGTTATCTGGACTTTCCTCATGAAGCAATAGTGCCTCGGCATCGTCCTGCTGTTTAAGGAGTTCTTTGCAATACTTAAAATCCTTTCCAAATTGGGATCGTTAAAGCTAAAGCCTATGAAAAGGAAGGTCCTGCTCACAAGTTCTACCGACAACAGCTTCGTAAAAAGCTGCCTGCTTTCATCATATCTCTGATAGTCCTCCCTGGTTAAAACCACATCGTCCGGATATTTTTTGTCCCCATGCATCTTATAGACCACTGCGTCGCGCTGCGGATCATGATATTTGAACGATTCCTGATTGATAATGGTTTCTACCACTCTTCCCTGCTTTTCTATGGTCCTCTCCAGGACATCATCGTAATTGGTTGTCCAAAATTCTTTTATCGGCAGCTTTGCCAGCCAGGAAACATTATCGTTGCTCTTGGGCATCTTGGCAAATTCATTAAATACCACATCATTCAATCCCTGCCTTCCATACTGGTTTTTATAATACTGTGCCAATTCGGTCAAGTCCATATTGGCATCTAAGCGCATCTGTTTACGGATGGGTTCCAGCAATCTCTTCCAGTCCACATATCCTGATTCAATTGACAGACCCGCGCCTGTAAACACTGAAACATACCCCTGCTTCATCTGTTCCGCAACACAATCTAAATAAGAGATATTCTGTTCCATGGTCTGAGCCAGCTTTTCTTTGTCCAATCTTTCTATGTAATTCATTTTTTTCCTCATTTCTGCGTTGTTTTTTGCGCATGACGAGTTTGTGGCAAGCAACGCGCAGACACAAATCTCGCAATATGCCCCTCCGTGGGAGATTTAGATTTTCACATATTTCATTTATCCTCATATACCCTTCAGGTCGTAATCGAGCCTTGCGGGATCCGAAAGATCCGATGCGTTCAGCTGCCCCTGCCCTTGAAGCTCTGCATATTCCCCATCTCCCTGATGTTATCAAGCCATTGATAAATCATCTGCCGATTATATATATTTTGTCCCTTTTCATCCTTCACTTTTTCCAGCGCACAGGCCATGAGCGCATATTCGTTTTCCAGCGATGTATGAAAAATGCCCTTGTCGTCCGTGTTAATGGATACATGGATCTGCGGACATGCAGACAGCTTCTCCATATCCCAGGTAAGATCTTTGTTATACATTTGTACTATGGGATGTTCCTCATAGCCCCGGATCACTCCGATCGCCAGATTAGAAGAAGGATTGGCTTCTACCCCTATCCCTCTGATGGCCACTTCTCTCTGCATAGCCTTCTGTACGGCCACCACGCCATCCACATATATGGGCAGGAGATACTTCTGTATGCTTTGGGCGCCTATCTTCCTCACTTTCCAATCATAGTGATACATATAGTACAGCCGGCTTATCTCCTCCCTTTTCCGAATCGAAAAGTCTTCCGGATACTTTTGGTTCACCAGCCACACCTCCTCATAAGCCTCATCCCCGCAATACCTTTGGGATAAATATAGATGAGGGGCGTCTCCTCTCAGCTTCCATGCCTCATAATAGGCATAGATGCTCTCCTTTACATGCTGTCCCGGCCTGCTTCCATATATCAAGGAGAAGTAGAAATCAAATTGTTCCAAAAGTGTGCCGCGGAGCACCTCCATCCCCTCTATCTTGTATTCCATCAATTTGTGATACAACCACACCACATTATCCAGATAGTCCTGCTGCGTAATCAGGATGGTATTGTCCTTGAACTGATACCACTTTCTCACATCGGTTCCAAGCACCGTTCCGTGACCGATGCGGTCGCCACACTGCAGGTTCAGAAATCGGATCGCCTCATCCACGGCCCGCAGTCCGTCCACCACATCTAAAAAGTCCTCGCCTACATGGTAGGTCATCTTCAACTGCCCCACAGGGCAGGCCCCCCATATATCCGACACCACATGTTCCGACAGGAAACGGAAAACCACGGCAAACACTTCCGGCCGACATCCGATCTCCATGGAGCAGGCGTCAATTCCCAGAACATTGGCCGCAGTCTCCCGATAGCCCTCTCTGAAACGATAGATGGCATTGGCCTCCTCCTCCAATTCCTGCCTTTTTTTATAATGCCTGCAAAGATGTCCGCAAAAACAACTCTCCTCGGGAAGATCCTGGTCCCCTCTCTTGAGAAAATGGAATACAAAATAGTAGGCTGATCTGGGGAGCTGCCCCTTTCCCCTGTTCTGTATTACCTTGTCAATGCCGGCAATATTATTGGCATTATCTTCCGCGGTTTTTGCCGGCGCCACTCTGATTTCCAGCGACTGGATATTCCCGCTTTCCACGCTTCCATATACCGCGCTCTCGATCATTTTGGGAATGTTTTTGTATACCCCGCTTTTGCGCCCAGAATAGACGGCAAAATTCGCAAAGCCCACCGCTTCATTGACCTGGACCAATTCACAGCGTATGCTTTGCTTTATGACCAGATAAGCATAAAACCATTGGACATACTTTTTCGGAATATTCCCATTCATCTCCCGTTTCAGCATTTCGTACATCAGCCAGCGTTCGCCGCCCACCCAGAAATGCTCCTCCTCCATGGAGACAACATATGGTACACTATACAAAGCATAATCCCAGTCTTCACCCCCCTTGCCCAACTGGCCATATGATTTCATCATATCTATACAGGTCTGAATCTCATCGCAATATGCCTCAACCCTGCTCTCTTCCAAAAGCACGCATTCCATAAGGGACTGCCATGAATCCTCACATTTATACTCTGTGCAGTAACGCACCAGAAATACCCGGATCAGCGCCGCCTTGATAATTCTGGCCGTGAAGGAGTCTTCTTTGTATTGCTGTGAATAATGGCGTTGTACCACTCTCTGGCTTGTTTCCAATTTTTTGCACAAGTTGTCTATATCGTCTCCCGGCGACACATGGTTCATAATCTGAATCCAGATCAGATGATACATAGGCGCGGAACCGTATAAGTGAAAATGGTTCTCGGATATCTTTTTATTCATAATAGAGCGGAGTTGTTCGTTGTTGTGCTCTATGGTGGTATTCCATGCGAAATCGGTACAATTTTCCCGATACCTCTTGTGGCGCATCGCCAGATATGCGCAAACCAGCAGATCCTCCTCCACCTGCTGGGTCACGCTTCGAAACCGAAGCAGATGTTTATAGATGCACACCGGGTGATTATTTTCCGTAGTAAGCAACTGCTCCGCCAGTTCCTCCAATGCCGCGAATACATTCAGCCGGCTGCGGCCTTTGGTTCCCGCAAACAAACCTCCCTCCTGACTTTCCTTTTCACTATAGCAATACAGTTGGGCAACCTCCGTATCACTATAGTGATAGAAAAAGTCCCTGGATAGCATCATAAATTGCTGCTGGGGAAATTTATTATATGATACTGTCTCATTCAAAATCCACCATCCGCTCACGGAACTAAAATATGTTTTTACAATTTCATCTAAGTTGTACACTTTATTTCCTCATTCCACTTCTGCAACCGCATATTTATCCATTTCATTAGCAGTATGAAACTCTTTAAAAATTAAATATAGAAGCTCATTAAAATCATTTTGATTGATTTTTTCTTCAACTGTTATTGTTTCTTTAGTCTCCTTATCCCAATATCGATATCCAATGGCTTTGATAAAAGGGTGACTGACAAAATCCTCCTTAAAGCTGGAGGCAATGGATTTCCCGGTATTCCCATGGGGCTCTTCTATTGAATTATCAGCTTCCTTGTAAAATTGATCCTCTCTCGCCAGTTCATATGCGATATGACCATATACTCTCTGTAAATATGTCAGAATTTCACTCTTATCAATGGTTTCCATCACCATTTTTCTTTTTACACGTTTTATAACATTATAAGCCAGATCCAGATTATAAAAGGGGAAATATATTTTACGCTCTTTGCTTTCATGCCAAATAGATTTTTCCAATAGATGCCTCCGCCAAGTCTCTTTCTGCTCCTCCTTTATCTTTTTTCCTTCCTTTTTCTTATACACAATAAAACCAGCGTGCAAAGCCTCCACTATTTTTTCCGTTTGTATCTGCAAGTTCGACCTGCCTTCTATTATGATCTCCTTTCCCACAAAGCCCCAAATATCAAAATCCGCCCTTTTATTGGCAACTTCCACATCAATGGTATCAACATTCCCTTCTCCCCCTATGATTTCTATGTTCCATACCGGCTCTGCTTTATTTCCATTATTGTCGTAGTAATTCGGGAACAGTATAAAGACGCACTCCAGTATCGGAACTATAAAAGAAAGATCGTTTATTAGAAGCGTCTTCCTTCCATCATTCCTCTCAATTCTAAAAGTATGTTTAAAATGTCCAATATCTCCCTGATCAGTCCACTGAAGTACAATAGGTTCCTGATTGGTGTTCTTATCAGCCACCACCCCAAATCCCATTTTGTTAAGCCAGTTTCCCCCAACGGTATTTCCCAAAAAACTTTCCAGCCGTCTTGCCGCCTCGTTTTGCACCGCTTCATTTGGATTGTTTACATAATCGTAATATTCTTTTGTCATTTCCGATGTAAAAGAGGCCAACACACAGTGAATCAATACTTTTTGATTATAATCCTCCCGTCCCAATGAATAGATTGCCTCCAGCAAATCACTATAGCAATAATTCTGGTCATCAACAAAGTCAGACAGTTTCTGCTGATTCTCTTCTTGTGCGGTAATCTTTCTCTCATTGTTCAAAAAGTTGACCGCATATTCCGCCCTGCGTTCAATATTCCGTCCCAAAATCATACTAAAAATTCTCTGCTGCTGCAGGTTTAAAATACGAGCCCCCATATTTTCGCTGATATTTCTGTTAAATCTCTCATGATTAGCTTCATAACGCCGTATTATTTCCTCTGTACCGCACTCTACATCACTAATATTGCACAGCGATTCCAAAAAGTCGTTGTATTGAACTATTTCTCTTAGTGTTTTGGGAACGCTAAAATGCCACTTAAGACCTACCGCATCATAATATATCCCCATCTTTTCCGCAATTTTTCCAAGAATAAACTGCTTCAAAAAGTTGCTCCGATCCGCTCCGACTATGATCGCCTTATTCAATATATTTCTATAGTCCGGCATATAAACCCGATTGGACTGCGGCAGGACTTTCACCAAAAAATCGCCGGACAGTTGTTCCGCATGCCTGGCATACAAAGGCTCATCCTTTTTCCCCTTCACATAGAAATTTTCTATAAAGTGCCTATTGCTTATCATCTTTATCTGTAAATGATCAACCGCAATCAGAACAACCACATAAGGGTTATTCAGATATCGATACAGGTTCTCCAGGATCCTGTAGCCGCTTTCCAAATTCAGATCCAGATCGTCCACTGTAACTACCAGGAAAAAATTAGTATCCTGTCCATCTGCCCTATAATGCATATATTTCAGGAACTTTTCTATGAGTTCATCACAGAATTCCTTGGTCTTTAGGCTGCTTGCCAGATTCTTCAGCTTTGCCAATACCGTGTCTCCCAGCATCACCTGTTTTTCCTTAGACTGCTGATAACTCTTATATACCTTGTCAAATTGATCTACAATGCTTCTGGTTGCCTCATCCCTGTTTTCCCTGTATTCCCTGTATTCACGGCAGTTCGAACTACCCTTAAGCGTATGTTCAAAATCCTTGAACATATTGGCCCAAATTAATTCGATAATATCCTCATCCTTTTCCAACAATGAAGCATCAATGCTTTTAAGCACATGGAAGCCGCCAGTACATTTCTGATCCTGATTCTGTCTATTAGGGAGCAATACCTTGCCATGCTTGGCTATATATTCATCATGCTTACCCAGAATGCGGTTAAACTCATTCAGCGCAGTGGTTTTCCCGCTTCCGCGTACACCCATGAAAGCAATTATATTACTTACCAGTCCCTGCGGCGCCCCCTGGGCCTTGGCGTTCTTATTATATTGAATATTACTCCACATGGCCTCCAATGCATTGGCATAGCAATTCGTATACAGCGGATATCTAATCCCCGTGTCCTCGCTCTTCTTTGTCCCCTCTAAATATATTTTGCGTTCCTCCAGTACTTCCATTGTCCATCCTCCTTGTATTAATATATAGGTGATTGCGAAACTCGCTGGGTTCGTTTGAAATCCTGAATCAATGCAGAGATGAATTCATGGCGGGCACGAATTGTATCATCAACTGTGTGAAGGCGGCATTTTAGGCGCACTTTAACAAGCCTCAGATTTTATGATGCTGGTAACTCCTATGCTATAAGTGGTTTTAAACTCCGAAGGTATTCATGGTGGCCGATCTTATCCGCAAGAACCACTGTTATCAGTTGGGTGATACCGGAAAGGATCAGGTCGGCATGCAGGGTCTTCTCATTTTGGGTACGGTGTTGAACAGCGAATTCTGGTCGCCACCAACAGCACATTATTTTATCCACCC
>BLLU01000215.1 GCA_011959105.1 Lachnospiraceae bacterium | reverse complement strand
TTTTTCTCAACCTTCTTTCTTGGAATTCCCTATATTTGAATTATACAGGAAGCTCTTTTATATTATAAAGCTCACCTTTCGAGCCCACAATCCAACTACACTTCACCAAAAAGCGAGTTTTTACTCACTATTTCGACAAACGAAAATAGTAAACCAGATTCAAACAACTATTAAAGGAATATCTTTCCACGCTTACAATAACTTAAAAAACTCAGACCAGTACTAGCTTATCTTTTTCAGACCAGCGTTTAGCGGTTGCCTACTTGGGGTACATATTTTTTAACTTGTATAATACATCCGTTTTTGCTTGACTATTTATTTACATACTACATTGTAGCAATAGCATAAATCAGCACAAAACTGCTGTTGAAATACCAGATATAATTTTTATCAACAACTGCAATTTGACTTTATATTTCATAATCGCCCTCGAAGTTCGTATTTCTATTGTAATAAAGCATTTGTCTACCGTCTGCAAAGACTTTTTAATTATTTTAGAAACACAATTTTCAATGTACTTTTAATGCCAAACCGGATATAATAAAGATAAGTGAGTGATGCAGAAAGGTTGTAGTTCATTTTTATAGTGTATTTTACATTTTCTAATGAAAGGAGCGAATTCTATGGAAATAGCAGAACGCAAGCTTACAATAAATGACCTGTACATCGGCATGGAAATCAAGGACAAGAACCAGCTCAGCAACATATATGACATGTGGATCCTGCTTGTAAAGAACAAGGATTCCGATGGGTATACGGTACAGTTCATCGGCCAGGAGACAAATGCCGAATCCGATAAATTATATGCCCAGGGGAATATCGTGTGTCCCGTGTATAACGACAGCCTCGAACTGGAGGGGGATATGTACTATGAAGAATAAATTCATCCTGCTTGAGCTGAACCAGCGCAACGAGATACGGGCTGACGTAAACCTGACGATCAAAAGCCTTGGGATCACAGAAATCGAAAATATAAATGTGAAGATAGATACCGGGTGCCCCTACACATCCATACCCGTTAGGAAACTCGGTATATCAAATGAAAAGGCCCAGCAGATGAAGCAGGCGGACAGTGCCGATCCCGCCATCAAAAAAGAAATCTCTTTCGGTGTCAATGACACAAAGGAAAAAAGGGAGACGGACAAGGAAAAATTCCGGACAGGAAAATACATGGAACTCCAGTCTGTGACCTTCCAGCATGAATCCCTTGAAATCGACTTTGGAGGAATCTGCCTCAAAAAGGACTCTGTAAAGGTCAGTTACGACAGAACCGGCAACATCCTCATCGGCATGGATCTCCTGTCCCAGATGGATATACATATCGGGCAGAGCAGGATTCTCGGAAAGACCGTATTCCTCGCCTGTCCCTATGATAGGATAGATTCTGATTACCTGGAAATGCTGGATGAACATTTTGGCCTCCAAAAAGTGTCTCCCCTTGAAATGTAAACACAAAATACGGCTTGCAGGATACTGCCATATGGCGGCCATCCTGCAAGCCGTATATCTTTTGTTACCATTTTATTTCATGATTTTACGGATTACCTTTATTACAAATTCTGCCGTATGATCCTCGTAATGATTCCCACAGCCACGCCCCGTTCCTCGTCGATCTTCGTCACGGCAAAGCTCACATCATCCTTTTTACCGGGTGTCCTGTAATCGTAACAGGCATGGGCCACCGCATTGACGCCGTTGGACAGGCGGATATATACTACTCCCTTATGCACGTCCGTCACCTTTCCGGCATACTTGCTCTGGATACGGCACTTTTTCAGGTTCTCATGGTGCGTATCCTGGGTCACACTCTTGACATCCGCCTTAACGCCCATATCCTCCAAGCCCTCACGCCGCACGCTCAAAATACGCACCAGCACCTGGTCGCCCACGGAGAAACGCTCATGGGCATCCCCGATCCAGTCCCATGCCAGGTCACGGGCCATGATGGAGCATTCCACCCCAAAAATCTCCACCCGGACAACCTTTTCCGCCACGGCAATCACCCTGGCCTGGACAATACGCCCCTCATAAACACGGTACATCCCCGCCGCATCCGTATCCAGATAGAAGATCTGCCGCTTTTTCAGCATGGCCTCCCTGCGGCTGGCCACCACGCTGCGGGTCTTGGAATCAATGCCCTTCACAATGAAGTCGATCTCCGCCCCCAGCATATTTCCGAGGATCTTGTTCTGACGCAGCATCAGTTCCGCATATTCCTTTCCTGAGGGGCTGCGTCCCTGGGCCAGATCGATCATCATCTCCTTTATGGGGATGACGATGCGGAAACCCTTATAATCTACGATCACAATGGTCTTGCCGCTGTCCGTCTGTTCAATGCCGCCAAGCTGCCCTGTCAGTATTTTTCGGGTACGGTAGGCATTATGGATCTCATGCCAGATGGTGTCCTCCCTGGCGCTTTCCGTCTCCACTTCCCCGCGGCTCTCCAGAGTCAGGACGGGCGCCTCTGTCTTTCTTGCCTTGGGTGTACGGCGGGATGTGGCTGCATTTGCCTGCCCTGCGGAAATACCCACTGCTTCTGCAGGACTGCCCCATACTGCCCTGTCTGCTGTTTCGCTCTCCTGCAAATCCTGTGCATCATTGTCAGTTTCCGTCACCTGTATATCTTCCGGCGTTTCTTCCGACAAATCCCCATCGGGCAGATCCTCTCCTTCCATGGGTGCGTCTTCATCCAAATTACTCTCCGCAGTCTGTTCTTCCGTTTCCTGTATGGAAATTTCCTCCGTGAAATGATCTTCTTCCATGGAATGACCTCCTTCCATGGGTTCTTCCCCTTCTGCGGAATGCTCCCCCACAGAGGATCCTTCCGTGGAATCCTCTGCGGCAGTTTCCTCCATGGACTGCCCATCGGCTTTCTTCCTGCGGGAAGTACGCTTCGGTGTTGAACAGCGAATTCTGGTCGCCACCAACAGCACATTATTTTATCCACCC
>BLLU01000214.1 GCA_011959105.1 Lachnospiraceae bacterium | reverse complement strand
CGGGAAGATTTGGATCACCGAGGAGTGCGCTTGTAGGGAAGATGCGGAACTATAATAGAAAGGACATAGGAAAAAATGAAATTTTTAAACATCGACAGCCCCTTCATGCAGTTCATGAACAAGGTGGCGGACCTGATGATTCTGAATCTGCTGACCATTGTCTGCATGATTCCGATCATCACCACAGGGGCAGCCCTCACGGCCATGCATTATCAGGTCCTTAAGATTGTACGGGACGAGGAATGCTATATTGTAAAGGGGTATTTCAAAGCGTTCAGAGAAAACTTTAAGCAGTCCACAGCCATCTGGCTGATCATGCTGGTTATCGGGGTGATTCTGGGAGGCGACCTGTACATCATGTACGCCAGAGCCGAGGATTTTCATGTAATCTTCCGGGCCATCCTGGGCGCCATTGCTATATTTGCCGTGTTTACGCTGCTGTATGTTTTTCCGGTTCAGGCAAAATTTGCCAATCCTGTTTTTCGCACCATCAAAAACGCGCTGGCCATGAGTATATTACAGGCGCCCAAGAGTGTACTGATGGTGATTCTGTACCTGATCCCCATGCTTCTGGGAGTATTTGTGCCCAATGTGTTTCCGCTGGTGATGCTTTTCGGAATGACGGCGCCCGCGTTCCTGTCGGCCAAGATGTATAATAAACTTTTTCTGAAGCTGGAGGACAGAATCAATGAGGCCAACGGAGTCAGGGAAGATACAGAGGAAAGCGGGGATGAGAAAATCTTCCATGATAAGCTGGATGCCACGCTGGAAGAAAAGAATATAGGATAGAAACTGTGGAATATGACCAATAAAAAATCGGCCTTTTGTGAAAACTGACGGTAAGAATGAAAAACATACTGATTTGTGAGCAATTCACACAATCGGGAACAAAATCTTTGTGGAATAGTAGCATAGAATTTCATTAGAGATTTAGGTATACTTACTTTAATAGTTGTGGTGATACATATCGCTGCATCAACTGAAAACAATTATCTGTTTGCGAAAGGAGTTATATTTATGGCTAGCTTATCTTTAAAGAACATCTGCAAGGTATATCCTAACGGTTTCGAGGCTGTTAAGAATTTTAACCTTGAGATCGCAGATCAGGAGTTCATTATCTTCGTAGGTCCTTCCGGTTGCGGTAAGTCCACCACCCTCCGTATGATTGCAGGCCTGGAAGATATTTCCTCCGGTGAGTTAAAGATTGGTGACAGGGTTGTGAACGATGTAGAGCCCAAGGACAGGGATATCGCCATGGTATTCCAGAACTACGCTCTGTATCCTCACATGTCCGTATATGACAATATGGCGTTTGGTCTGAAACTGAGAAAGGTTCCCAAGGATCAGATTGATAAGATGGTTAAGGAAGCAGCCAGGATTCTGGATCTGGAGAAGCTGTTGGATCGTAAGCCTAAGGCTCTGTCCGGTGGTCAGAGACAGCGTGTGGCTATGGGACGTGCTATCGTACGTAACCCCAAGGTGTTCCTGATGGATGAGCCTCTGTCCAACCTGGACGCAAAGCTGCGTGTACAGATGAGAATTGAGATTGCCAAGCTGCATCAGAGACTGGGCACCACCATCATCTACGTTACCCATGACCAGACCGAGGCTATGACGCTGGGTACCAGAATCGTTGTTATGAAGGACGGCGTGATCCAGCAGGTAGATACCCCTCAGAACCTGTATGACAAGCCTCAGAACCTGTTTGTTGCAGGATTCATGGGATCTCCTCAGATGAACTTCCTGGATGCAACCGTTAAGGTTTCCGGCGATGTTGCCAGCCTGGAGATCGCAGGCCATAGCATTCCCCTGCCTCCCGTTAAGTCCAGAAAGCTGATTGACGGCGGCTACGACGGCAAGGTGGTAACTTTCGGTATCCGTCCCGAGGATGTATATGATTCCGAGGCTTTCATTTCATCCTCTCCCAACAGCGTGTTCGAGTCCACCATTAAGGTTTACGAACTGCTGGGCGCAGAAGTTTACTTGTACTTTGATCTGGATACCTTCCCGATGACCGCAAGAGTAGACTCCCGCACAACTGCAAGACCCGGCGATGCTGTGAAGTTTGCTCTGGATGTGGAGAAGATCCACGTATTTGACAAAGAGACCGAGCAGATCATCACCAATTAGTAAGTTTACCCAGAGAGGTGCTGGTTTCCAGCACCTCTTTTTTAAGTATGCGGCACCTGAGAATCCTTGAACATCAGACAGCGGATTCCCGGGTGGCACACGGATCCATAGGTGGGCATAAAGCAGCCGGGGACGGAACAGGCGGACATGCAAAGCAAGCCGAAACGGAACAGGTGGGCCCAAGCAGCCGGCAATGGATCATCGGCCCTGGGGGCCGTTAGGAAATCTGCGGAACTGAAATAGGAGGAGTTTATGATATCTAGTCAGATCATTCAGACAAGTATAGACGAGCTAAAGGCAATCACCAAGGTGGATCTGTGTGTATATGATCCTTCAGCCGCAGTGATAGCAGCAACCACGGAGATGAAAGAGATACAGGGGGACCTGGTGAGCGGCTTTGCCGTATCGCCTGCGGACAGCCAGGTAATAGGGCCTCATCATCTGCTGAAGATACTGGACGAGGGTGAACTGCTATATGTATTGGTGGCCAGGGGGGCCGGTGACGATGTATACATGGTGGGAAAGATTGCGGTATGCCAGATTCAGAATCTGACCATCGCATACAAGGAGAGATTTGACCGAAACAATTTTTTCCAGAATCTGCTTCTCGATAATCTTCTGTTGGTGGATATTTATAACCGGGCCAAGAAGCTGCATGTGGAGGTGGTTGCCCCCAGGGCGGTGTTCCTCATAGAGACCAGGTTAGAAAAAGACAATATCGTGACGGAACTGCTGAAGGGAATGTTCTCTTCCCAGAGCGGGGACTATATCACAGCTGTGGATGAGAGCAATGTAATTCTGATCAAGACCCTGGATCAGACTGTTACCTATGAAAATCTGTGTGATGTGGCGCATACCATCGTGGCGATGATGAATGCGGAAGCCATGCTGAACGTGCGCGTATCCTTTGGCTCGGTGGTGCAGGAACTTAAGGATGTATCCAAGTCCTACAAGGAGGCCAAGCTGGCGCTGGATGTGGGAAAGATATTCTATGCGGAGCGCAATGTGGTGGCCTACAGTACCCTGGGCATCGGACGACTGATTTACCAGCTTCCCATCAATCTTTGCAGAATTTTTATAGAGGAAATATTCGGAGACAATCTGCCCATTGACCTGGATGAGGAGACTCTGACTACAATTAACAAGTTTTTCGAAAACAACCTGAATGTGTCGGAAACATCCCGGCAGCTGTTTGTACACCGCAACACGCTGGTCTATCGCATTGAGAAGATTCAGAAGAGTACAGGACTTGATCTTCGCAATTTTGACGATGCGCTGACCTTCAAGATCGCGCTGATGGTGGTGAGTTATATGAAATACCTGGATTCCATAGAGTACTAATCCACAGGAATAAAACGGACAACCCCTTAATACACTTATAGTAGAGAAAACCATAGGTGTGTTGAGGGGGATTTTTTATGTATTATGACAAGCAGATCCGCTATATAGATTATCTGGAAAATGGGGAAAAGCAGCGAAACTGCGGCTATGTGAAGATAACTGTGACCGATCACAGGCTGTTGATGGATATGCAGATCAAAGGTCTGTACGAGACAGACGACGTGGCCTCAGAGGTGGTGCTGGAAGGCGCGGGCGCAGAGGGCAGGCTGGGAACGGTTTTGATCCGGCAGGGGAGCGGTAGTTTTCAGTGGGAACACCAGGATCCTGTCAATGAGGGGGAAGCGCTGGTTCTTGGACAGGGGCTGAATTATGGCCAGTTAGAACGGATTCGGGTGCAGATTTCCCCCAGAAGGAGTCTATGGTGCGTTTGGCGGGAGTCTGCTCCCGGGAGGAGCGGGGCAAAGCAGGATATGACGGAGCAGAGTGCATCAGGGGGGAATGCTTCTGGGCAGAGTGCATACGAACAGAACATAAGTGATCGGAAGCCTGGAGAGATACCTTCGATGACCGCCGATGCTATGCCCGGGAGGGAGCAGAACGGCGTTGTTGGTCATCGGGGAGCAGTCCCTGCAGAACCTGTGCAATGGGAGACTGGGCAAGAAAGCAGAGCATATCCCGCCCTGCGGGGAGAAATATCTGAGACACAAGGATATGCCGCTATGCCGGAGAAGGCGACTGAAGCCGAAGGAAGTGCCGTCATACCCGGGAGTATGCCGGAAGCCGAAGGGCGTGCCGCCACACTGGGGAGTATGTCGGAAGCCGAAGGAAGTGCTGCCATGTCCGGGAGTGTGCCGGAAACCGAAGGGAGTGCCGTCATACCCGGGAGTGTGCCGGAAACCGAAGGGAGTGCCGCCATACCTGGGAGTATGCCGGAAGCCGAAGGACGTGCCGCCATACCTGGGAGTATGTCGGAAGCCGGAGGACGTGCTGCCATACCCGGGAGTATGTCGGAAGCCAGAGAAAGTGCCGCCATACCTGGGAGTATGTCGGAAGCCAGAGAAAGTGCTGCCATACCTGGGAGTATGTCGGAAGCCGGAGGACGTGCTGTCATACCTGGGAGTATGCCGGAAGCCGAAGGGTGGGCCTCCACGCAGGGAGCGGCGCAGGCCCCCCGAGGACTTGCCCCTGGGTATGACAATGGGCAAGGCGGCAATCCCTCCTTTCGAACAACTACGGAAACGGCAGGCGAAGAAACGGAATACGGTTCCGACAGGGAAAGGCGGAAAACATCGGCGGCGGAAGAAAGCGTCCAAGCGAGGATTATATCGGAAAACTCCCAGGAAGAAGCGTTCTCTGCTTTTGTCATGCCGGATTATGCTGCGGGAAACTACGAGCATAATACTAAAAACATGGCCGCTAGCCAGACAGGGAGAGGGGCAGGGCAGAAAACCGAAAGCAAGGCGGAAGCCTCTTTGGAAAAAGCGGAACTCCCCCAGATAGAAAACGGGGGTAAGCGCAGAACCGGCACGGTCTCCGAAAAGCGCCGTCCCGCTTCGGGGCCCCAGGCTCCTACCATGGCGTCCATGAGTGAGGACAAATGGCAGCAGCTTCTGAAGATCTATCCCCATATTCACCCGTTTCAGGATGAGAGGGAATATCTTTCTCTGCGGCCCGAAGACTTTGTGATCCTGCAATCCAATGCCTACCGCCTGGTTCAGAACAGCTTTCTGCTCCATGGCTACTTCAATTATGACCATCTCATATTGGCCCAGGTATCCCGTAAAAGCGGAAGCCAATACTACATAGGGGTGCCGGGAAATTTCTATGAGAAGGAAAAACAGGTGGCAATTATGTATGGATTTTCCAGTTTTGAGTGCAGACGGGAACCTGCGGAGGAGGGGGATTTCGGGTACTATATGATAAAGGTGGAACTGTAAATGCTTCAATACTTCGGCTGCCGCTCTGGGGAAGCGTCTACAGACCGGTGAAGTCAAAGGGGGGAATAAAGCTTTCCCGGGCCGTGTCTCCCTCCTGAATATAGACATTTTCCATCCCCAGGCGCAGACAGAAGTCCACCACCCGCTGATACTCAGCCTCCGTGACCCGGCGGTTTAACCCGGGGATATGAGCCACCTGGGGCAGGGGCGTATACTGCTGCATGACGCTGACGTATATATTGTCTCCGTAGGTGTCCCGGAGGTAATGCAGTATTTTCTTGCTGTCACCCACCTGGCCCGGCAGCACCAGATGGCGCACGATCATGCCCCGGCGCAGCAGAGGCGTGTCCGAAGGATATACAGATGCAGCATCGGCTGCAGAGGGCTGGCCGGAAAGCTGGGAAGGAAGCGGAACATTGGGCGGTGCGGAAGGAGGAACAGAGGGTGTATCAAATACTGGCCGGCCCACCTGGCGGTACATCTCGTCCAGCGCCAGCTTGGCCTTTTCAAAATAATCCGCCGCATGGGAGAATTCGGTGCTCAATTCGCCGGATGCATACTTTAAGTCCGGCAGATAGATATCCACCAGCCCCTCCAGCATCTGCAGCGCGTCTACGGACTCGTAGCCGCCGCAGTTGTATACCACGGGCAGGGACAGACCGCTGATCCGGGCCTGCTCCAGGGCGTGGACAATCAGAGGTATAAAATGAGTGGGAGTCACCAGATTGATATTGGCGGCTCCTTTTTGCTGCAATTCCAGGAAAATTTCTGTCAGGCGGCCCGGTGTGATTTCCCTGCCGGACTGTCCCAGGGCGATGTCCCGGTTCTGACAATAGACACAGCCCAGGTTGCAGCCGCTGAAAAAGACGGTGCCGGAGCCTGTGCTGCCTGAGATACAGGGCTCCTCCCACATGTGCAGCGCTGCCCGGGCGGCCCTGAGCCGGGCTGTCTGGCCGCAGTATCCTGTCTCTCCTGCCAGGCGGTTGACCTGACAGCGGCGGGGACAGAGGGTACAGGATGCAAAATGCTTCAGAATGTCTGTATTGGGGGAGCCGGAGGGAGATAGGGCAGGCACGGATCAAAACTCCTTTTTCAAAAAATTTATGCAATCAAAAAATTTCCGCCGGGCGGAAATAATTGTATACCAAATTACAAGACCGCATACCGCAGGCTGCTCCACAGGCTCCGCCCGGCGCCCTCACGGCACATGGGAGGTTCTACTTAGTGCTGCTTTGTTCCCAACCTGACACGGTTCGTAGATTCCCATTGCGCGAGACCAGACTTCAACACCTGCTTTGCAGTGCTCCCACGATATACGGCTTCTATAGTGTATCGTTCTACAGGGATTTTGTCAAGGAAAATGTCTCCAAAGTTAGTTAATTTTGCTTTTTAATTCGGGAAATAACAGTTTTCCTTTTGGCTGTTCTAAACTGTTGTGGCTATACATGATACGCTTTGTGACTTTTAGCCTATTTGCACTTCCTTCTGCTAGCCCGTTGCTATAGTCAAGTTCAATCACTTTCTTGACTGTTGGCAGGTCTCTGCGTAGTCCGTTCACAAAACTATTGATTTGTTCTATCCCTAATCCTTCCACATCCTCCACCCATTTTTCAATTTCCTTAGGTCTCTAATTGAACAGGGTGTTCTTTAAGGCTTTCACTATGTCATATGCATTCCCTATGACTGGATATTTATCTATTATCTTGTCAATATGCCCATGCGACAGCCTGCTCGCAAATTATTAATGTGGTTATGCTGCTTTTAAATAGTAGATTTTGAATTTTTGTTGGTTATAGATTTTCATGTAATTTTATAGTTGTGGTAGTTATATGAATCAATTGGTTTGCATAGTAGACTGATTAGCGATCTCCGCTCTATTCTCTCCGCTTCTTCCCGACTGCCATCTTTTGTTTCCACGAACAGTTTTTTCTTATGGGTAGCAAACATGCATATTGTGGGTGATGTGCCGATATACCCTTCTCCCTTAACCTTTTCTTCTATTTCCGAAACGTATGGCCACCTTGCGGCATCTGCCGGATGGTTTTCGTATATGGCTTTACTTTGTTTATATAGTCCGTTTGCAGGACGATAGGTCGGCGATTGGTAGCGATTTTCCCTATTGCAACAAATTCCCTTTTTTGTGATTTTGCTGCGCATCTTCCACTTTTTGTAAGTTTCAGAACTTTCTTAACTGTTTTTCCTTCTTTCTGCAGTTCGCGTTATGATCCTTGGACAGAAAACCATCTTTTTTCTTTATCCCAGTAATCTGCTATCTCTCTGCCTTCATAATGGCTCGCTAAAACTAGAATCCCGATTATTGGATGCTAAAACAGAGATGATGCATTTGGGGCCACATCAGTGAGGCCTTTCAGCAAATCGAACTAGATAATCGCCTCGTTTGCTTTTTGACGGTGCTGCTGATACATCACGAGAGACAACCTCAAGATTTGGAAAAGATGACAGCCATTGTGCCACATTCTCTATTTCATGAGAAGGAAGGAGGTACAGGACTTTATGGCTGTTAATATTCAACTGCCCCGTATGCATGTCTTTTTTTTCTATAAAATTAATTTTTATAAACACAGGATGTTGAACTTTTTATTCCTTTGCACAAAATATTGTATACCAGTTGACAAAGGTTGGCAAAAAATGATATTATCCTAAATAAAGAGTGGGGGGAATTAAACGGAGGGGATTCTATGAGAAAAAAGTATAGTAAAGAATATGAAGAATGTATGGCCAAGATAACCCCGAAAGTTAAACAAATAATAGATGTAGTCGGAAAACAATGCGCTGAAACAGAAAAATGGTTATCCATATTAGAAGAAAAAAATTATATAATAAATAGAGTATTACCGACACCACTACAAATAGCAAAATATTATGGCATTCGGATTGAGTATAAAAAAATAGAAGGTGATATACCATCTTATTTTAAACGTGAGAAATTAACAATATATGTTTCTAATGAATATAGGAATAAAAGGTATGCTACATCAAAACTTGTTGCACACGAATTAGGTCATTTTTTTTTAGATAATAGTGAATTGTCAGCAATGAATGATGACGATATAAATGAGTATTTGCCAGAAGAAATAATGAAGGAATATAGGGCGAATATTTTTGCCATTCTTTTAATGCCACAGATAATGGGGGGCAATTCATGGGCATATTTATCGCCAAAGCTGCTAAATAGAAAAGTATTTAAGAATTTAATAAAAGAAAATATTTGATATGTATTTTTTGACAAATAAATCTTCTTTATTTTGCTAAAATAAAGCAAAAAGGATTGATTTAATGGAAAAAATTATAGCTTTTACTGAGTATAGAAGAAATGCAAAAGGTGAGAAAATGAAACAAGAAATGGAATATAAAAAGTTTTTAGAAATTTTACGGAAAAGACCTAAGGATATAAAAGATATGCCAGCTAGAGCTCAGGACGTTCTGGACTTCTTTAAAATCAAAAATTTTTCTTCAGGGGTTCCAATAGTAGGAATTTTGTCAAATCTTGAATTTGGGATTTTTCAGAGTAATTTAGAGCCAAGCAGTTTATCAGCTTATATAGCGGTAGACCCAAAATTTGAGAGCGTTTTCGGAGCAAGCAAAATAACATGCGTAAATGTTAACGATAATGCAGGTCATAAGAGATTTGCGTTAGCTCATGAACTTGGGCATTACATATTTGATTTTGACGATAACAAAATGATAAGCTACTATAATACATATTTTGTTAATCAGGAAGAGGATAGTCAGGGTGAATTGCGTGTAAATCAATTTGCAGCTAATCTTTTAATGCCCGCAAAAATATTTATGGAAAAGTATAATGAATATAAAAAATTGCAAAGTAAGGCAGATATAGTAAATGCATTATGTAAGTATTTTATTGTTTCTCCCACAGCAGTTCTAAAAAGATTTTCTGAACTTGGAGTAAAAGAATTTGAAAATGTTATGGAGATATAATTGTGGGTAATGAAGAAAGAGACTATAAAAGAGATGAAAAATTAATCACAGAAAATTTAAAAAAAATTCAAAGTAGCCAAAGGGTTCAGACGGATGAGGGATTATTATATAAGAGTGACACATCAAGTTTGTCCAAACATAACACACAGTATACAACACTACTTAAAGCTTATGTAAAAGATTTCAAAAAAAATTCAAAAAATAAGCGAAAAAATAAAGAAGATTTGTTTAAAATAGCAAAAAAATTACTTATATGGACTCCTATTGTTAGTGGCTTTTTTATTTTATTAACATTAGGTTGTCTTGTTTTTAATTTAATTAGTGTCGTAGAGACTTTGCCAATACTATTTACTTCATTAACTTCTCTGTTAGGAACTTTTATGGTAGTTCCACAAATGATTACAAAGTACCTTTTTAATAAAAAAGAAGAAGAAAATCTGGCGGCAATAATTAGTAAAATACAAAAATATGACAGAGATATACGTGGAGATTTGTGAAAGTGTAATTGTGTTGTTATGCTACCAATATGGTTATTATTGATCTAGCCAATATAAAGATTATTATATTGGCTAGATTGGCAGTGTAAAACAATTTGTGTCTTTTATAAAAAATGGCTCCTTTTTGGTAAGAATCAAGATATGCAAATTCATATTGAAAAAGAGTATTTATATGCCAGATATCTACACCCTCCTAAAGGATAACTTCAAGGGCATCTTGCAGGAGTTCATGGAAAAACACGCTGCGCAATGGATTGATTTAATAACGCATTCAGTGAGCGCTTATAGTTGCTGATCTTGTCAATAGCTTTTTGTGGTGAAACAAAAATGTTAAAATACCCGCTGCCCACTTGCGTTTGTACGGAAGATTCTTTATACTGTAGATACGGTTTTCCGGCATATCTTCCGGCATTCGGAGAATAATAGGAAAGAACAGAAAGGGGTAAATATGAACAATAACGCATTCAGAAAATTGTCCTATGGCGTGTATGTGGTAAGTACCTGGGACGAGGGAAGGGCCACGGGCTGTACGGCCAACAGCGCCATGCAGATTACTTCCGACCCGGCTACCATAGCGGTAAGCATCAACCATGGCAATTATACCAATGAGTGTATCCAGAAACTGGGGAAGTTTGCCGTATCCATTCTGGGCGAGCATTCAGACCCGGGTACCATCGGGGTGTTCGGCTTTAAAAGCGGCAGGGACAACAACAAATTTGATGAGGTAAAGCCGGAGATAAGGGGCTATATGCCGGTGATTCCGGACGCCTGCGCCTATCTGGTGTGCGAGGTGGTGGATAAGATGGAAACCAGCACCCATACGGTGTTCCTGGGCAAAGTGGTGGACGCGGACCTGCTGAAGGAAGACGATCCCATGACCTATGCCTACTATCATAATGTGATCAAGGGCAAGAGCCCCAAGGCGGCCCCTACCTATCTCCCGGAGGAGACGGAGCCCCAGGCGGGTCCTACCTATGTATGTGATGTCTGCGGGTATGAATACAAGGGGGACATTCCCTTTGAGGAACTGCCCGAGGACTATGTCTGCCCGGTGTGCAAGCAGCCTAAGTCTGTGTTTCGGAAGAAGTAATTCCGGCGGCTCTGTTCGCCTTTTCCTGTCTGTTGCGGAGGCGCAGTCCGGCGAAGAATTCTTTTAGGAGACCGCTGCATTCCGTCTCCAGCACTCCCCTGGTGACGGCGGCCTGATGGTTGAACTGGGGCATTTCCAGGATGTTCAGCACGGAGCCGCCGCATCCGGCCTTGGGGTTCATGCAGCCCATGACCACTTCCGGGATTCGGGCCTGGATGATGGCGCCCGCACACATCTGGCAGGGCTCCAGGGTTACATAGAGGGTGCAGCCCTCCAGACGCCAGTCCCCCATCTTTTTGCTGGCTTTGTTAATGGCGGTGATCTCCGCATGGGACAGAGTGTTCTTGTCGGTATTACGTCGGTTGTACCCCCGTCCTATGACTTTCCCCTCATACACAATGACGCATCCGATGGGCACTTCTCCCAGATCCAGGGCTTTGCGGGCCAGCCGCAAGGCCATCTTCATATATTTTTCCTGTACGCTTACTATTCCGGCCATGCTTCCTCCCCGACGGGACCTACTGTCCCCGGCCTTTCGATTGCATATTTTTCCCAAAATGTTTATACTGGAGTTATTGTAGCGCACAACGCGCAGGCCGTCAAGGCGACGGCAGGGAGGTTTCTTATGGATTTTTGCGGTATGAACAAAACTACGCTTCTGGATTATCCGGGCCATGTGGCGGCCACGCTGTTCACGGGGGGATGCAATATGCGCTGTCCTTTTTGCCATAACAGCGGCCTGGTGCTGGAGCCGGAGGCCCAGCAGCAGATCAGGGAGGAGGAAGCATTGGCTTTTCTGAAAAAGCGGCAGGGTATCCTGGAGGGGGTCTGCATTACCGGAGGGGAGCCCACTCTTCAGCCCGGCCTGGAAGAATTTATCCGTCGGGCCAGGGACCTGGGCTATCTGGTAAAGCTGGACACCAACGGCTATCGGCCGCAGGTGCTGGGGCATCTGCTGGAGCAGGGATTGCTGGACTATGTGGCCATGGATATCAAGGCTTCCAGGGAGCGCTATGGTATTGCCTGCGGGCTGCCGGAAGTGGAACTGGGCCGTATAGAGGAGAGCGTGGAACTGCTGAAAAAGGCAGACATTTCCTACGAGTTCCGCACCACTGTGGTGAAGGGCATCCACAGCCCGGAGGAATTTGGGGAGATCGGCCGCTGGCTGCGGGGCTGCAGCGCCTATTATCTGCAAACTTATCGGGACAGCGGACAGGTGATGGGAGCCGGCTGTTCCTGCTTCGGGCGGGAGGAAATGGAGGAGATTCGGAGACGGGCGGCAGAGCATGTCCCCCATGCGGCGCTGCGGGGCCTGGACTGAATTATTTAAGGAGGCCCACACTGTAACCCAAGGGGAAAAACAGGAATATTATGCTAGTGAGTCGTTTGATTTTCGGGCGGTGATATTCTTGAAAACTTTTCAAATCATATTGGAGGCCGTTGCCATTGCGGCCGCGCTTTCCGTGGACGCCTTTGTGGCGGGATTTGCCTATGGCGCCAGGCAGATCCGGCTGTCCTGGAAGTCTATTTTGCTGATCAATCTGATCTGCAGCGCCATTGTGGGGCTTTCTCTGGGATTGGGCAGTCTGGTGGCAGGCTTTCTCCCGGAGGGCCTGCAGAGAGGGCTGTGCTTTGGTTTGTTGTTTATACTGGGCCTGGTGAAACTGCTGGACGGCATCGTCAGGGCTGCCATCCGCAGATACGGCAGTCTGGACGGCAAACTGGATTTTTCGCTGTTCAGCCTGCGTTTTGTATTACATGTATATGCGGATCCCGCGGCGGTAGACCTGGATCATTCTAAGTCCATTTCCCTGACAGAGGCGGCATCCCTGGCTCTGGCTCTGTCACTGGACGGGGCGGCGGCCGGATTCGGCGCGGCTCTGGGGCAGGCCAGTATCCCGGGGGTGGTGGCGGCGTCTCTGGCGGCCAACCAACTCACGCTGCTGCTGGGCTCCTGGCTGGGAGAGAGGCTTTCCAGGCGGCTCAGCATGTCCCTGGGATGGCTGGGGGGCGTGATCTTACTGCTGCTGGCCTTCAGCAAATTATAAAGGAGGGGACTTTTGTAAAATACAGACAATCCGGGTTTGTCTTGACGCTGGTAAAGAACTTATGTTAAAATTCAGATAATCCACAGCGTGAGCGTCAGGAGCGGCAGAGGATTGCCTGTCGCTCCTGCAAGTAAAGGGAAAGCCCCGTGGGAGATCAAGAGTTAGGAGGAGGGAGTATCATGAAAAAAGGGAAGAGCACGTATCAGTTTCCCATCAATGTAGACCCCAATCTGGCGCAGCAGGTTATTATGAACTGGTTGGGGGCCAATGGGTTCGACCTGAAGGAAAAAGACGGCAACCATTATTATCAGTATTATGATCCCGTGATTGGAAGGCGGCTGTTTGAGTACTATATACAGCCAGGCATGGTGACCATTAATGCTTATATAGGCAAATATAAAAAGCCCTATCTGCTGGATGACAGCTTTGCGGGCTCCGTGCCCAAGTCTGCGTACAAGCAGGCGCTGGCACCGCTTTTCCAGACATTGGCATCCTACAACGCGCCCATGGGTGCAGCCCCCGCGCAGCCGGGAACAGGCAATCCTTCCGCACCCTATAATGTGTCGCCCTATGCCAGCGATGCTTCCGCCGGTGCCCAGCCGCCGTCCGGCAGCTATCAGGATTTTTCCGATGCCACCGGCAAATCCCATGAAAAGCTGGCCGTGGCGGGTTTTGTGCTGTCCATCTTCGGTCTGCTGCTCTCTCTGTTGGGTATTACATATGGCGTCTTGATTTATATGCTGGAGTTTTACTTCGCCGCCTGCGGTATCAAGACTCGTAAAAAGGGTCTGGCCATCGCAACCTTTATATTGGCCGGTCTGTCCATAGCAATTTTGGTGTTTATAATCTTTCTGCAGGCTCTGCTGTAAAGGGATTGATTTCTGACCGCAAACTCAATATAAAGAAAAGCCGATTGGAAGCAAAAAATGCCATTCCGTTAAAAGATAGGATTGTCGTGAAAAGTGCATACTACAAAGGTGCCTGTTGTGGGCGGGGAGGCATGAAATGGGAAAGATCGGAAAAAATTTATCTTCTTCAAGGATTATTATTCTGGGATTCGCAGGCGCTGTCCTTTTGGGGAGCCTGCTTTTGATGCTGCCTTTTGCAACCCGGGAAGGGGAAGGGGCGTCCTTTGCGGACGCGGTGTTTACTGCTGTCTCTGCGGTGTGTGTGACAGGGCTGGTGGTACAGGACACGGCTACTTACTGGTCTGCTTTCGGGCAGGCCGTCATACTCCTGCTAATACAGATCGGGGGCATGGGTGTAGTGACGGTTGCCGTGGCAGTCTTTGTGGCATCGGGAAAGCGGATCAGCTTAAAAGAGCGCAGTACCATGCAGGAGGCTATTTCTGCCAATCAGGTGGGGGGGATTGTGAGGCTGACGGGTTTTATCATCAAAGCCGCCGCCTGTTTTGAACTGCTGGGAGCTCTGGTGATGGCTCCGGCTTTTTGCAGGGAGTTTGGCCTGGCCCGAGGGATGTGGTATGCCGTGTTCCACTCCATATCCGCTTTTTGCAACGCGGGATTTGACCTTATGGGGGAGAAGACACCCTATTCCTCCCTGACTCATTTTGCCGCAAGTCCCTCTATCAATTTGACGATCATATGTCTGATCATCATTGGGGGAATCGGTTTTCTGACCTGGGAGGACATCCGAACCAAAAAGTTTCGGATTCGAAAGTACAGAATGCAGACCAAGGTAATCCTGGTCACTACGGGGGTTCTGATCCTGCTTCCGGCTCTGTATTTTTTCCTGTATGAATTTAGGGATATGCCCCTGGGGCAGCGCGTCCTGTGCGCCATGTTTCAGGCAGTGACCCCAAGGACGGCAGGCTTTAATACGGTGGATTTTGGCCGGCTTGGCGGGAATGCCATCGGGATTCTTGTGCTGCTGATGCTGGTGGGGGGCTCTCCAGGCTCCACCGCAGGCGGTTTTAAGACCACTACGCTGGCGGTGATGCTCTCTTCAGCCGTCTCTGTATTCCGCCGCAGGGAGCATGTACATTTCTTTGGACGCAGGATTGACGATGTGACGGTGCAGAGCGCCATGGCTGTACTGAGCATGTATCTGATCCTGTTTCTGGGGGGCGGTTTTCTGATCAGCCACCTGGAAGGGCTGCCCCTTTCGGAATGTCTGTTTGAATCGGCGTCCGCCGTGGCCACCGTGGGTTTGACCCTGGGCATCACGCCTGGGCTGGGGCTGGCGTCCCGGGCAGTCCTGATCCTGTTGATGTTTATCGGGCGAGTGGGAGGCTTGACCCTGATCTTTGCCGCACTCCCCGGCCGGAGACAGGCAGCCACGGAAAGACTCCCCCAGGAAAAGCTGAATGTGGTATGATACAGGTGTTGTAGGAGAGATGCGGAACTCAAAACAGCATATCTCCGGAAGCGCACTGATTCAGATA
>BLLU01000213.1 GCA_011959105.1 Lachnospiraceae bacterium | reverse complement strand
GTAGGAAATAAATTCTACAGTCTCATATCCCCAATAAGCCACAGCCTGACAAGGCAGGGTGGGCATCCCCGGCGTTCCAGTAGATTGGGGAATTGGGGAGCAGGGAGGATTTTTGATTTGTGGGTGAACATAAAGGGAAGGAGAAGATTTAGTGGACCTATGTCAATACTTTGGACACAAAAAGTTGAAAGTTCATGCTGATTTTTTTAATTCCTCATCCTCCTTTTGCTGGGGTGTCATATAGCCGATGGCACTGTGAATCCTTTTTCGGTTATACCAGCCCTCTATGTATTCAAAAATTGCCCTTCGGGCTTCTCTGGAATCCTGATATGTGTGAAGATGGATCTCTTCCTTTTTCAATACGGAATGAAAGGATTCTATGCAGGCATTGTCATAGGGATTCCCTTTACGGCTGAATGAATGGATCATTCCATGGCTGCCCAGATAACTCTCAAATGCCTGGCTTGTGTACTGACTGCCCAGATCACTGTGGAGAATGATTCCCTGCGTGTCTCTGACATTCAGGCAGGCATTCTTTACCGCTTCCACTGCCAGCTCCGCTGTCATGGATGTCCCATAGGCATATCCGATAATCTTGCGGCTGCACAGGTCCATTACGGAAGCCAGATAGGTCCATCCTTCTTTCAGCACATGGATATAGGTGATATCCGTACACCATTTCTGATTGATGGTTTCTGCTTCAAAATCACGTCCCAAGATATTTACCTTATCATCAGGGACAGCCCCATGGTTTGCATTGTGGTTATACTTTTTTACAACTACAGACCTCAGCCCTTGTTCTGCCATATGCCTCTGGACACGCTTTACGCTGCAGGGTGTCCCATTGTCATTGAGGGTATGGCATATTTTGACGGCGCCATACCTCCGTTTTGAATCATCGTAAGCCTGTTTCACTTTATGGCTGAATTCTTCATATTCCTCCTGTCTGTCTGAGGGTACACTGATCAAAGCTTTGTAATAAGTACTCCTTGGAAATTTCAAAGCACTGCAAAGCTGGGATACCGTGTAATGGTTTAGGTTGTCTTGGATAAAAGTCACAATCTCGGCTATTGTTCTTTCGCGAATATGGCGGTCGCTTTTTTTAATATTTCGTTCTCGATCTTAAGGCGCTGGATTTCTTTCTGGAGAGCCTTATACTCCTTGAGGGATACCGTTTCCCCATCTGATACCTTGATAGGGGAAAGCTGCTTTACCCAGCCGCTAATTGTACTCCGATTTACGCCATATTCACGTTCCAGTTGTGGATAC
>BLLU01000212.1 GCA_011959105.1 Lachnospiraceae bacterium | reverse complement strand
TGTTTTCCCATCATAAAAATGCCCTCCTCAATTGATATCTTAATTATACCATACAGAAGGTCATTTTTGTTTAGTTTGTCAACAGATCCTTTTCTTCATAGTCTCTTATTCTTGGTTTCATAGATATTCCTCTTTTACTTTAGTATCTTAAAATTTTAATAATCCAAAAAAGTTTAGTAGATTCAGGATTTAACTCTATTCATCATCCATCATTGATGCATCATATACATAATTAACTATTTCTTCTTCTCCATCACACGTAAATATTTTAATATCATTAGCAATTTGCAATCCAAGCGTAGATGCAATTAAGTTACCTAAAACAATATATTCGTTTAATATTTTTTCCATATTGTCCTTCGTAAAAAATCCATTAACAGAAACATTTCTTATTTTAAAATCAGGAATACCCGAACCATCTCCTATGTATGTTTCTTTAAAATGTATCATCTCGTTTCTAACTCTTGTGGTTTTTTTATACACTTCCCATGCATGTTGTCCTTTAATACATCCCCAATCTTTCTGATAGTACATAAATATAATATCTATCTTCTCTTCTATATTACACTTGAGTAAAATATCCCCCTCATAATATATGCACTTATTAAGGATAGTATTTAAAAAACTTTCAAAAAAAGCACTCAATTGTGTAATGACTACAAATCCATTTTTTATATTATTAATTATTTTCGTATCTTCTAAAAATATATCATCTTCTAAGTTATCATTTGTCATTACCGCTATATGTTCACGTGCTATCTGTAATGACATAACTTCCATATTCATAAAAAAGCCGAAAGACATGATGCACACGATGCTCCTTTCTTGTCATTCTATATTCCAATTTCCTTGTAGCTTGTTCTTATTTCAACTTTCCTATTCTTTTGACTATATTGATTTTTTAGCAAAAAAATATTGATCTTAAAAGCTATCAAAGCCTTAAAATCAATACTTTCTTAGCAAGCTGCTGACGGGAATCGGACCCGTGACCTCCGCACTACCAATGCGACGCTCTACCGACTGAGCCACAGCAGCAGGTTGTGACGATCTCTCAACCACAAAAAATATTCTACCAAAAGTATCTGCATTTGTCAACATTAATTGCACAAATTTTTTACACAATTTTTCAATGTCAGAAGTATTTGTTTCTGGCCCTGCGGAGCAGAAAGCGTACATGGAATCCGCGCTGCTCGCAGAGGGTGTTGACCACCGCCTCCGCCTCCTCCGCCGCATTGTCGTTGACGCAGAAGATGCAGTAATCCTTCTTGCGGCCCAGGCGGAAGAGTCCCCCCTTGTTCCATCGTATAAAGTATGAGATTCGATTCTGCAGCAGCTCCCGCTCTATGGCCTGTTTACAGTCCATGTCACCCACTTCACACAACTCGATCTCATTGTTCACCTTTACCATGCTATATAATGTCTGCTGCATCTGCCCCATCCCCATATCTCTGCATTTGCCGTCCGCCGCTGGCAAGACTGATAGAATTATAGCACATTAAATCATCTATTTCAAGCCTTCCGTCCATAACTCTCCCGCATCTGGCTGAGAATCAGGGGTTTCAATTCTTCTGCTGTAATCTGCCCTATATCGGGGAAACTGACGCTGGCCATAAAACAGACAATTTGAGAACTCACCGCATAGCAAAGGTATCCCACCGGCAGATCCGTGCGCAGTTCCCCGCTCTCCATGCCCTGCCGGATCATGTCTGTCAACATGGTCACAAGGGTATAGTTCTCCTGCCCCTCCTCCTTGATCCGCTCCTGGAGTTTCAGGCCGCAGATGGAGGTGTCCGTCAACAGATGGATAAAATGCAGAAAACACTCCCGCTCCTCCATTTTCTCCTCCAGTACCTCCAGCAAATACTCCATCCGATCAAAAAAACCGGTACGCCGGGCCAGTTCGGCCCCCACTTCCTCCTGTATGCACACCATCACATGGAGGATGGCGCTGACGATGATCTCCTCCCTGGTATCAAAATAATCGTAAGCCGTCCCCTTTCCGATCCCCGCTTTCTGGGTAATATCAGACACCTTAAGAGTGCGCACATCCACACCCTGGAGAATCAATTCCATCACGCCCTGATAGAGTTGCAGAACCTTTGCAGGTATCTGTTCTTTCGGTTCAAATCCCGTTATCTTTCTCATTGCTTTTCTTTACCCCGCTTATGCGAAACCCTGTGTTTCTGCCTTCCGACTTTGTTCGGCGCTTTTTCTATATTTCTTTCGCCCTTTCGGGACTTTCCCGCAAGACCCGACTGCCTTTTTTCCCGGATAAAGATATCATAAATGCAGGGAACCACCACCAAAGTAAGCAGCGTACCATACAACAGCCCGCCGATGGTGGTGACCGCCATGGGTTTTGCCATCTCTGCACCCATATCATTGGAGAGCACCATTGTGGACAGGGCCAGAATGGTGGTCAGCGCCGTCATCAGCACCGGCCGCAGCCTGGTACGGCCCGCTGTCAGAATGGCCTCCCGCTTCTCCATGCCCTGTTCCCGCAGTTGGTTCATATAGTCGATAAGCACAATCCCATTGTTCACAATGATACCCGCCAGCATAACAAATCCGATCAGCGCTATAACGCTGATCTCACTGCCGCTGACAAACAGTCCCAGCAGTCCCCCGGTGAAAGCCAGAGGAATGGTGAACATAATGATAAAGGGCAGAAGCAGCGACTGGAACTGGGCCACCATAATCAGGTACATGAACACCACCGCCAGCAGGAGCATCAGCAGCACCTGGCTGATGGCATCGTTGATCATCTCGTTCTCCCCGGAAAATACCAGGCTATAGCCCTCGGGTACCGAATAGTCCGCCAGCCGGGCCTCCACCCTGGAGGACACCTGGCCCACATTGTAACCCTCGGCTATGGCTGCCGACACCTCAATATAGCGATTCTGGTCCGCCCGACTGATGGAACTTAAGGACACCGCCTGAGACAGTTCCGCGATCTCCGACAGTGGAATCTCCACCTCCCGGCCCTCCTCATCCGTCCCCTTGATGGGCAGTTCCTCCATCATGGCTCTGGTCAGTTCCGTGTCACCGCCGTGGGACACATAGACCACATAATCTTTTTCAGCCGCCGCCAGCGTGGTAGCATTGCTGGAATCCGCCAGCTTAGGAGCAATCTGGGTAAACACCTGGGCCACGGTAAGACCATACTGCACTGCCTTTTCCCTGTCAACGACCACACGCAGTTCCTCGCCGCTCTCGGCCATACCGTCGGATACCTGGCTGGTTCCCTCTACGGTCTCCACGATGGCAGCCACCTCTTCGGCAATCTGCCGCAGCGTATCCAGTTCCCGGCCCCGTACCTGTATGGAGATACCGCTGCCTCCCATGGCGCTCATGTCCATGCTGGAGGTGTCCACCGTAATTTCCGCCCCCAGGTCCGCCGTCTTCTCCAAAATATCCCGGGCTATCTCCTCATTGCTCCGGGTTTTGTCCTCCCGGGCCACCACGTAGATGTCCGTACTGCGGGTACTGCTGTTGCCGCCTCCGGTGAGCATGGCCAGGGAAGAAGTGCTGGCCATGGCCCCCACATCCGTGATATCCTCCATCTCCAACAGCCTTTCCACCACCGTGTCCGTGAGATTCCCGGTCTCCTCCAGAGTGGCGCCTTCCGGCAGCTTCACGCTTACGGTCATCTGGGTGGAGTCCATATCCGACATGAAAGCCGTGCCATTGGTCCAGGCCAGGGCGAAGCTGATGGCCAGCATGGCCAGCGACACCACCAGTACCAGGCTTTTACACTGCAAGGACCAGTCCAGAAACTTCACATACCCACCGGATAAGGCAGCAAAGAATCTTCCCTCCTTCTGCTCCCTGGTCCTGGTGAGCAGCTTGGAGGCCATGGCAGGCACCACAGTCAGGGCGATGATCAGGCTGGCCAGCAGGGAATAGGCGATGGTCAGCCCCATGTCCACAAACAGCTGACGGGTAATGCCTTCAGTAAAGACAATGGGTGCAAATACGCACACAGTAGTCAGGGTGGATGCGATGATGGAACCCGTCACTTCCCGGCTGCCCTCTATGGACGCCTCCAGGATGGACTTGCCCTCCCCCCTCATCCGATATATGTTCTCAATCACCACGATGGAGTTGTCCACCAGCATACCGATGCCCAGCGCCAGGCCGGACAAAGAGATAATATTCAGTGTCACACCGCTGAAATACATGCACACGATGGCTGTCACCAGACTGATGGGAATGGAGAAAGCCACCACCATGGTGGGGCGCAGATCCTTCAGGAACAGTATCAGGATCAGAATGGCCAGCAGACCTCCCATCAGGATATTACTCACTATGGAGTCCATCACCAGGTCAATATAGACTCCCTGATCCATCAGTGTGATCACATGCAGCTTTTCGTCCGCCTTCATCATATCCGAGAAACGCTTTAACAACAGATCCGATACCGCACCGGTGGAGTAGCCTGTCTGCTTCTGAATGGACAGCATGCAGCCGGGACTGCCGTTCACATTGGTATAAATCTCCTCCGAATTGTCCGTAAAAAATACGTCTGCCACGTCTCCCAGCGTGATCACAGGTACCCCGTCCATGTGAAGATCCATCAGTGGCAATGCCTGCAGTTCTTCCAGGGTGGACGGCTTATCTCCCACCCGTACCAGATAGTCCACGCCGTCCTCCGTCACATAACCCCCCGGCATGGAAAAGTTCTGGGCAGTCAGCAGATTCTTAAGCATCTCCACCGTGAGTATCTCCGTCATATCGGCGCTGTCATATGCCTCCTGGCGCGCCTCCTCCAACTGCTTTTCCCCTTCTTCCAACTTCTCCCGGGCAGTCTCCAGCTGCTCCTCCCCGGCTTTGATCTGCTCCAGGGCCGCATCCAACTGGGTCTGCGCCAGTTCCATCTGATATTCACCCAGATTGATCTGGGAAGCCGCATTGGCAAACTCCACCGCCGCAGTCAATTCTCCCTTTTCCACCTCAATCAAACCGCTGTTTACCTGGCCGATCTTCTCGTCCAGTTCGGCCACGGTCCGATTGACCATGCCCTCAAAGGCTCCCACTCCCTGGCCGTTGGTCAGGGCGTTCAGAGACTGCTCCAGATTGCCCCGCTGAGAAGCAAGCTGGGTGGATACCCCTGCGGTAATGATGCCCAGGTTCACATACACCGTCTGAAAATTGTCAGGATCCGCCCAGTCCAGTTCCCGCAGGTTGGAAAGCAGAGAAGCCATCTGTTCGTTGGAACCCATCTGTTTTACGATATCGCTGGCAAAAAAACGTTCCTTCAGCTGGTGGATCTGCTCCCGGGTCTCATCATCCACATCCGCGTCGGAACCGGATGCGGAAAAGCCCCCCGTCAGACTGTTATACTCTCTTATGTAGCTGTTTGTGCTCTCCTGAATCTTATTGATCTGATCTATACCGGCCTGCAGTCCTCTGGCGGTGGCCAGATTGGTAATCAGGGTCATCCTGGTGGACTCCAGGCTGGTTTTGGCTGTCAAAAGCTGATTCTTGGTCTCCGCCAGTTTGGCCCCGGTCTCCTCCTGGGTCCTGTCCAGTTCGTCCCTGCCTTCCTGGAGATCCTTTTTGCCGCTGTTGATCTCCTTCAGGCCGTCCTTTATTTCTTTCTTTCCGTCCTCCAGTTCCTGCTGTCCGTCTTCCAGTTCCCGGCGGCCCTCCTCCAGTTCTTCCTCCGCATCCCGCATCTTATCGTCTATGGCCGCGTAGATCTGCCGGTTCAGCGCATCCACTTTCTCCTGGCGGATGATTACATTGACGCTCTCTTCCAGAAGGCCCACTGCGCTGGCACTGGCCACGCCCTCCAGGCTCTCCACCTCAGGCATCAGCACATCCGTGACATATTCGCTGATCTGGGCGTACTCCAGATCCTCCACCCCTACGGCCACCATCATCACCGGCAGCATGTCCGGGTTCAGTTTCATAATAATGGGGTTGCCCACACTGTCGTCCCAGTAGGACTTGATCTGGTCCAGATTCTCCCGAATTTCCAACGATACCGCGTTCATATCCGCCGACTGGGCAAACTCCAGCACCACCATGGAATAATTTTCCGAGGAGACGGAACTGATACTCTCGATATTGCTGACCGTGGCCATGGAAGATTCCACAGGCTTGGTCACCACCATCTCCACCGTTTCCGGGCTGGCCCCCACGTAAGTGGTCATTACGATCACATAGGGCAGACTGATGTTGGGAAGAAGGTCCGTGGTCATCCTGGTGAAAGACACCACACCCAGCACGATGGCCAGTACCACTCCCACCAATACGGTATATGGTTTTTTTACGCTTATTTTAGATATCATGAGGCATTTCCTTTCTACAGTCGCATATCTTATGCCCAATATTTTCCTGTCAAACCGGCCTGTTACATCCAAAAGCCAATAACCGACCGGCCAGTCAGTCGCCTGTAAAAATTATATGCCGCCCCCTTGGGAAAGTCAATCCACATGTTCCCGGAATATTATTAAAAAAAAATAAAGAAGACACTCTATAGCATCTTCTTTATTTTACCCTTCAGCCGCTGCAGCGCATTGTCTGTTGATTTCTCTTCCCGCCCCAGCACTCTGGCGATCTGGCTGTAACTCATGCCTGTCAGGTACAGATCCAGAACCTGTTTCTCAAAGCTGCTGAGTTCCTTGTCGATCTGGCCCTCCAGATACTCCACCCGCTCCCGGTCTATAAACAATGTCTCCGGGTTCTGATCCTGGTCCGGGGGCAATGCCTCCGCCAATTCCAATTCCTCGTTGTCGCCCTGGCCGCGCCCATTGCCATATAGTGACACATAAGTGTTCAGAGGCCAGTGTTTCTGTCTGTGGGATGCCTGTACCGCCGTATACATCTGTCGGCTGATGCATAGATCCGCAAAAGTATAAAAGCTGGCATCCCGGCCGCAGTCGTAATCCCGGATAGCCTTAAACAGACCGATCATTCCCTCCTGGATCAGGTCTTCGTTGTCGCCCCCCAGAATATACATGGACTTGGCCTTGCTGCGCACCAGGTTTTTATATTTGTCCATAATGTAGTCCGTAATAGGGCTTTCGCCGCCCCGCAGACGGTCTATCAATTCCTCATCGCTGACCCGGCTGTATTCCCGCTCCATCCCGTCTCCCTCCGCTGCGAACCGCTTACTCCGCCCTGGGTGCTTTATTCCGCCATGCATTTGCCATACTGCCGCTGCCTTCACGCTATAGTTGCTCGCTGCCTCACAATCTCATAAGCCAGCACCCCCGCCGCCACAGAGGCATTCAGAGAGTCGATCTCCCCCTTCATGGGGATAGAGGCGATCATATCACATCTTTCCCTTACCAGCCTTCCGACGCCCTCACCCTCGCTGCCGATCACCAGGCCTATGGGCCCTTTCAAATTCAGGTCATACATCCGGGTACCATTCATATCCGCACAGACAAACCAGATGCCTTCTTTTTTCAATTCCTCAATGGTTTGGGACAGATTGGTGACACGAGCCACCGGCGTATAGTTCAAAGCCCCCGCCGAGGTACGGGCCACGGTGGCCGTCAGCCCCACCGCCCTGTTCTTGGGGATAATCACCCCATGGGCGCCTGCCAGATTGGCGGTGCGGATAATGGCTCCCAGGTTGTGGGGGTCCTCAATATTATCCAGCAGGAACAGAAACGGGGGCTCCCCCTTTTCCCTGGCCGCCTTCAGAATATCCTCCAACTCCGCATATTCATAGGCTCCGGCCACCGCTATGACACCCTGATGCCGTCCCGTCTCGGACATCTGGTCCAGTCTCTCCCTTTCCACGTATTTTATGGGCGTTTCATGCTTTCTGGCCTCCCGCTTAATGGTCATGACCGGGCCGTCTTGACATCCGTCCTGAATATATAGCTTCTCGATGGGCTTACCGCTGCGATAAGCCTCAATTACCGCATTCCTGCCCTCTATTGTCTGTTCCTGGTATCCCATACATATCCCCTTCTTATTTTGTTTGCGCCGATTCGTTATCGGCTATTACCCATTTTCAGCCGCCGAAGGATCCTTCGGGCTAAAGTTCCATGCCCACCCGCCGGATTCCCTCGCCAATCAGTTCCAGCAGCCTTTCCGTGCGTCCCGTCATGTACAGATAGCCCAGCAGGGCTTCCATCCCTGTGGCCCGGCGATACTCTGCCACAGAAGCATTCTTCGCCTTGGTATAAAACTTGGCGTTCCTGCCCCAGCGGTAGAGACCGGCCTCCTCCTCCGTGAGAAAATCCGCCAAAGCCTCAATCATTTTGGCCTGAGTGCCGGCGTTCACATACTGTGTGGTGCGCCGGTGCAGATCATTGGCAGCACGATTGCCCCGCTCCACCACCACGGTTCGGATGATCAGATCATATATGGCGTCCCCTATATACGCCATGGTAAGGGGAGAATAGGTACGAATATCCACTCCTCCGCATTGGAAGCTGTTGCGAATCTGTTCCAGCAGGCTTATGCTTTCTTCCATTTTACGCCCTCTCTCGTATCCTCCAGCACAATGCCCTGTTCCAACAATTCCGCCCGAATAGCATCCGCTCTGGCAAAGTCCTTCTCCTTTTTGGCAGCTTTCCGCTCCTCGATCCTGTCCAGAATATAGCGCTCCAGTTCCGCATCCACCTGGCGGCCCGACTCCTTCGCCGCATGGGCCGTGGTGAGATTCAGGGACAATACGTGGTCAAAATCCTCTGCCAGCGCATACTTTGTGGCATCGTTCATGTCCTCTTTCAGCATGTCATACAGGACAGTGATTGCCATGGAAGAATTCAGATCGTCACAGACAGCCTCCTCAAACCTGGTCCGAAACGCAGCATACTTCTCCTGGTCCACTTCTCCGTCCCTTCCCAGGGAGGCAATGCGCTTCACCAGTTTTTCATAAGCAGCGGTCATATTGTCCAGCACTTCATAAGAGAACTCCAGCGGCTTACGGTAATGGGACTGCAGACAGAACATGCGGTATACCAACGGGTCATAACCCTTTTTCTCCAACAGAGATACTGTCAGGAACTCCCCCTTGGACTTACTCATCTTGCCGGATTTATCATTCAAATGATGTACATGAAACCAGTAATTGCACCATTTATGTCCCAGATAGGACTCGCTCTGAGCCACCTCGTTGGTATGGTGGGGAAAGATATTGTCCACGCCGCCGCAGTGAATGTCCATATATTCACCCAGATGTTTCATACTGATGCAGGAACATTCTATATGCCAGCCCGGATACCCCAGTCCCCAGGGGCTTTCCCATTTTAACTCCTGATCGTCAAACTTGGATTTGGTAAACCAAAGAACAAAGTCGCTCTTGTTCCGTTTGTTGGCGTCTTCATCCACGTCCTCCCGCACACCCACCAGCAGTTCCTGCTCACTCTGGTTGGAAAACACATAATACTCTTCCAGCCGGGAAGTATCAAAATAGATGTTGCCCCCCTGCTCATAGGCATACCCCTTTTCCAGCAGGGTCTGAATCATATGAATAAACTCCGGAATGCAGTTGGTGGCTGGTTCCACCACATCAGGTGTCTTGATGTTCAGCTTCCCGCAGTCGCTGAAAAAAGCATCCGTATAAAACCCGGCGATCTCCATGACAGATTTATGCTCCCGCTTTGCACCCTTCAGCATCTTGTCCTCGCCGGTGTCCGCATCGCTGGAAAGATGTCCCACATCCGTTATGTTCATCACCCGCTTCACATCATAGCCGATGTAGCGCAGAGTCTTTTCCAGCAAGTCTTCCATAATATAACTGCGCAGATTACCGATGTGGGCAAAATGGTACACGGTGGGGCCGCAGGTGTACATGGCCACCTCCCCTTCCCGATTGGGAATAAAGGTCTCCACCTTTTTGGTTAATGTATTATAAAAATGCAGTTTGTTCTCCATATGGTTTATCCTTTCCCTACAATCTATTCATAACTAATGTACTTGCAGCCGGCTTCGGTCCATCCGATTGCCTGAACCCGCACACTGAATCCTGCATGGCGGCTTTGTCGTCCGCAAATAGTTCCTGTGCCTTCCGGCATATATCCTCCCAGGCTCCCATAAAAAACTATATGCCCTGTCCCCTGAACTCAAACCTTCATATCGGCCGGACGTTTGCCTTCCGGGCCCTTCAAATGCTTTATCTCCTGCTCCAGAGCCAGAAGGCGGTTGGTCAATTCCGTGTTGGCACGCATCAGACCGGCAATATCTTCCCTTACAGGGTCAGGCAGGGCCTGGTCAAGATCCTCCCTGGGCAGCGCCTGATTGTTGCGCCTGACCACACGCCCCGGCACCCCCACCACGGTGGAACCCGGAGGTACTTCAGACAGCACTACGCTTCCCGCCCCGATTTTGGAGTTGGCGCCGATGGTAAAAGAACCGAGGACTTTAGCCCCGGCACTGATCATAACATTGTCCTCCACCGTTGGATGACGCTTACCATGCTCCTTGCCTGTGCCCCCCAGCGTCACTCCCTGGTAGATGGTCACATTATCTCCGATCACAGCTGTCTCCCCAATGATGACACCGTTGCCGTGATCAATAAACAGTCCTTTACCGATGCGGGCGCCGGGGTGAATCTCTATGCCCGTCTTGCGCACTCCTCTCTGGGAAATATATCTGGCCAGGAAAAAATGCTTTTTCAAGTACAGCTTGTGGGCAATCCGATAGTGCATCATAACTTTAAAGCTGGGATACAAAAACACTTCCATGGAGGAGTGTATCGCAGGGTCACGTTCTTTGATAATCTGGATTTCCTCCCGGATGTTCTGAATCAAGCCCATCTCATCAACTCCCCCCTGCCCGCCTTTGCAGACAGGGCTTTCCTTTCCATAATGAAGGCAGATATACTCATTATAAAGGCGAATAAACTCATCCACTGAGACGAATTTATCCGCCTATCGCCTTTTCTTCTTACTATTCAGCATATGCAAAAAGGCAGGATTTGTCAACTGTTTTTTCTAATTAAGGCTTACTCTCTGGGGCATCCTCCGCATCCCTTGCATTTGGGAGGGGAACCGGCCTCCAGCGCCAGGTTGAACGGACTGGTCAGCAGGCAGACGGCCTGGGCAGAGATCCCTTCACCATTGCCTGTAAATCCCAAGCCCTCCTCTGTGGTGGCTTTCACATTCACCTGTTCCGGAGCAAGGCCCAGGGCACCGGCAATATTTTTCCGCATGACCTCCATATAAGGCCGCATTTTAGGAGCCTGGGCAATAATGGTAGCGTCAATATTCTCTATGAGAAAACTCTGCTGTTCCAGCATTTCCCCCACTTTCCCCAAAAGTTCCAGCGATGATATGCCTTTATAGGCCGGATCGCTGTCGGGAAAATGTTTCCCGATATCCCCCAGCGCCGCCGCCCCCAGGAGGGCGTCCATTATGGCATGCAGCAGCACGTCCGCATCCGAATGTCCCAGCAGTCCCTTTTCATAGGGGAGCTTTACTCCGCCCAAAATCAACTCTCTGTCCTCCACCAATCGGTGAACATCATATCCCGTTCCTATTCTCATGTTCTTCCAACTCCCATCTGCCCAATATCATGGGCGTCCCCAAGGTATCAGCATCTATAAAAATCTCCTGTCTGACCTCCCGCAGGGCTGTGCTCGATTCACTGCTTATGCCCCATGTAAAAGAGAGCATCGGCACACAGCACCGTCAGGAAAGGTTATTGTCGGCATATCTGAAGCCTTTCCATATAAAAACTGGAGATACTTTAGTATCCCCAGTTTTTATATAATTCAGGATTATCGCTGATTAATAACCGAATTCCTGAGCAAAATACAGCGTACCGTCGGCCTCATATACCGCTATGCTGCAGGTGGCCAATTCCCCGTCAAGAATATTGGCGGCGTGGGTGGGCGATGCCATCCATCCAGCCACCAGACTGGCAGCATCGGCATAACCTTTTGCCAGATTTTCCGCCCACATCAAGTCACTGTTCACGGTATAGAAATCCATATTATTGGGCCTGGTATGGGAAAAACTTCCCACAATCTCCGTAGCCCGAATCTGGGCGCACAGTTCCAAATTGACATCCCATGTGAAAGCCGTAAGCCCTCTGGCAGCGCGTTCCGCATTCACCAGATCAAAAGCGGACACCGCCATAACACGAAGTTCATCGGCTCTCAGCTGCTCTGCCTCCGTCATTTCCGCAGATTTAATGGAACCTGCCAGAGCAATCGCCTCATCGTCAATATAGGTGATCTCATCAACAGGCGGAATCTCACGGGTGGCGGCAGATATCTGAGGTGCTGCCGCCCCACATGCCATCATGCTGATTCCCATGGCTCCAGCCAATATAATTGCTGTCAATTTCTTTTTCATAATGCCTGACTCCTTTTATATCTTATCTTTTTAATCCTTTCAAAATCCATGCGATTAGAGCCGCGAGAGACGCCAGGAACATCATCGCCCATGCATCGGACTCATCTCCGGTCTGGGGACGTCTTCTGCTTCCCAATACCATGGCATCAGACAGAGGGATCTCATCATCATCAATACGCACCGTGCGCGTTCTCCGACGGCCCTGTACTTCAGGATCGGACGGTGTAACGGGAGGTACGGGCGTCACTATTGTATCCAACTCCGATCCAGGCGGATCATCCAGGATTACCGGAGGCTCAGTCACCTGAGGAGGCTGCGTCACCTGGGGCGGCTGTGTTACCGCAGGAGGCGGCGTTGTATCAGAAGGACCGGGTGTTTCTGTAGGGCCTGGCGGATCACCGGGGCCAGGGGTTACTGTAGGCTCAGAGGGTTCACCAGGACCAGGAGTTGCCGTAGGATCGGGCGGTACACCGGGGCCAGGAGTTTCACCAGGACCAGGAGTTACCGTAGGGTTGGGTGTCTCACCGGGACCAGGGGTTGCCGTAGGACCAGGCGGTACGCCGGGGCCGGGGGTTTCACCAGGACCAGGAGTTGCCGTAGGACCAGGCGGTACGCCGGGGCCGGGAGTTTCACTGG
>BLLU01000211.1 GCA_011959105.1 Lachnospiraceae bacterium | reverse complement strand
AGAGCCAGTATCTGCGGGCCAGGTACTACTGTGTGGTGACGGCGGATTTCTTGACTGAGGACAGCTACTTGGGAAGGATCACAGAACCGCTGAAACTGAATCGGTATAATTATTGTGTGGGTAATCCGCTGAATTATGTGGACCCGAGTGGGAATATCCCGTTCTTTAATGGAATTAAAGATTTTTTTAGCGATATTTGGGATGCGATTGTATGTCTTTTCACTTTTGACCAGTCTGAATTTCCAGAAATTAGGTCATATCCTATACCTACACCATCTCCTGCACCAACAGAAGTTCCTGCTCCGACTGACGCAGAAAGAGAAAGTAGTATACCGGGAGATAATTATTTAGAATCAGGAACAATTACAGCAGAGAATAAATTAAATACGGAAGAGTGTATTTTGTTGGATATAGCTGGATGCCAGGTAGAATCTTATGATATGTCATATGTGGTAGATTTTATAAAGAAATTTGAGAGTTTTAGTGCTACGCCATACTACGCGACAGCTGATGAAAAGGAAAGAGGCATCTTGACGATTGGTTATGGACATGTAATAAGAGAAGATGAAAAAACAATATATACTATCCAGTACATTATGTCAGAAGAGGAAGCAAGCAGTGTTTTAAAAGAAGATATTAAGGGACATTTTCCTACCGATATAATGGAAAAGGTACTAGAGGTACATGGTCCAATAACGCAAAATCAATTAGATGCGTTGGTAGCGCTGAGGTATAATAATCCCACGTTTACAATTAAAAAGTCTCCAAATTTTACAAGAATATTAATAAATGAGGACTATTCAGAAGAAGATGTCAAGCAGATGATTGTTAATGAGTTTTTGACTTATAAGCTACAAGGTGACAAGGTATTGCCGGGATTAGTGAAGAGGGGTACTGCGGAGGCAATCTTGTTTTTGGAAAATGATTACTTTATAGACTATGATGATTTATACAGTGATCCAGATGTTTTGGATAAATATATAAATTTTTTGATTAAATATGATCGTGAGGATATGATAGAATACTTGAAATGAAAATATAGCTAAGATACCCCATAAAACGGTAATTCTCCTATCAATAACAATTATTCCGTATACATTTGCTAAGACTGTATTTAGAAACGAAAAGGTTGGGTATCAAAGAGATGAGTTCGAAGTAGTAGTGTTGAGAGAGTGAAAATGTTGGAACAGTGTTCATCTATAGTTTGTATTAAGTGGGCAAGCTATAGATGTAACGCTACTATTAGCGGCAGGTATAGGAAAATGAAAAAGAAAGTGATTCAGAGTTGTGTAGTATTTGTAACATTGATAGTTCTTACAATCAGTAATATGACTCCCCTCAAAGATTTAAATGCCATTGTGATGTATGAAGGGAAATGGAAAGTTACAAAGCTGCTTACAGAGTATTTTAGAAATAGAACAACTTTTTTTCCTCATCATTATTTTGGTAGAACAATTATTCTGGAGGAAAAATCCGTAGAACAAAGCATATTAGAGTGGCCTCATTTTTTGGAGTGGTCAAAAGAGGAATATGATTCTTCTGAAGTGGTATGGCTTCCCAAGAATGATCCTTGGGTTTGGGCATACTGTTCCTGGGAGATTGATGAACTTGTGGAAAGTGATAGGGTACAGCTTATTCGGTATCTTGAAAAAGGGAAGGATGAAAGTCTTTATTGTGCAAACTATTTTATTGTCTTAGACAATACGCATTTAGTGTATTCATCGCCTGGAGGTTATTATTTGCTACAACCATTTCGGTATTGCGCCCCAAAAACAAGTTCAAACGATTTAAAAGGGAATTGGGAAATTATATACTTGGACAGCTACGAGGACTCTTATGTAGGCAGTTTTGCAGAAATTGGAGAGCTTAAAGAGCATATATATCCAAACTTAAACGAAGAATGGAATTCATTGAAAGGCACTGATTTTACTGCAGATGAGTGGCTTGGAAAAACAGTTTATATTTCTGATGAGACACTTTATGTATCTGATTTGTCCTTTAAAATAAAGGAAGTGGAAGAAAACAGAGTATCAAGGGAAAACTTTGAAAAAGAAAATGGAATTCATGATGGACTTAGCATTTATGATGATGAAATTAACGTATGTAAAATAAAGTGTGATAATGGAGAGGATGTTGTCTGTGTGTTGGTTAATAAAGATAATATAATACTTCATATTGAACAGGGATGGTTTATGCTGAATAGACAACAGTAATTTACTGGTAATACTCTCCTTTGCTGACCAAAATGGCGTTACGGAAAGTTACCTCATTGGCTTGATCAAAATCTCCGATTAAGGAAAGAACGAGAAAATGAGTTTGGACACATGATTTAAATTATTGTGATGTGCAGGCTCATTTTTTATTATAGATAAAAACGAGATTGAAATAATTTGAGTAAAATAATATGATTGATTATGTTCTAAGAACAGAAACAGGTTGTTAATTTTATTTATAGGAGAAAACAAAAATGTTTGCATATCATGTTATCACAGACAGGCCTATTCAATTAGGGGAGCAAATTATCTTTGACGAAACACATCATAATGGAGTGTATAAGAGGGTTTATGATAAAATAGAAATTGTAAATGATATATATAATAATCCGGCCAAATACAAACCGGATTCTTTAGAATACCCTGTTAAGGTTGCTTTGAGGGAATTGGCTCTTGAGGAAGTCAGACTGGAAAAGTATCCTGCATACCCATCCAGAATGAGTTGCTTATATGTGTCTAAGACTTTTAAAGAAGCTGATAATTGGGCAAAGTATTTCGCAGAAATAGGTCGTCCAACGTATAGCATTGCCAAAGTGGAGACAGAGGGCAACTGTTTCGTTGGTGATGCCGCAAAATGCTTTGACGGCAGTTTAGACAAACAAGAAAACTTAAGACTTGCTAATGTATATTGGGAAAATAAGCATAACGATATCACCAATCCACCTGTTTGCGAAATGTTAGTTGATGGTACAATAACGGTAATTGAAATAATAAAGGAAATAAACGCTAATATGGAATAGTCTATTATAGGTACGAGTGGGCAGAGCCGGATTTTTCGGCTCTGCCTTTAGGACAGTCCCCCAACCTTTTATCCATTTACCCGCAATCGCTCAATCAGACTGTGGCCGGCTTCGGCCTTATAAACAAGAACAGGGACCAGATTACAGATCATTATCTCCAGAGCCAGGGACAGGGCTATTTGAGACAGGGGATAAGTGAATACTGCGTAAGCAGCCTGCATCTTTACGATTCGAAAAGCGCCGTACAATATTGCGCTGCCCAATGTGAAAACCAATATGGCGGTAGCAATGGCATAAGCGCTTCCTTCTATTTGCAGCATTTGGCAGATCTGTTTTTTGGTCATACCCACGCTTTCCAGGACAGCCAGTTCTTTACTTCTGCTGTTTACACTCACATACATCATATTGATGAAATTCATTAAGCCGATTCCCAACAGAATTATACTGACTGCGTTTCCCAGGAAGGTGATTCCGCTGAAACTGGCTTTCAATGCATTGATTTTTTCTATTTTTGATGTAATAACGATCCCGCTGTATTCTTCCAACAGTGCTTTTACAGCGTTAAGGGCCTGCTCCGGATGGTCGGTCTGTATTGCGATTCTGTTGACTGGCCCGGCGGCGCCGATCCTTTCCAGCCACTCCTGACTGACATAAATATTGGGAGCAATGAGGGTTTTGCCATCCTCCCTGAATGTGGCGGGCAAATAGTATGGAGCTGTGCGCAGCGTATATGTTTGGCCATTTATTGTTAATTGAATGTCTCCGCTGACTGGGGTTCCCTCATAAGGTACAATGGTGGCCGATGCCAGAAAAGCGATTTCTCCGTTACAGAAATCTTCATATGAGAGGGGGCTGTTTATCAATGAGACAGCTTCATGAAAGTCCTGTTTTCCGATTCCGTACATATATGTCTGATACATATTTCCGTCAGCATACTGGAGAAACGCTTCCTGGGGAACCGTGCCTGTATTGCGGAAATCGGAGATATACTTTTCCAGGATATTATCGGGATCCATAAACCACTGCTCATAAAGTCCGGTTGTATAGGTTATTCCCTTCACATGGGGATCAGCCTGCAGGCGGTCAAGAAGATTGTCGTCAAGTTCGGTCTGCCGGCTTACTTCAATCACAATATCATCGCGCATATACTCGTCAGCCAGGTGGGAGGCATCCAGCCCCGCCAGTACTCCGTTAACAATTATGAATAAACTGATGCCCAAAAATAAGGAGGCAAGTACCAGCAGATTGCCCTTTTTATTTCGGAAAATATTGCCGACGGCCATTCTGAGAACTTTATTGCCCTCAGAGGTTTTACGGCTTTTTTTCCCTGCGGTATTTATTCCGGAATAGCGCAGGGCTTCGATCGGGGATACCATACTCGCAATCTCTGACGGCTTCCTGCTGCTGATCAATGCCGTGGCAAATGAAAAGAGCCCTGCTCCTGCGAAAACCAATGGAGAGTAGGAGGGGGAGATGGCGCTGTCCATAATTATGTCGCCCGCAAAAGCCCGTATTCCAAAAGGAACAATGAAAAACAGGGTTGCCGCGCTTAAGGCCAGGCCGGACAGGATTCCCCAAAAACTCAATACGCGGACCTGGCAAAAAACGATTTTCCTCATTTGCCTCTGTGTGGTCCCCAATGTTTTAAGCTGTCCATACATGCGAATGTCCTTTGTCACCGAAATGTAAAGCACATTGTATATAAGCAAGTACCCGCAGATCATTATTGTAACAATCAGCCCCATAACTGCCAGGACCGGGCTCAGACTATTATTGCCCCTTCCGGCTTTTGATAGATCCGTAAATTCCTGAAGTTCATTCAGAGGTTCCAGATAAGAATAAATTCTGTCTCCCATATCCCCGGAAACCGTGAGGGAAAGCGCGCTTTTGGTATTCGTTTCGTTGGCTGCGGATTGATTCCAGAAATCATTGGAAATATACGCTATGGCATTATCATACATTCTGTTTCCGCTGTAGTCCTCATACCAGCCGCACAATGTAAAGGAAAAGGTTGCTGCAGATGAAAGAGGCGGCCAATGGATATCCGTATATCCATAACGGAAGGAAAGCGTGATTGTCTGACCTATAACCGGATGTTCCACCCCCATTTGCTCCAAAACCCATGTGGGCATCATGATTTCGGTCCGGGAAGCGGGATAGTGTCCGTTTATATTTCCGATGGCCGGAGAAATATGCTGTTCCCATTCAACCGCATCGCACCAGCGAAGCAGGATGCCATTGATGCGGGGATAATGCTCGGTGTCAACAAAGCCGATCTGGCGGCTGATACCCATATATGCGATATTGGGATCCTGCCGCAATGCCTGCAGCTGTGATTCCGTTGGATTTGTCAGGATCATGTCTGCCGTTGTACCATTCAACATTTCCCGCTGCTTATCCGCGCTTTTCAAATAGCCGCTGCCAATGCAGAGAATTGTGGAAATAAGAAAAGTAGTCATTGCGACAGCGATGATAACAAAGGCATTGCGCCGGCGGTTTCCCGACATGATTTTGTAGGCCAGTTCTTTCATTTGTCTTCGAGTGTCGTTATAAAACATGAATAGGTCTCCTTATTTGTCATAGTCAATGGTCCAACCATTGTCAGAGTATTGTATTGCGATCAGGATTTGCGTATCTTCAGAAAAAGTATCGGTAAATTCCCGCCAATGTTCCTCCCCCTCCCTGTCCATAAAAGAAATTTTATAAACATAATCAGAGGCGGGGGCAAGGGTAAAATAGCAGATTTGCGTATTTTTAATCGGTGCGGGAGAAACGGAAACGGTTTTTCCCAGGTGGGAAATGGTTATGTCTGTAATTTCATAATCGGAATAATTTGTAACGATCAGGTTTCCGTCCCGATGGGTCACACCGTTATCTGCCGCATCGCAGCCGGCCAAAGACAAAGCAATCAAAACGGTAAGAAGCAATATACATTTTTTCATGGGTTTACGCTCTCCTTAATTTGTTATTTTTCCGTCCTCTATACGGATAATGCGGTCGGCGAGTTGGGCAATCGCGTCGTTATGGGTAATCATCACCACTGTCTGGTGAAATTTCATGCCGGAAATTTTCAGCAGAGAAAGAACATCCTGAGTTGTTTTGCTGTCCAAATTTCCCGTGGGTTCATCGGCCAGAAGGATCTCCGGTTTGGTGAGCATGGCGCGGGCAATGGATACCCGCTGCTGCTGGCCCCCCGACAGGTTGTTGGGCAGATTTTCAAGTTTATCCTGCAGCCCCAGTACTTCCACTATTTCGTCCATCAGCTTTTTGTCTACCTTCTTCCCGTCTAACTGAACCGGCAGCACGATATTTTCATACACATTCAGAACGGGTACAAGATTATAATTCTGAAAAACAAAGCCGATATGACGGCGGCGAAACACAGTAAGCTGTTCCGCGCTTTTCTGTGAAATATCTTCTCCGTTGATAATCACACTGCCGGATGTGGGACTGTCCAGGCCGCCCATCATGTGAAGCAGTGTTGACTTGCCGGAACCGGAAGTGCCCACGATTGAAACAAATTCTCCCCCATTGATTTCAAGGCTCACACCGTCCAGGGCTTTTGTCACAGTTTCGCCCTGCTGATAATATTTTTTTAAATTGACCGTTTGTAATACTGGCATTCTGTATACCGCCTTTCCACTTGTTTTTATATCCTGATGATAAAATACAAAGGTCACGAGAATGTCGCCGTTTCCGAAATATTTTCTGAAAGTCCTAATTATTTGGCAGAAAAACGGTAAAAGTGGACCCGGCTCCGGTCCCGGAACTTACTTTGACTTGTCCGTTCTGTTTTGCAATGATTTCCCTCGTGAGATACAGGCCGATACCGATTCCTTCCATATGGTGTACTTCCGGCTCCCGGTAAAATCTTTTAAAAATGGCAGCTTGATGGCTTTCCGGGATGCCTCGCCCTGTATCGGTTATATCAATCTTTGTGTAAGCCTCCCAGCGGACAACGGACACCCGGATGGTTCCGCCTGCCGGGGTATATTTTACGGCGTTCTCCAAAATATTAAACAGGGCTTCGGCCGTCCATTTTGGGTCATGAGGGACAGACAGATCCTCCGGGCAGTCCACCGCCACCTGTAAATTTTTTTCTTCCGCTTTCAAAAAAATACCGCCCAAAGCCGAGGCCAGTGTTTCATAGATGGGGGCAAGCTGCTTTTCCAATGTTATTACTCCTGTTTCCAGACGGGAAGACTTTACCAACACACGCATAAGGAAATCCAGTTTGTCAATCTCCGTGTTCATGGATTGCAGATATGCGTTCTGCTGCCCGGGAGAAAGCTGCTGTTCCAGGAGCGTGTCGGCTGCCATTTTCAAATTTGCAGCAGGCGTTTTGACCTGATGGGATATGTGGGAAATCAAACCTTGCAAATCGGCCTGCTGCTCCTCAATGGTTTTTTTGCGGGCCTGTTCCATCTGGTATAACCGGTTTAACTGGTAGCTGATACGGTCTAACAGGGTATCATTATCAAAAATCATTCTTGGCGCTGCTTCTCCCTGCATCATATCGTCAATAGTCCGGCACACTTCGTCCGTAAAAAGCACCAGGCGGTATTGCAGCATCCTGATTAAAACAGCCGCCCATACAGACAGAACCCCGGCGGTAATCAGGCAGCCCATAACCGCCGTCATATCCTGGGTAGCGCAAAATATGCCGATGCTCAGGACAAGGGCTGTTATAACAGCACCTGCTCCGATTAATCGGAAAATGCCGGAAAGGGATAAACGTATCTTTTTCATCTGGTACCTCCGTCTGTAAACATATAGCCCATGCCGTAAACGGTTCGAATATATTTATGACCGCCTCTTTCAATCTTTCCGCGGATACGGCTGATCGCCGCTGTCAAAGTGTGCTCGTCCACATAATTCTCCTGGCTGTCCCACAGATTTTCCAGCAGTTTTTGCCGGGTCAGCAGAATGCCTTTATTACTCGTTAAGATTTCCAGCATCCGATATTCCAGCGGAGCAAGGATAATTTCTTCTCCGGCCAAAACGGTCCGCAGGGAGGAAAAGTCGATCATAAGCAGCCCGTCATCATATACTTTGTGCGGCGGTTCTTTTTCCGGGCTTTCCAACATGGAAAAGATGGCTTTGACCTTGTGGCGCAGCACACTGTTGGGAAAGGGCTTTGTGATATAGTCGGCGGCTCCCGACTCATAGCCTTTTATCATATCCTGTTCCAAATCGTTGGCCGTCAGGAAAATAACGGGGATATGCGCGGTTTCCAGGATGGCTTTACAAAGCTCATAGCCGGAACCGTCCGGCAGATTAATGTCCAGAATGGCCAGATCATATACAGTCGACTGAAAGCAACGCCGGGCTTCTTCGGCGGTATAGGCAGAAACAGCGCCATACCCTTCGGTCAACAGTATATTTGTCAGCATTTTGTTCATGGTAATGTCGTCCTCGACAATGAGAATCTGCTTCATATGATTACGCTCCTTCCCTGACTGGGGTTGGTATCATTATATGCGTCCGGCTCCCCGGCTTCAAGATACGGTTTTATATTTTACCTGTCAGAAAGTTTCATTTATACAAATATGCGCACAATCTGCCTATTAATTCGCATAAAAAGAGTAGATTTCTAACGGAAAATGAATTATAATGTAAAAGTATAGTAACTGTTAGCATATTATTAAAGTAGCGGTGGAGCCTGTGGTAAAAAGAAAATTTATAAGTACAAGGGCAATCAAGCCGGGCATGGTGATCGACCAGTCCATCATAGACAGAAGCGGGCGAATTTTGATTGCCCGTAAGACCGGGCTGGACGATTTTCTGATTGAAGCCCTGCAGAAAATGAAGATTACCGGGATCTATATCCGGGAGGGGGAGGAAGACCCCGAGATGGAGGGAGACATAGAGATCTCTCCGGAAGTCCGGGTGGCCATCGAAAAGCTGACGGTGGCGGATCGGTCAAAGGTGAAATTGTCCGAAAGTGTGAAAAAGCGGGTGTCCCAGGGCATCAAATTTCTCTACAATGACACTTCCGCCCCCAATTTTATTGACACTGCCACCAATGTCACGGACAGTCTGGTGGGCTCCATTATGGAGAACGAGGCGGTGGCGCTGAATATTGACACGCTGAAATTCAGCGATGAATACACATTCCAGCACAGCGTGGATGTGGCCACCATTGCCATGCTGATTGCGAAGAACAGCAATATGTCCGAAGGAGAAATCCAAAAGATCGGCATGGCAGGTCTGCTTCACGACATGGGCAAATCCAAAATCCCCAATGAAATATTAAATAAGGCCGGGAAACTGACGGAGGAAGAGTTTGCCGTGATGAAAAACCATGCTCTCTTTGGCTATCAGATTCTGAAAGAGAAGGGGGGGATTCCTCAGGAGGTGCTGATGGGGGTACTGCAGCACCACGAGAAGCTGAACGGGAAGGGATATCCCATGGGAGTGGCTTCCGGCAAAATCTATCCCTTTGCGAAGATCCTTGCCATTGCGGATATCTACGACGCCCTTGTGACAGAGCGGCCTTACAAGAAAGCATTTTCCCAGCAGGACGCCATAGAGATGATCATGGCCATGACTGATGAACTGGATATTACCTATATGAGGAACTTTCTGGGAATTGTTATTCTCTATCCTGTGAACACCACCGTCACCCTGAGCAATGGGGAGAAGGCCAAAGTGCTGAAAAACAATCCCCAGTACCCGCTGCGCCCCAAAGTTATCGGCCTGCGCACCGGGAAGGTCTACGATCTGTCGGAGGATATCAGATGCGCCAGCCTGATTATTGAATGAATCACCTCCATGCCTGTGGCCGGAGACGGCCGCATGGCTTTTTTATTATGTAAGCACCGCATGCGGAAAAGAAGGGAGAAGAGGCTATGCTTTGTGTTACGGAGGCAAAAAGCAATCGGATCAGAAAGGTCTGGCGTCAGGAGGACAGGCTTTATCTATGTTCAGACGCAGGAACCCACCGACTGGAGCCCAGGGATTCTGCCACAGTCAGAGTTACCTATACCCTGGAGGAAGAATTTGGGGAGGGAGATAAGCCGGGGGTCGTGCACAGAGAGGTATTCCCCCACTGGGATTACACGGAAACCCCGGAGGAGATCCGCCTGCAGATGGAACATTTGGAAGTAGTCATCTGCCGCGATACAGCTGCTTACCGCTATTACGATGGCAAGGGGAGGCTTCTTCTGCGGGAGCGGGATCATGACAGCAAAACGCTGGAGGAATTTACCACCTATCGCATGTTGGAAGAAGGGGCCCGGGTGGAGAAGGTGGCTACTCCCGACGGTGTGAAGGATGTGGTTCGGGAAGCGTCCAGGATCCCTCTGGGAAAAAGCTGCCATACCAGGCTGTATCTGGAATGGGGAGAGGGGGAGGCGCTGTACGGGCTGGGGCAGCAGGAGGAGGGTTTCGGCTCCCTGCGGGGGCAGACCGTCTATCTGCACCAGGCCAACCGCAAGATCGCGATTCCTATGCTGGCGTCCACGCTGGGATATGGCATACTGGTAGACACATACAGTCCTATGATATTCAGCGATACGGTTTATGGCTCTTATCTCTACACCGAGGCGGACCCGGAGATGGATTTCTATTTCATGAATGGGGGAAGCCTGGACGGAGTCGTTCAAAAATACCGCATGCTGACAGGCAAGACCTCTCTGCTGCCCCGGTGGGCCTATGGCTATATACAGTCTCAGGAGCGCTATGAGACCCAGGAAGAAATACTTGCCGTCATGCGGGAATACCGGGACAGGGGGATCGGCCTGGACGGGCTGGTGCTGGACTGGTGTTCCTGGGAGGGGGACCAGTGGGGGCAGAAAACCTTTGACGGCAGCCGCTTCCCCGATCCCGGGGCCATGGTGCGGGAACTCCATGAAGCCCATGTACATTTTATGCTGTCCATCTGGCCCAATATGGGGGAAAACACGGACAATTACAGGCAATTCAAGGAGAAAAAACTGCTGCTGCCGGGCTGCGGCGTCTACAATGCGCTCAACGGGGAAGCGAGAGAGTTGTACTGGGAGCAGATTCAAAAAGGGCTTCTGGGCAGCGGACTGGACGCCTGGTGGTGCGACAACAGCGAGCCCTTTACTCCCGAGTGGAATCATACAGAGAGAGTGGAACCTGCCAGGATGTATGAGGAATACTGCCAGACGGTGTGGCAGCATCTTCCCGCGGAAAAAATGAACGCCTACGGGCTGTATCATGCCCGGACCATATTTGAGGGGCAAAGAGGCTGCGATAGCAGAAGGGTGGTGAATCTGACCCGGAGCGCCTATACCGGGCAGCAGCGTTACGGAGCCATTCTCTGGTCGGGGGATATCGAGGCCTCCTGGGACACGCTGCGCAGGCAGGTGGCCGCAGGGCTGCATTTCAGCGCCAGCGGGCTTCCCTTCTGGACGGTGGACATCGGCGCTTTCTTTGTAAAGCGGGGGACGGCATGGTTTTGGAAAGGAGATTACCCCAGGGCCACCCAGGACCTGGGATATCGGGAACTGTTTGTACGATGGTATCAATGGGGATGCTTTCTTCCGGTTTTCCGGGGGCACGGAACAGACTGCCGAAGGGAGTTGTGGCATTTTGCCAATGACAAAGTTCCCTTCTATGAGGCACTGCTGGCGGCCAACCGCCTGCGCTATACCCTGATTCCCTATATCTACTCTCTGGCCGGCCGCTGCTGGCTGGAGGACGGTTCCATGATGAGATTACTGGCCTTCGCCTATCCCGGAGACCGGGAGGTCTGGGGTATTATGGATCAGTATTTATTCGGGGACAGCATCATGGTGTGTCCTGTACTGGAGCCCATGTACTATGGCAGGGATTCGGAGCCGCTCTCCGGGATACCCGCTGTCAGAAGGCTGTATCTGCCCCAGGGGAACGGGTGGTATGATTATTGGACCAATGTTTACTACCAGGGGGGACAGTGGATAGAGACCGAAGCGCCCCTGGATCGGATTCCCCTGTTTGTCCGGGAAGGGAGCATTCTGCCAAGGGCGGCATATGCCCCGTCCACGGAGGAACTCTCCCCGGAACTGGAGGTCTTTGTCTATACGGGAAGAGATGGTGAATTCCTGTTGTATGAGGACCGGGGAGACGGATACGGTTACGAGCAGGGAGAGTATCGGACTACGGCTCTGACCTGGAATGAAGAGCAAAAGCAGTTCCGGGCCCTGGAGCGCCATGCATGTGAGGATCTGGAGCAGTCCTGGACGATCAACAGGCTTACCCTTGTCAGCAGAGAGGGAATCATTTGGAAGGAGGTTGTATAAGATGACTGATTTGTGGAAAATGAAAAAACCTGTAATGGTGGCGGAGGCGGCGGCAGCCCGGAAGGGGCTGCATATCGTTCTGGAGATTCTGATATTTGTGGTTGTATTTCTGGTCTGCAACATTGCGGAACTGATAGTGATGGTTCCGGCGCAGATGGTATTGCTGTTCACCAATCAGGAGTATCTCAGCGCGATTGCCGTGGGAGATATGGAAGCCGCTATGGAGGCTACCCAGGCCATATTGCAGACGGATGCGCTGACGATTGCCATGCTTTTTGCCAATGTGGGATTAATCCTGGTGGCGTTGTTGTTCTGTAAATTGATTCAGAAGCGGAAGATGTCCACGGTGGGTTTTCAGAAATCCGGCATGTGGAAGGAATATGCCTGCGGCCTGGGGGCCGGGCTGGTACTCTTTTCCGCAGCGGTGCTTCTATGTGTGATAACGGGCTCTTTAGAATTCCAGGGGTTGTCGCCGGAATTCTCCCTGGGGATTTTCATTTTGTTTGTGGTGGGATTTCTGATCCAGGGCATGGCGGAGGAAATTTTGTGCCGGGGGTATTTTCTGGTGTCCGTGAGCCGACGTTATCCTCTGGCGGTGGGTATTTTTGCCAATGCGTTGCTGTTTGCGGCCCTGCATCTGCTGAATGAGGGCATTACCGTGCTGGCTTTTGTCAATCTGGTGCTCTTCGGCGTGTTTGCCTCCATCTATTTCATCAAGCGGGGCAATATCTGGGGGGTGGGAGCGCTGCACTCCGTATGGAATCTGGCCCAGGGCAATATATATGGCATTCGTGTCAGCGGCATGCAGACCCACTGCACCGTATTCTCCTCCAACATGGTGACAGGACGGGAACTGATCAACGGAGGCGATTTCGGCCTGGAGGGCGGCCTGGCCGTAACCCTGGTGCTGGTGGCAGCCACGATGATTATGCTGGCTGTGAAGCAGCAGCGCTGTGTGGAAGAATAGTCCGGGAGGTTCCTTGACGATGGCTATCATTTAAGCATAGGCTTTTTCTGAAGGCGCATGGTGTGGATGATCTCAGACATAAAGAGGAGAGGAGCAAGTTCCTTCGCATCGTCCAGTACCACAGATGCTGGATAGTGCGGAGGGGCGACAAACAAATACAAATAAAAAAGGGACTTCCTCAATCCTTAATAGGCTATGACGTCACACAGTTATAGTCTTTTTTTGTGCGGTAATTACCGTTCCGAAGTCTTTTATCGGTCACCGCAAGCCGAGGACGGTAAAGATAAGGATAATGTTGTGGTAGAATATTCTTTGGAAGAAGTTTCACAACCGATTGGTATTGCGGGATATGAATTAAGCAACGCTCTCAGCAAAGAATATCAACGCAGTCTTCCTACAATAGAAACGTTGGAATCTGAAGTTGCAAAAATGATGGATATAAAATAGTCTGCAAGTTGTAGACTATTTTTGTACCTATGTCTTTTGGTACTTACAGTTCCTTATGGCATAATTTTGTTTTGTATACAGGAGCAGTTTCATTCTCTCTAATAACAAGAGAACTGGTTTATATTTTGACCAGTCCTCCATATAGATAAAACTATATTACCATAATTTTAATAAATCCTCTGCATCTACCCATATCTGCATACAACCATCAAGATATAGTGTTGCATATTCGAGTGGTTTATCTATTGCCAATGCATTTAAGGCACATTCAGAGCATGGTGTTGCTTTCAATCCTTCTTCCACTTTTCTGCAGTCTATCCGTAAAACATATCCGTCAAAAGTGGCTGCGTCAATGCAGTTATAGTGATTTGGAGAAATTTGTAAAAGCATTCCAACCAGTTCTTCCTGTCCTGTTCATCTCATGTTATAATTTGTTACAGGTTTTCTTTCCCTTATTTTTGCCCTTATGAGAGTTCGAAACATGAGGGAAAAGGATACAACACAAGGGAAAGCATAAGGGCAAACTCACTTGTTATAAATTTAGCATTTTCAAGGGTTTGCAGACTTTTTGGAGATAAGATATAACAGTTATTAAATGCTATAAAAAGTGTCTTATCAGAATTCCAGTTTGTCGGGAAAAAGGTTTTTCAGTAGGGAATTTGAAAAACATCCGGCAGTTTTATCGTGTTTACGTGCACGACCAGATTGGCGAAACAGTGTTTAGCCAATTTGAGAATCTGCCCGCCACAGAAACAGGCAGGCAGTTTTATTTCAGATGGTTTTATTACCTGAAACTCATATCCAGATATGGGAAGCGATTCCTTCCCATATCCAGCGGGAGCGCCAACGCCTGCATCTCTGCCCGTGCTTTTGGGTAAGCCAGGGGGAGGCAGCAGTCCCACCGTGAAAATCATCTTATTTTTCTTTTCGCAGGATCTGATATATGACGCTTTGGGAGCCGTCGGCACGTACCCCTGTAAGAGTGAGGGAATTGCAGGTTCCCAGCGTGTCCAGGGGGATGATTGCGGTAAAGCCGCTCTCCAGATAATCCTCCCTTCCCAATACCCCCGCCACATCTGTCCGGGGCGTCTTTTGGACGTCCACCATGGCGCCGTCTATCTCCAGGAGATATCCGGCAAAGGGTGCGTCGGCTTCCGGGTCCACACACCATCCAAAAAATTTGATATCCTGATCCAATACATGTATATTATCCAGATAGAACAGTTGTTCCTGGGACACTGCCACATCATAATTCTCAAAAGGACAGATAAAGAAAATATGCTTGTCCATCTGAACGGGGATATACCCGATCTGCGTCAAAAATTCAATGGAAGGCTGGTCCAGATTAGACACCACATAGTTATTCCGAACCAGTATTTTTTCGGGAAATTCGTTGATGGAGTCCTTTCCGAAAGTCTGGATGCCGTTGACGGGGATATTCACATCATAAGGACTTACCCGGAACGACCACAGATAGTACATATAATTACTGGGATAGCATACGCCCCGGGAGGCCCAGCTCTGGTCCCGATGTTCCTCCAGAAAGGCAGGGATATCATCATAAGTCTCATAAAACAGCCAGTTCATGGGATAGGCCAGTTGATTGTAATCCGTAAAATAGTAATGGGCGAAGGACAAAAAGGAGACGGCGTAAAGGCTTGCCAGTATTCCCCCAAAGGCACGTTTCTGCCATATTTTTTTCAGGCAGTTCCAGACCCGGCAGATGCCTGCGGTGATCAGGTACAGATAAGCTATGAAAATGCCGATCATCCGGGTGGTGTTGGGAGTGGACCATCCTTTCAGGATACATCCCATGACAAATTCCCCCAACAGCCAGAAGAGTACGGGAGCGGCGTAATCCAACTGTTTTTGCCGCCAGGAAAGCCAGGTTTCCCTGGCGGTTTTCACCAGGCCGATGAAAAGGAAGGGCAGAGAAATATAATACAGAGTCCCATACCGGGAAAAAGTATTATAAGTCAGATTGTCAAAGAACAGAGTGTTGGTAAACATCTGCTTCAATGTTGAACAGCGAATTCTGGTCGCCACCAACAGCACATTATTTTATCCACCCA
>BLLU01000210.1 GCA_011959105.1 Lachnospiraceae bacterium | reverse complement strand
ATTGGAGAACAGCCGGGCCCAGCCCGCCTCGTTCTCCAATGTGGAAGATTATTCCCATCTGATGCAGATGCTGGCCTGCGGCGGCGTATGGGAAGGCAGACGCATCCTGTCCCGGGGGACCATCGACCTGATGCGTTCCAACGGATTGGATGAAGTTCAGCTTGCGGACTTCCCGGAGCCCGGGTATGGCTATGGCTACGGATTCCGCACGCTGCTTGACAGAGCCCGGGGAGACTTAAACGGCTCCGTGGGTTCCTTCGGCTGGACCGGCGGCTTCGGGACCTGGTGCGAGGCGGATCCCCAGGAGGGGCTTTCCATCGTCTATATGCACAATCTGATTCCCAGCGGTGAGCAATACTACCATCCCCGGGTGCGCACCGTCTCCTACGGGCTGTTATAATCCAAAGCGGCCGCATCCGCGGCGGAAAAGAGAGGAAAATATGGCTGACTTTAAAGAATTGGACAGACTGCTGCAAAAATACGTGGACGACGGACTGCCAAACTGCAGCTGTGTCATCGCCAGAAAAGGAGAAATCCTGTATGAAAACTATTTTGGATGGGCCGACCGGGAAGGGGCTGTGCCGCTGAACGCGAATCATGTGTTCCGGCAGGCCTCTCTGACCAAGATCGCTCTGTATACCGCGGCCATGATGCTTTTCGAGCAGGGACACTTTCTCATGACGGATCCCCTGTACGAATATTTTCCGGAATATAAAAATGCTGTGAAACTGGTGACGCTGCCAAATGGGATGTCGGAAGTTGTGCCCGTGGAAAAGCCCATTCTGGTACGGCATATCTTCCAGATGACCTGCGGGCTCCCCTATGAAATGATCCTGGGCGGCGTTCCGGTACAGAGCCACCCCACGGCGATGGCCATGGCCAGGGAGATGAAAGAACTGCGGGAGAAAGGATACTTTACGCTGCGGGACCAGATCCGGGCCGCATCCCGGGTACCCCTGGCCTTTGAGCCCGGCACCCGGTTCCTGTACGGCTTCGCCAGCGAACTCACGGCAGGGCTGCTGGAGGAAATCTGCGGCAAAAGCGCCGAACTGGTACTTCGGGAAATGCTGTTCGAACCCCTGGGAATGGACAGTTCCGCCAATTTCCTGTGGGGGGACCTGAAAGAGCGTCTTGTGAAGGACTACTATCTGAAACCCGGAAAAAGCCTGGGGGACCCAGACGCCTTCTTCGTGCCGGATCCTGCCAGAGAGGCCCTGTTTGTAGGTCCTCTGGGAACCGTCCCCGGCTTCTCCCGGGTCATCACCAACTGCCGGGACTACACGAAGCTGATGCAGATGCTGGCCTGCGGCGGCTCCTACAACGGCGTAAAACTGCTGGGCCGCAAGACCATTGATCTGATGCGCTCCAATGCTCTCAGCCCCCGGATGCTGCAGGAGGATTTCTCCAACAATTATCTGGCGGGATACGGTTACGGCTACGGGGTGCGCGTGCTGTTGGACCGTTATGCCGGACAGCACAACGGCTTCCCGGGTCAGTTCGGCTGGACCGGCGGCTCCGGGACCTGGGCGGAAGCCTCCCCGGAGGAGGGTCTGTCCATTGTTTATATGCACAACTTACAGCCCAATCTGGAAGAATACCATCATCTGCGGATGCGGGCTGTGGCTTATGGGGCTTATTCTCCCAGCCGCTCCAGCGCGCCATAGGTGATATTGCGCAGCCTGCGCAGGGCGGAAGTGCTGCTGTACCCGCCTCTCTGGATAAAGTACAGCATGGCCATATCATCCGCCGGATCAATGGTCACATAATTGCCAGTCCAGCCGTCCCAGCCGTATTCTCCCGGCGTGCCGATGGTTCCCGCCTCTCCCTGATCGTTCAGCACCCGCATCAGGCAGCCGTAGCCGCAGCCCAGATTGCTGTCCCAGTTGAGCGCAGCTTTCTGGCGGGGGGAAAGTCTGTCCTGCCGCATGAATTCCACCGTTTTCTCTCCCAGAATCCGGGTTCCCTGATAAATGCCGCCTCCCAGCAGCATTTGTGCAAAACGGCTGTAATCCTCCAGGGTGGACACCAGCCCCGCGCCGCCGGACTCAAAGGACACATCCCGGCCATAGTACTCTCCCAGATTGCAGTCCTCATAGACTTCCAAACTTTTATTTTTCTCATTCCATATGTAGTTCTGGGCAAAGCGCCACCTTTTGTCCTCCGGCACATAAAAGCCCGTGTCTATCATGCCCAGAGGCGCGAAGATTTCCTCCCGCAGGAAAGTTCCGTAGCGCTTTCCCGTCGCCTCTTCCACCACCGCTCCCAGGACATCGGCGGACAGGCCGTACATCCAACGCTCCCCCGGCTGGAAAACCAAAGGCACCTCCGCCACCCGCTCAATCCACTCCCGGGTGGTCAGCCGCTGTCCCTCCGCCTGCGCTTTTTTCAGCTTTTGAAACAAATCGTCCATCAGCAGACCGGAAGGGCTGCATCCTTCCCAGTTCTCGGGATAGGGAATGCCGGATGTCATATTCAGCAGATCATAGATGGTATTCTCCCGCTCCGCCGGCAGGGGTTCCCCGCCCGGGTTCCACACGGTCTGGTTGCGGAAACAGGGAAGATACAGACTCACCGGATCCCGCAGATCCAGCTGCCCCCGCTCCACCAGCAGCAGCACCGCCGCTGCGGTAACGGGCTTGGTCATGGAAAAAAGGCGGAAGATGGTATCCCGTTTGACGGGGGTCTTTTTCTCCCGGTCCGCATAACCGCAGGCACTGAAATAGCGTTCCCTGCCTCCCTGGATCAGCAGATAACCCGCCCCCGCCACCTGGCCCGTCTCCACTTCCTGCCGCATAACACGGTCTATCGCCTGTCGATAATCGTACATACTACGCCTCCTCTGCCTGCATGCTGTTTCTCTGTTTCTTGATTCTGCTCTTGTCCTGATACATTCTTCTGTCCGCCACCTCAAGAAAATCCGGGGCGCTGAGCTCACAATATCCGATGGCATAGCTGACAGGGACATTGCGGGCCTGGTTGCAGATTCCGCAATGCTCCTCCAACTTGCGGACAAACCGGGACGGATCCCCTTTATACAGCACTGCAAACTCATCCCCGCCCTGACGGTACACCTTTCCCGCATCCCCGGCGGCGTCCACCAGAAGCCGGGCGAAACACTGCAGCAATTCGTCTCCCGCCGAATGTCCGATGGTATCATTTACCATCTTCAGATCGTTTAAGTCCGCGATAATATAGTAGTCGCTGCCGCATTCGGACGCATCTGTCAGATCTCGTTCAAAGGCATTGCGATTGTAAATATGGGTCAGATAGTCGATAAAGGCAAAGCGATAGCCCGTCTCGGTACAAAATGCTATGAGGCTGCGCATACGGTCATGCCTGGACTGCATATCCTCCGGCAGAATCTTGGTCTCAAGGATCAGGTTTTCCTCTCCGTATTTTTCCAAGACCATGTTCCTGACTTCTTCCAGTACCATCTGCGCCCGTTCCCGGGAACCGGCGATAAATGCCACCCCGTTTTCCCCTATGCGGTAACCCCGCAGGCGGTACAGCCGCAGTCCCCTGCGCAGGTCCTGCAGAATCCTCACATCCTGCTTCCAGTCGAAATTGTTCTCCGTCTTGCAGAAGCAGAAGGCCGCTATGGACGACCTTTGTTTATCCGGCCCCATCTGCTCCAGCACGGTTTCAAAGGAATACTGGTTGAACAGTGCCGTCTGTTCGTCCAGATACTTTTCCGTGTTCTCATGGCTGAGGATCAGCCCCAGCAGGATCAGCGTAGACGCCACCACTACCAGCAGGATCTCCGGAAACAGCATCTGAATGATGGATACTGCCGCGAAGATGGGAACCGCAAGGATAAGCGCCAGCCTCTTCTCTCCGTCTAAGCGCTCCCAATGGCGCAGGCAGCTGTATAAGATCAGCAGCAGATAGAACACCAGGCTGAAATAAAGCGCATAGGCCTTGGGCCCCAGGGAATAATCCGTGGTATATCCATGCTCATAGGTGATGGGCAGTACCAGGATCCCCAGCACCGATACCCAAAAGGGGATTTGATGGCATATCTTCCGGGCTCTGGAAAATGCCATGCTCACCTCCAGGTAACTCCTCATATATAGAAACAGCAGAAATACAAACCCCAGTATGGACAGCAGATAGATTATGTGAGCCACCAGATTTACCCTGTCGGGAATCCTGTCCCTGTGGTTGACAGTGTATACCGTAATCAGATCAAACAAGGTATTGAGTAAGGCCGCCACCGTCAGCGCCTGAAAAATCCTGGTGGACTTCACCGGGATATGAGGCTTCCGATAGTAGAACACAAGCATATAAATCACCATTAAAAGGCATACGGCAGATGTCTTAAGCAGCATGTAAAAAAATCTCCTTCCGCAGCGGTTTAATCAGCACATTATTCAAATTATATCTTAACCATACAGAAAATGCAAACGCTTTTACCCTTCTTTTATCCCGCCTTCCTTCATGTTCCGCAGCCTTTTCTGTACAAGGAAAAAGGCGGGGATCAGAAAAACATCCGCCAGAATCCAGGCAATGGGATTGCCCAGACAGGAACCGGTAAAGCCCAGCCAGGGCACCAGTACAAAGCCCGCCAGGGCCCTGGCCACCATCTCGAACACCCCTGCAAGGATGGCAAAAAACGGAAAGCCCACCCCCTGGATCAGAAAGCGGATAATGTTGACCAAAGCCAGGGGAAAATAGAATGCCGTGGCAATGGTGAGGAATAATTTTGCATCTCCGATAATCGCCGTCTCGGAAGCCTCCAGGAACAATCCGACCAAAGTTTCCCCCAACAGGGTACTGATGCCCAGCGCAATCACCGAATAGCCGGCTCCCAGCAAAACGCAGGACTTCAGTCCCTGCCCGATGCGCTCCAGCTTTCCCGCCCCCACATTCTGCCCGCCGTAGGTGGCCATGGTGGAACCCATGGCATCAAAGGGACAGGCCAGAAAACCGCTGATCCTCCCCGCCGCCGTCACCGCTGCCACTGCGTCGGAGCCCAGGGTGTTGGTGGCACTTTGCAGAATCACGCTGCCGATGGCAGTGATGGAATACTGCAGGCCCATGGGAACACCCATGCCGCACAGGTTTCCGGCCAGATGCCTGTCGAAGGCCCACTCTTCCCTGCGGATTCGCAGAATCTCAAACTTTTTCACCATAAACAGCAGACAGCACAGCCCCGACACCCCCTGGGAAATCACAGTGGCCCATGCCGCTCCCTGCACGTCCCAGCGCAGATTGACGATGAAGAACAGGTCCAGTCCGATATTGAGGAAAGAGGACATGACCAGGAAAATCACCGGCGTCTTGCTGTCCCCCAGTGCCCGCATCACCCCCGAGGTCATATTGTACAGGAAGGTCACGGGAATTCCCAGAAAGATTACCCATATATAAGCATATGCCGCATCCAGGATATTGTCAGGGGTTTTCATCATTACCAGAATGGGGCGGCACAGCGCGGTGGTCAGTACCGTCAAAAGCAGGGCGAAAACCGCCGTAAGCCATACGCAGTTGGCCACCACCCGGCGCAGCCCCCCATAGTCCCCGGCCCCGAACTTGTGGGATACGGGAATGGAAAAGCCGCTGCATATGCCCATGCAGAAGCCGATAATCAGAAAGTTCACCGAACCCGTAGCACCCACCGCCGCCAGATTCTCCGTCCCAAGAAAACGCCCAACGATCACCGTGTCCACCAGATTATAGAACTGCTGAAACAAAAAGCCAAATAACAGGGGAATTGAGAATCCCAGAATCAGCTTCATGGGCGAATCCTTTGTCATATCCTTAATCATAACTCTCTACCTCTTTCCTCTGAAGCTAAAATGAATAGCGAAACTCCAAATAGAGAGTATAGGCCCGGCGCCGGAAATGCGCAATGTGTTTTTTTGCCCATTTTGTTCTTTTTATAATACATTGCCCATCCCGAACAAATAAAACGGGCAGCGGCTGGCGCCTCTGCCCGTTTCTCTTATTCTATATCATTGTTGATTCCCGATCCCCGGCTTAGCAGAACGGATTCTCCGTAGGGTAAGGCAGGCTCTTGGGCTGGTTGTAGTTCAGATCTTCCACAGGAACGCCGATGAACTTGAATACCTCATACAGCGCCTTGCCGAAGTGGCCGAAAGCAACCGCGCCATGATGAGGATAGTTCTTCTCGATCAGCACATGGCGGTAGAAGCGTCCCATCTCAGGGATGGCGAACACGCCGATGGAGCCGAAGGACTTGGAAGGCACGTTCAGCACTTCGCCCTGGGCAATGTAAGCGCGCAGTTTGCAGTCAGCGGTAGACTGCAGACGATAGAAGGTGATCTCACCGGGAGCGATGTCGCCCTCCAAAGTGCCGTTGGTAACTTCGATGGGCAGGTTCCTGGCCATGATCTTCTGGTACTTCATCTCGCAGAAGGCCAGCTTCTTGGAGCAGGTGTTGCCGCAGTGGAAGCCCATGAAGGTATCCTTGTGGCTATAAGGGAACTTGCCTTCAATGGATTCCTTGAACATGTCGGCAGGCACGGAGTTGTTGATATCCAGCAGCGTAACGGCATCCTGGCTCACGCAGGTACCGATGAACTCGGACAGGCAGCCATAGATATCCACTTCGCAGGATACGGGGATGCCCATACCGGTCAGACGGCTGTTCACATAGCAGGGAACAAAGCCGAACTGGGTCTGGAATGCAGGCCAGCATTTTCCGGCGATGGCCACATACTTGCGGTAACCTCTGTGGGCCTCCACCCAGTCAAGCAGGGTCAGTTCGTACTGAGCCAGCTTCTCCAGCACCTCGGGCTTCTTGTTGCCCGCACCCAGTTCCTCGGCCATCTCCGCCACCTTGGCAGGGATTCTCTCGTCTCCGGCATGCTTGTTAAAGGCCTCGAACAGATCCAGTTCGGAGTTCTCCTCGATCTCCACGCCCAGATTGTACAGCTGCTTGATGGGGGCGTTGCAGGCCAGGAAGTTCAAAGGTCTGGGGCCGAAGGAAATGATCTTCAGGTCGGAAAGACCCACAATCGCTCTGGCGATGGGCACGAACTCGTTGATCATGTCGGCACATTCCTCAGCGGTGCCCACGGGATACTCGGGTATGTAAGCCTTGATGTTGCGCAGCTTTAAGTTGTAGCTGGCATTCAGCATACCGCAGTATGCATCGCCTCTGCCGTCCAGCAGATCCGCCTGGCTCTCCTCAGCGGCCGCCACAAAAATGGAAGGACCGTCAAAATGCTTGGCCAGCAGGGTCTCGGAAATCTCGGGACCAAAGTTGCCCAGATATACGCACAGAGCGTTACAGCCGTTCTTCTTCACATCTTCCAGAGCCTGTACCATATGGATCTCGCTCTCCACGATGCAGATCGGGCACTCATAAATGTCCGTCTCGTCATACTTGGCCTTGTAAGCGGCCACCAGAGCCTTTCTCCTGTTTACGGACAGGCTCTCCGGGAAGCAGTCGCGGCTCACGGCCACGATACCGATTTTTACTTTGGGTAAATTGTTCATTGTACTCTCCTCCATTTATGATAATTAAATACAACCTGAGATAAATACGGACTGCTTTTTAATTATACCGCATTCCCCATGCACATTCAAGTTCTTTGCCTCTTCAATCCGGCATTACTCGTTCACATTCAGGTTCTTTCCCTTCAGGCCGATATGGCTTCCCGCGTCCAGGCCGCCCTCCGCATGGCCGATAAGCCATTTATTCACGGCGGTAATCAGCGCGTCCTCACCCTTTTCTTCCCCGGATGCTCCATGGGGCTTCTCCAGCGGATAGTTGGTTCCCCTGGGAAGTACGATGGCCACCTGGAAACCTGCGCCGTTCACGCCGCAGGGCGCATAATGCAGGGTGGTGGCGTAGATCTCCACGCCCTTGCCCGCAGGCAGCAGAAACGCTTCCATTTTGGCGGTATCGTAGGTGAAGCCCTCCTCAATGTCCTGCTGCATGCCCAGAATCAGGATGGCATCGGTGGCAGCGATATTCAATTCGCTGTTCCGGTGGTACTCCACCGCGTTCAGCAGTTCATTGTGACCGTTGCAGTAACCGATCTGGATGGGCATTTCGCCGAAGGTCACTCTGGTCAGCGCCTCCATGGCGGAAGTGGCCTCCAGAGCCTCCACACTGGGCTCATACACCACGCCTTCGGGCACGGGCTGCTTTCCCAGCACTTCCACCAGTTCCGTCAGGTCCACATTGTCGATCAGCCTCCCATACTTACGGAAAGCGGGATCTGTGACAGATAATATTTTCATGGCATCCTCCTTTTGCGCCCTGGGGCGCGGATTATTGTTTTCGACTGCCTGCCCCGGGAAAATTATTTAATAATCTCAAACAGGGGCTTGCAGGCCGGGTAAATCTCCTTAAACTGGGCATACCGCTTTTCGTATTTGGCCACCAGTTCCGGATCGGGCTCCACGGTGTCCACCACCTTTACGATCTTAGCCGCGGCCTCCTCCACATCTGCATATTCGCCGCAGGCCACTGCCGCCAGCATGGCGCCGCCCAGGGAGGGCCCTTCCTCGCTCTCGATCACATCCACCTTCAGGTTCAGGATATTGGCGATCATCTTCTTCCACAGGGGACTCTTGGCGCCGCCGCCGCAGATCTTGGTGCGCTCGATTTTAATCCCCAGGGACTTGGCCACCTCAAAGGAATCTCTCAGGGCAAAGGCCACACCCTCCAGCACGGCCTGGGTCATGTCGGCCCTGGTGGTGTCCATGGTCATGCCGATAAACGTCCCCCTTGCGTTGGGATTGTTATGAGGAGAACGCTCCCCCATCAGGTAGGGCAGGAAGTACACATGGTTCTCTCCCAGCTTTTCAATGGCCTTCTGCTCCGCCGCGTAATCCCCTGTACCGACGATATCGTCCATCCACCATTTGTTGCAGCTTGCCGCGCTGAGCATACAGCCCATCAGATGATAGCTGCCGTCCGCATGGGCAAAGGAGTGAAGCGCATTGTATTTGTCCACACCGAAATTCCTGGAGGAGATGAAGATGGTGCCGCTGGTGCCCAGGGAAATATTGCACATGCCATCTCCCACAGTGCCGGTGCCCACCGCCGCCGCCGCGTTGTCGCCTGCGCCCGCCGCCACCTTCACCGTGTGGGGAATTCCCAGCTTGTCGGCGATTTCGGGCAGCACGCAGCCCACGGACTCATAACTCTCGTAGCAGTTTGCCAACTGCTCCTCGGTGATGCCGCAGATCTCGCACATCTCCCTGGACCATCTGCGGTTCTTCACGTCGAAGAGCAGCATACCGGAGGCATCGGACACATCCGTGCAATGTACCCCGGTGAGTTTGTAGGCGATATAGTCTTTGGGCAGCATGATCTTGGCGATTCGGGCAAAGTTCTCCGGCTCCTTGTTTTTCACCCAGAGAATCTTGGGAGCGGTAAAGCCGGTAAAGGAGATGTTGGCCGTGTACTCCGACAGCTTTTCCTTGCCGATCACATTGTTCAGATAATCGCATTCCTCATATGTACGTCCATCGTTCCACAGAAGCGCGGGACGGATCACCTGATCGTCCTGATCCAGAATCACCAGCCCGTGCATCTGGCCGCCGAAACTGATGCCCGCCACCTGGCTCTTATCCGCGTCCTTCAGCAATTCCTCAATGCCCAGCATGGTCTGCTCGTACCAGTCCTCGGGCTTTTGCTCCGACCAGCCCGGATTGGGGAAATAAATGGGATATTCCCTGGAGACGATATTCCTGATTTTACCCTCGCCGTCCATCAGCAGCAGCTTTACCGCCGATGTGCCTAAATCAATACCGATATATAACATATTTACCTCTTTTCTGCATATTCGGAGCCCGTCCAATGGCAGACTCCCGCTGTGCCTGCGCTCTCTGTCTCTGCAGCCCGATGCCTTCCGAAGCGTTTATTCGGGGCCATGTGTCCGGGCACGTTATCTATAGCATACTCGTTTTGCGTCCCAAAATCAATACGCCTTTTATATTTTCGGTATTATGCACATTTTCAGGGATGAAAACTGGTAAATATGACTTCATCCGCATCCTTCGCCGGGCGCTTCCGTGCCCGGGCACGCACTCAAGCTCCGAAGAAAGGCCCCGTTTAAGGCATTTCTTTATTGTTTTCCCATCTGAAATCATTTATAATGTGGGTACCCAGTCTGTCCCCCGGTATATCCCCTCCTTCGGGGACATGCCATATCATTATGCGGAAACGGGAGAAAATATGCTTCGGGGACCACAGGATGCTTACGCAGGAGGTACATCATGGCCACAATTAAAGAGATTGCAGCTCTGGCAGGGGTGTCCAGGGGAACCGTTGACAGGGTGTTAAACAACCGGGGCTCCGTGAATCCCGATACGGCGGAGAAAATCCGGGACATCGCCAGGGCGCTGGACTATAAGCCCAATATTGCCGGACTGGTGCTGGCCGCCCAGAAGAAAAAGCTGAAGCTGGGAGTGGTTTTATTTTCCGCCGAGAATCCCTTTTTCATAGATGTGGAGGAAGGCGTCACGGAGAAGGCGGAGGAACTGGCAGGATATAACTGCGCCGTGGTGATCCGGCATATCACTTATGGCGTGGAGCAGCAGCTGCAGGCCATACAGGAACTGCTGGAGGAGGAAGTCAGCGGCATCGCCCTGGCCCCTTACAACGACGAACGCATCCGGAAATGTATCAATACCCTGTATGACCGGGGGATTCCGGTGGTGACTTTCAACACGGATATCGAGAACTCCCGGCGCATTGCCTATGTGGGAAGCCACTATGCCAAAAGCGGGGAGACCGCCGCGGGGCTCATGCACCTGATGACCCATGACAAAGTGCGGGTGGGCATCGTCACCGGTTCCCCGGACATCCTGTGTCACACGGAGCGGGTGGCGGGATTTGTCAATTCTCTGAAACGCTATAAGTCCGATATGGAAATCGTGGATGTGGTGGAGAATCACGACGACGAATTTGAGAGTTATGAAAAAACCACCCGGCTGCTGACGGAACACCCGGAAATAAACGCGCTGTTTTTTGCCGCAGGCGGCGTCAACGGCGGCTGCCGCAGTCTCTCCGTGCTGGGCCGGGAAGGACAGGTCCGGGTGATCGCTTTCGACAAGGTGCCCACCACCAAGGCGCTGGTGAAAAAAGGCGTTATCGCCGCCACCATCTGCCAGCAGCCCAGGGTCCAGGGGGCCAAGCCCCTGACCCTGCTGTTCGCCTATCTGACCACCGGAGAGATGCCGGAGAAAGAATACAATTATGTGGCGGTGGATATCAGAATCCGGGAAAACATTTAAACTGACCGGGGCTGATCTGGTTTACCTTCTCACCCACACGCTCATTTCCCCCTCGCCCCGGTTGTTCCAGGCGTAATAGGGAATCATGCGCAGCATTACGTCCCGCTCCCGCACCGGGCCCGCCGGGTGATACAGTTCGGCGCTTTCCGCCGCGGCCAGACGCTTGCCGGGCACTTTCAGTACCGTCATGGGATGGTCCAGTTCTTCCGTCACTTCCGTCTCAATACCGCTTTCGTCCCATCCGGGCAGATCCACCCTGCACAGATGCAGGTCTTTCCCATTGTCCGCTTCTTCCAGACAATACACAATGGGGCCGCGGGTCAGGGCAACCTTGCCCATATTCTCCCGCACCCTGGGGTCGGATTCCAGAATGCGCACCGGCATCTCCATCTCCAGAAGGATTTCATCGCCGTCACTCCAGACTCCTTCTATGTACAGATAGCCCTCCCTGTAGGAAACCGCTGTATGCCGGTCCGACACATCCTCTCTGTCCCTCATTTCAGGAGCGCTCTTTACCGCCAGTCCCCCGGCGTTCACCTGTACCTGTCCCCCAATACCGCCGCAGCTGTAGCCTGCTTTCACTCCGGTACTCCAGCCGGGAATGCGGAAAGCCAGTCTGCAGGGAACCCGGTCCCCCCGGAGCTGTACCTTCACTCTGCCGCCCCAGGGCATATCCGTCTCCACTTGCAGATCCAGCGTCTTTTTCTCCCCTTTGTCCACCCAGACCTGCTTACTCAGCACACTGCTCATATACAGATGGAACCAAAGCGTATCCACGGGTTGATTCCAGCCTCCCTGATCCAGCGGATAACGATCGGCTTCCGTATAGGCGTAAGAGGCCACGGAACTCACCATCCGGGCGATATTGGGCGGACAGCAGGCGCAGCCGAACCACTTCTGGCGCAGGCTCTTGACATGAGATTTTCTGGCGTCCCTGTGACAGGCCCGGGGCAATACTTCCAGGGGATTCACATAGAAAAAACTCTTGCCGTCCAAGGCCATGCCCGCCAGCACCGTATTATACAGGGCCAGTTCCATCACATCCCCGTATTTGCCCCGGGGCTTGAGCTGCAGCATCCTTCTGGCCCAGAACACCAGGCCGATGGCGGCGCAGGTCTCGGAGTAGGCGGTATCCCCGGGCAGGTCATAGCCAAAGGAGAACGCTTCCCCTATATGGGTGGCGCCTATCCCTCCGGTAATATACAGCTTTTCCCGGGTCACATTATCCCAGAGCCGGTCGCAGGCCGCTTCCATGGCCTCGTCCCCGCAGAGTCTGGCCACATCCGCCATGCCGCTGTACAGATATACCGCCCGCACCGCGTGCCCCACCGCTTCGGACTGTTCCCGCACGGGCAGATGGGCCTGATGGTAGGAATTGTCGGTGCTCTTTTGATAGGGCTGGCCGTCATGGGCCGCCCGCTCCTTCTCTTCTTCCTCGAAATAGTAGGGCTGATGACCGCGCTGATCCAGGAAAAACCCGGCCAGCTTCAGGTATTTCTCCTGATTGTCTATTTCACAGAGACGTACCAGTGCCATCTCCGCGATCTCATGGCCGGGGTATCCCTTTCGCTTTCCCGGCTCCGGGCCGAAGGTTTCACAGCAATAGTCCGCGAATCTCTCGGCAGCGTGCAGCAGCTTGTCCTTTCCCGTGGCCTGGTAATAGGCCACCGCCCCTTCCACCAGATGTCCCAGGCAATACAGTTCATGATGGTCCCGGAGATTGGTAAAGGCCCTGTCCATGCCGTTGATGATATAATAGGTATCCAGATAGCCGTTCTCCAGCTGGGCGGCGCAGACAATGTCTATGGCCTCGTCCGCCGTCCGTTCCAGCTCCGGGTCAGGATGCTGCAGCAGGGAGTACCCCACCGCCTCGATCCATTTGGAAAAATCCGTGTCCTGGAACACAAAGCCGTAAAACTTATCCCCCTCGGGATGTTCCGGGTCCTCCGGCAGCGCCTGAAACCCCCGGAAGGTGTAGGCCGGGGCCACATAGGCGGCGCCCTTCTCCTTCTTCTCCCGCATCATCCTGCCCGCCACTTTGAAGTTGCGCATACAGTAGCTGGGGGCGGCACCCTCCACTCTGTCGTTCAATGCCTCCCACTGGTAGGGGATTACCTGGGTGCGCACCAGTTCCTGCTCCCTGTGCCAGAAGGCGTCGGTCACCCGGATCTGTTTTAAATCCAGGGGAGTGCTGAATTCCCTGTTTTCCATCTGTTTTTCCTCCTTATCTCAATCCGCTTTTTCCCCGGCAGCAGTCTTTTTCCGCCGGGGATTGTGTCAAATGGTATAATCCATGGCCCCTGCCCGCTGCCTGTGCCTTGCCGCCAAATCGCCGATGGTCACATTGTCCACCACCTGATTGACCGCCTGATACACATCCTTCCAGACCTGCAGAGTCTCGCAGGTGTCGCAGCGCCCGCAGGTGCCGTAATCCTCCTCCAGACAGGCCACCGGAGCCAGAGAACCTTCCGTCAGCCGCAGCACCATACCCACGGTGTAAGCCTCCGGTTCCCTGGCCAGCCGGTAGCCTCCCTGGGCCCCGCGGACGCTCTTCACATAGCCCGCCTTGTGCAGCACGGCGATGATCTGTTCCAGATATTTCTCCGAAATACCCTGCCTGCCCGCAATCTCTTTTACCTTGATACATTCTCCGCTATTGTTCAGCGCCAAATCCAGCATAACCCGCACTGCATAGCGTCCCTTGGTGGATATCTTCATACTTACCGCTTTCCCGGGTATGGCAGACCGGGCCTGCCATATCCATCTATCTGTCTTAAACTATATTCTCTTAAACTCTATAAATGCTACTCCGCAAACATGCCTGTGGACAGATACCTGTCCCCGGAGTCCGGCAGCAGAGCCACTATGGTTTTGCCTCTGTTCTGGGGCCGGAGTGCCAAAACAGAGGCAGCGTACAGCGCCGCCCCGGAGGTAATGCCCACCAGCACCCCTTCCCTGCGGGCGATCTCCCTGCCCTCGGCATATGCCTGCTCCGTGGTGACGGTGAATACCTCGTCATATACCTGGGTGTTGAGGACGGAAGGAACGAATCCCGCCCCGATCCCCTGGAGTTTATGAGGGCCGGGCTCACCGCCGGAGAGCACCGGCGAGTCGGAAGGCTCCACCGCCACCACCTGGATCCGGGGATTCCTGGCTTTTAAGTAGGTACCGATGCCTGTTATGGTCCCCCCGGTGCCCACTCCCGCCACAAAGATGTCCACCTGTCCCTCCGTATCCTCCCAGATCTCGGGTCCTGTGGAGGCAGCATGGGCCGCTGGGTTGGCCGCATTGTCAAACTGGCCCAGGATCACGGAGCCGGGAATCTCCTGCAGCAGTTCTTCCGCTCTGGCGATGGCTCCCTTCATCCCTTTGGCCCCCTCCGTCAGCACCAGTTCCGCCCCATATGCCTGCAGCAGGCTGCGCCGCTCCGCGCTCATGGTATCGGGCAGGGTCAGAATGGTCCGGTATCCCTTGGCCGCCGCCACGCTGGCCAGCCCGATGCCGGTGTTGCCGCTGGTGGGCTCTATGATGGTGGCCCCGGGCCTGAGCAGTCCTTTCCGCTCCGCATCCTCCACCATGGACAGCGCCACCCGGTCCTTTACGCTGCCCGCCGGGTTTAAGTACTCCAGCTTTGCCAAAATAACCGCATCCTCAATGCCTTTTTCCCTCATATAATTCTCCACTTTTAAAAGCGGGGTATGCCCGATCAGTTCCGTGGCTTTATTGTATATTCCGGCCATATTAAACCCTCCATTTCCTACTTTTTCTATATGAATGTTGTGAATAGAATATACCTCCTATTCCTTTTTGTCAATTCTATTTGCGGATTTGGGGGATGTATAGTATACTGGTTAGACAATTAAGGCATAGGCCTATACCGTATATGAGAAAGAGGTTTAAAATGATAACAGAACAAGTATATGCCGTGCCCTGTGTGTATGACAGGGCGGCGGGAAAAAATACGAAACCGCCCCTCCGGGCGGCAGTCCCGGGCTCCAAGAGCATCACCAACCGGGCGCTGCTGCTGGCCACTTTGGCCCGGGGCACTTCCACTCTGCGGGGCGTACTCTTCTCCGACGATTCCCGGCATTTTCTGAACTGTATCCGGGAACTGGGCTTTGAAACCCAGGTGGCGGAAGAGGAAAAAATCGTGCGGGTCACGGGCCTGGGCGGGGCGCTCCCCAGACCGGAGGCAAGCATCTATGTGGGCAGCGCCGGCACCGCCGCCAGATTCCTAACCGCTTACCTGGGGGTATCCCGGGGCATCTACCATTTGGACGCCTCCCCCCAGATGCGCAGGCGTCCCATGGCCCCGCTGCTGACCTCCCTGGAGGATCTGGGCTGCGAAATCTCCTGTCAGGGAGAGGAAGGGCATTTCCCCTTTACCCTTCGGGGCCGCGGCTTTGGCAAAACGGATATCTCCGTGGAGATCGAGCACAGCAGCCAGTTCCTCAGCGCTTTGCTCATCTCTTCCTGCCTGTGCCCGGAGGATATGAACATCCGGATCCAGGGGGAGCATGGCCTGTCCTATATCCGTATCACCACCCGCATGATGGAGCAATTCGGCGTATCTGCCCAGCCTTGGTACTATTGTGAGGGAAACGGGGAGAATCATGCCTGTCAGGGCTGTGTCAACAGCACCCGCCCTCTGGGATACCGGGTGGCCGCCGGGCAGCACTATCAGGCGCTGGACTATCAGGTGGAGCCGGATGTGTCCGCCGCCTGTTATTTCTATGCCCTGGGAGCGCTGCTGGGGGTTCCGGTACAGGTTTTGCATGTGGGAAAAGACAGTATGCAGGGCGATCTGGCCTTTTTGGATGTGTTGGTCAGAATGGGATGTTCTTTGCAGGAGAACGGAGAAGGACTGATACTGCTGCCGCCGGCGGACGGACGGCTGGCAGGCGTGGCGGCGGATCTGTCCGCCTGCTCCGACCAGGCCATTACCCTGGCTGCCATAGCCCCTTTTGCAGAAGGCCCCACCACCCTATCAGGCATTGGGCATATCCGCTACCAGGAATGTGACCGCCTTGGCGCCATCGTCACGGAACTGGGCCGCATGGGGATCCGCTGTGAATCCACGGACAGCAGTATCACCGTCTATCCCGGCATGCCAAAACCCTGCACCGTCCAGACCTATGAGGACCACCGCATGGCCATGGGCTTTACCCTGACGGGACTGCGCGCCCCCGGGATTCTCATAGACAATCCGGGCTGCTGCCGTAAGACTTTTGAAGAGTATTATCAAGTGTTGGAGAGCTGTATACAAGAGTTGTGAGCCTGCCGCTTTTTCTTCACAAGCTTTCGTATCTTCCGTCCCTGGTGCTTTACTCCCAGCACGGACAGCATCACTCCCAGAAGGATGCAGAAATCAGATACATTAAACACCAGCCTCCGCAGCGGCGTCCATTTCACGTTAAAGCTGACATAATCCATCACATACTGTTGTTTCAGCCTGTCGTAAGTATTGCTGAAAGCCCCTCCCAGCAACAGGGACAGCCCTGCCCGCAGCAGATTGCTGCCATGGACGCTCAGGCTCAGCACAAATACCAGCGCGGCCAACCCGGTAAGGAGCAGGGACAGCGTTGTAACCACCGCTCCCCGCCCCTTTCCCAGGCCCAGCATGGCTCCCCGGTTATGATGCCTGCGCAGCAGAAGCCTGCCGTCCCAGACCTCCAGGTTCTCCCCCTGCGGCAGTTGTCGTTCCATGCGCTCTTTCAGGTATTTTTCTCCCATGAATATTCCCGTGATCAAACTCACAAAAAAGCGGACCATCTGATATATACTCCTATACGTGAAATAGCTATCGCATAAGCGACAGCTATTTTTGTCTACACCTTATTAAGCATCATAGCATACAGGGAAAAAAAAGTCTAGCTTTTTTTCCTGTTTCCTATATAATTCTTTTATGACAAAATGAAAGGCGGAGAAGACCATGGGGAATCAGGAACAGGAAATGAAACAGGAGCAGCTGCACTTCCAGGAATGCCTGGATATTATCGGCCGGAATGTGATCCGATATCAGCAGGAATATGAACAGCGCCATGCCCAGGTACAGGAATTGTACAAGGCCATCAACAGCGGCGATGTGGAACTGTATAACCAGTTGATGACCGCCAGCAGCCTGGAAGAGCACGCCGCCTCCTCGCTGCGCAAGAACAGAGCGGCTTTTGATAAACCTTACTTCGGCCGCATCGACTACACGGAGCGCCCTTCGGAACTGGAGCAGCGGGTCTACATCGGCAAAAACGGGGTGTTCCGCAACAAGACAGACGTGCTGATCGCGGACTGGCGGGCCCCCATTTCCAGTGTCTACTATGAGAACGAACTGGGCCCGGGCGAGTACGGACTGCCGGACGAGAAACCCATCTCCATCGACCTGCGCCTGAAACGCACTTATAATGTGGAAGAAGGCAGACTGCAGGGTTATTATGACAGCGATGTGGCTTCCAATGACCAGTTGCTGGTGCAGTACCTGTCCAAGAACAAGGACGCGGTGCTGGGGGAGATCATCGCCACGATCCAGAAAGAGCAGAACGCCATTATCCGCAAATCCCCCTTTGCCAACCTGATTGTCCAGGGGGTGGCAGGCAGCGGCAAGACCACGGTGGCCATGCACCGCATCTCCTATCTGCTTTATAATTACAAGCATCGTTTTGAGTCCAATGAGTACTGCATCATCGGCAGCAACGATCTGCTGCTGAACTATATCACCAGCGGCCTGCCGGAACTGGATGTACCCAACATCAAGCATATGCGCATGGATCAGATTTTCGCCCGGCTGTGTGAAAAGAACTGGGTAAAGAAAAACAAAACAGCGGAACCCGGTTCCGTGCCTTCCCGAAGCAGCCTCCTCTTCATGAGGGAACTGGAACTGTATCTGCTCCATCTGCGGGAATCCCTGGTGGACTTATCCCCGCTGCGGGATAAGCAGATCGGAACCATTTTGTCGGAGAGCAACAATGCCACGCTTTACCGGGAAAATCCTACTTTCAGCATCTGTACTTTGCTGTCCACGCTGGACGAACGGGTTAAGACCAGGATCAAGTTCCTGATGAGCGGAGAGGACAGGGACCGGCTCCAGGCCAAGCTGAGGGAATACGCCGGACACTATAAAGCCATGCGCCCCACCCGCAGCATTTATGATTTGTATACGGAATTTTTGCAGCAATGGCGCAGCATCCACAGGGACGCGCCGGGCCCGGCCGAAGACTGGCCGGCATATCTGAGCCGTCTGGGCCGCCGGGAGTACGATGTATACGATATTGCGGCTCTGGCGCTGATCCATTACCGGGTATACCAGAAGGCACCCAACCAGGAATTCGGGCTGCTGTTCCTGGACGAGGCCCAGGACTTCGGCATTGGTGTCTACTATGTGCTGCGGACACTGCTGCCCGCCGCATATTTTACCATCATGGGGGATGTGTCCCAGAATATCCATTATGACACGGGACTGAACGACTGGCATGAATTACAGAAACTATTCCTGAAAGAAGAGCGGGACCAGTTCCTGCTGCTGCAGAAAAGTTACCGAAACACCATTGAAATCTCCCAGTACGCGGGACGAATCCTGGAAAAAGCCTCCTCCGGCCGCTATAAGATCCAGCCGGTGATCCGCCATGGGATCCCGGTGGAAGAGGCACGGTTCTGGAGCGACCTGGAGATGGCAGAACATGCGGCGGGCCTGATCGCCGCCATCCGGGAAAAGGGCTACCACACCACCGCCGTGATCTGCCGGGACGAAGAGACTGCAGCCGGGGCCCGGCAGCTGCTCTCTCCCCTGACCGTCCTCACTGACGGAGCCGCCTCCAACTTCTCCACCGGCACCATGGTGCTGCCCATCCGTCTGGTAAAGGGCCTGGAATTTGACGCGGTGATCCTGTGGAACCTGGACATGGAGCACGGCCCGGATGATCCCCGGCAGGCAAAGCTGTTGTATGTGGCAGCCACCCGGGCTCTGCATGAACTGCATGTGCTGAACTGCTGATATGACGCGCTATCGTATCACATCCTCATATCTGAGCCGCACCAGCTTGAAGTCCAGTACCACTTCCCGGCCGACGCCGCCGTTCATCAGGTTCTCCAGTTCCGTCACCGCCTCCTGGGCGATTCTGGCGAAGTCCTGGCGCACCGTGTTCATCTGCTGGCCCACATAACCCATCAGCGTCAGCCCGTCAAAGCCGCACACCGGACGAAAGATATCCATGTCCGTCAGGGCCCGCATGGCCCCTATGGCCATCAGGTCCGATGCACAGACCACCATGTCCTGGTCCCGGGCATATTTCACGGTGAGTTCCCTGGCTTTTTTCTCTGAGAACTCACCGTTGCGGACAATCATTTCCAGGCCGTAGTCTGCCGCGAATTGTTTCATGCCTTTGATCCGTTCCTCCGTCACATAGCCGCTGCTTTTCCCCGCGATATAGAGCACCTTTTTGTAGGGAATGGCGTCCATCCGCATGGTTTTCTCCGCCACGGCATACTGTGCCGCCGCCTGGTCGATCCAGACGCAGGAGGTACTTTCATTGATCAGCGGCACATCCACCAATACAATCCGAAAAACCTGCCGCCGCACCAGTTCCTGCAGCACATAGTCCTGTTTGGATATGCCGTATATGATGATGCCGGTGATACTCTGGGAGCGGAAGTAGCCGATCACCTCCTCGACCCCCATACCCTCCAGCATGGAGAAAAACACCGTCACCACATCCAGGGCATGTTCTCTGGCACTCTTGAGCGCGCCGGCCAGATACTGCATACTGATCTCATCTATGGCCTGGGTGTTGGTATTCAGGTGAATCAGCAGGGCGATGCGCCCCGCCTGTTTGGAGGAAAGCGCCGCCGCTACGGCATTGGGCACGAAGCCCAGGTCGGCAATGGCCTCATTCACCTTCTGCCTGGTTGCCTCACTGATATTGGGATAATGATTCAGCACCTTGGATACGGTGGAGATAGCCACCCCCGCCCTTTCTGCCACTTCCTTGATCGACGCCATGAAATGCCTCCTTGCTGTTGATCTCGCTCTTCTATTCGGGAATTCCTTCCCTCTTCCCCGGGTTCTTGTCCCCCTTCCGGGACTGCCTGCGGACAAGGCGGCCCGGAATACCCGTCAATGCCTGCAGCAGCAGGGATACGACCGCCGATGCCAGAAGTACCGCCAGATATACCCAGATATCCAGCCGTACATGGGGTCTGATCAAATAGTACAGCCACCCATATAAAAAACCATGCACCAGCCAGATATAGGTGGACTGCTTTCCCCACCAGGCCAGGAACGCACCCAGAGGCGGCACCCGGGAGAGCAAAGTCAGAACCCCGTAGGAAAAAAGCGGCGCAAACAGAAAGTCCAGCTTGGCATAGGCTGCATCCGTTGCCAGCATCGTGCGCAGGGCTATGACGGCGCCCAGCAGCGCCACGGACAGACATACAGGCAGCCAGCCGCCCCGGCGCCTCAATACCTTGTCCACCCGCTGCCAAAGACCATAGCGGGCGATGAGATATCCCGCCACGAATACCAGCAGAAAGGAGATCCGCAGCCCGTCTTTTACCGCCACCGCCAGAGTCCACAGCCCCGGCAGCCACAGCCGCCCGGCCAACACCGCGCCTCCCCCCAACAGTCCCAGCGTCAGATAGAATATCCACTTGCATTTCTCTTCTCCAGGCCGGGTAAAACGGGTCAGCAGCAAATCCAAAAGCGGCAGCGCCAGCAGCATCTTGGCATACTGCTCCACATACCACCAGGCCCCGTTGTAGGTAGGGTTCAGAGCCGTCAGATTCCCCAAAAGCTGCGCCGGGTCAAAGGGCAGCCCCAATATACCAAACAGGATTCCCATATAGATCAACAGCACCAGCCACAGTTTCCCATACAGCTTCAGAATCCGTCCCAGCACGCAGCGGTATTCCCGCAGCAGCCTGTCCCAAAATCCTTCCCTGGGCTGTCTGTCCAACACATAATACATGCCATAGCCGCTGACAAAAGCGAATATCCCCACGCACAGCTTGCAGAACCATCCGATCCGCTGTACCGTGTCCACCTGCATAAAGGGAAGCAGGGAACCATATTCCACCGCAAAGGAGTACAGGTGGTGGTATACCATCATCCATATGGCTGCGCCCTGCAGGATTGCAGACTGTCTCTTCGTAATTCCGTTTTCCACTTGATCCGACCTCCAAATTATCTATCAGTATAGCACATATGAAGCCCCAGGGGAATCTTTTTCTCAGCGTATGTAACACATCACGAAAATCGGCTGTGTGAAAAGATCCACACAGCCGACCTGTCATTATTAATATTCTGCTTAATACTTTCCGAAACCGTCTCCGTCCAGGGAAATGATCTGCTCATTGGCGCTGGGAGAAGCGGTGAAGGAACCAATACTGCTTGAAGAAGAAGCCACCGTGTTCCTGTTTCCAAGGTTGTAAATGGAAAGTTTCTCACGCATCCGGTCTGCCTGGTTGGAAAGTTCCTCGCTGGCGGAAGCGCACTGCTCACTGGTAGCGGAGTTGGTCTGCACCACCTGGGATACCTGGGTAATAGCCTGCTTGATCTGGGTGCCGCCGGTAGCCTGATAGTTGCAGGCCTGGGCAATGTTGTTGATCAGCACTTCACTCTGGTTTACCACATTGGTGATTGTCTCCAGAGCCTTTGCCGTCTCATCGGCAATCTGGGAGCCCTGGCTTACCTTGCTGATGGAGTCCTCGATCAGTTCGGCAGTCTCAGCCGCAGCAGCAGCACTCTTGGCCGCCAGGCTTCTCACTTCTTCCGCAACCACGGCAAAGCCTTTACCTGCCTCGCCTGCCCGGGCCGCCTCTACGGCAGCGTTCAGAGCAAGAATGTTGGTCTGGAACGCAATATCGTCTATTACCTTGATGATCTTGGAAATGCTCTCGGAGGATCTGTTGATGTCCTGCATGGCAGTCATCATGTCATGCATCCGCTTGTTGCCCTGCTTCACGTCCTTGATGGCATTTTCCACCAGTTCCGCCGCCTGATTGGCCTGCTCTGCATTCTGTACGGTCTTTTCCACCACTTCGTCGATGGATGCGGTAATCTGCTGGATGGCGCTGGCCTGCTCCGTGGAACCCTGTGCCAGGGACTGGCTTGCGCTGGCCATCTGGGAAGAGCCGATGGTCACCTGGTAGGCGGCATCGCTGATGCTGCTCAGAACATGGTTGTTATCCTCAACCAGCTTTTTCAGGGAATGGCCCAGCAGGTCATCCGCAGACCTGGGATTCACCATCACAGTAAGGTTGCCCTTGGAAACCTCCTCGGCAATCCCGGCCTGATACTTAATGTTGTCAACCACCTTTTTGTACTCGTCAATCAGGTCGCCGAACTCATCATTGTTGTGCTTGACCAGCTCGATGTCCACATGTCCCTGAGCGATCCTCTGGGCAGCATCAGAAAGCTGATCCAAAGAGACCCTCATGACCCTGACCACCGACAGGCCATAGAGCACGGTGATGGCAATGGCTACCGCCACGACGCAAAGGTAAAAAACTACGGCGATTTCATAGTAACGGTCCTGATCGGGTGCATTCAGGATACCCTTGGTGCTGGAAATGGCGAAATATGTATTGATAATCGTCAGTACCACGGGAATTACAAAACCAATGATTAATCTTGTCTTAAATTTCATGTTTTTCATCGCGTTATACCTCTCTCTCTTCTGCTTCCAGACTGTTTGCCTGCTCCAAAGCCGACATTTCCTCATCGTTTAACAGCTTTTCGGGATCCAGCAGAAGCTTTACAGAGTCTCCTACCTTTCCGATGCCATATACATATTTGTTCTGTGCCTTATCTGACCTGGCGATGCTGGGGGGCGGCAGGATATTCTCCTCCCGGATCTCCACCACCTCGGCAATCTTTTCGATAATCAGGCCCACCAGCGTGTTCTGCACATTGACCACCATGATACAGGTCCTGTCATTGTACTCCACAGGTTCCTGCTTAAACCGAATACTGATATCTATGACCGGGATGATCTTGCCCCGCAGATTGATCAAACCCTTGATATAATCCGCCGTCTCCGGAATCGCCGTGATCGCCTGGAACTGTATGATTTCGCTGACGTACTGGATTTTCAAGCCATAGTACTCGTTTCCGGACTTGAATGTCATGTACTTGCCCTTTTGCGCGTCGCGCTCGTCATGGGCAACCTGGCCGCTGTCTGCCTGACCGTTTACTTCACTGATTACATCCATGCAGCTACCTCCCTTTCATGCGTTTATTCTATCAATCCCACTGGGTCAAGGATCAGCGCGATGCTGCCGTCACCCAACTGCGTACAGCCGGACAAACCTTTCACTTTCTTGATATAAGAAGGGATGGGTTTTACCACGATCTCCTGTTCGCCGATCAGTCTGTCTACGAAGAGGCATATGGATTTCCCTTCCACTTCGAAGATCAGCATCATACCCTCTTCCACCGACTTGCGGTAATCCTTCAGGCCGTACCATTCGCCCAGCCGCAGCACGGGAAAGCACTCTCCGCGGATCATAATATATTCGTCGCCGTTGGGCTCGTGTATCATCATGTTCTCGCTGACGCTGACGAACTGCTTGATAACGCTGGTCTCCACCACGAAGGAGGAGGTACCCGTCTCCATCACAATGCCGTCTATGATGGCCAGCGTGAGGGGAATCTTAAGCGTCATGGTGGTGCCATGGCCCGCCTCGCTCTCGATCTCCAGAGTGCCGCCGATGGACTGGATGTTCTGCACCACCACATCCATGCCTACGCCGCGCCCGGAATATTCCGTCACCTGCTCGTTGGTAGAGAATCCCGGCAGCGTAATGAACTTGAACACTTCCTTATCCGAGTACTCGCTGTCCAGCTTGCCTTCGTCCAGCAGGCCCTGCTTGCGGGCCTTGGCCAGAATCTTGGCACGATCCAGGCCCTTGCCGTCATCGGTGACGCTAATCCACACTTTTCCGGCTTCCGTCTTGGCGGAGAGAGTTACCTTCGCCTTGTCGACCTTGCCGCTGGCCTTGCGTTCCTCATTGGTCTCAATACCATGGTCCACTGCGTTACGCACCAGATGCATCAGAGGATCGGAAATATTCTCGATGATGTTCTTATCCACCTCGGTATGCTCGCCCACCATCTCAAAGTCAATGTCCTTGCCCAGCTTCCGGGAGACATCGAACACAATGCGGTTCATCTTCTGGAACAGATTGGTCAGAGGCATCATCCGCATGGACATGATTACATTCTGCAGATCCGTGGAAATCTTGGACATCTGCCCCGCCGCCTTGTTGAAATTGGAAAGGTTCAGGCCCGGAACTTTCAGATCGGGATTCTGCAGTACCACGGATTCCGCGATAACCAGTTCACCGATGAGATCCATCAACTGATCCATCTTATTCACATTGACACTGATGAATGCATCCTTGGCCCCCTTCTGCTTATCCTTTGCCAGCTTCTTGGGCCGGCCGGGTTCCTTGGTCTGGATAACAAAGTCACCGGGAGCCATGGGAGCCTTTTCTGCCTGCTTCTTCTCCGCCGCCTGCTCCGCCTTGGCCTCTATGGCCTCTACGCTGGATTCCAGATCAATCTGAGGGGGATGATCCCCGCCGAAATCGAATCCCAGCAGAAATTCTTCCGCCTTACACTCGTAGACATCCACCTTCTCAATGTCATACCCGACGCCGATCAGATCCCGGATCTCAGTCTCCGTGCACTGGGCCTGGAGCAGAATCTTGAAGCCATCCTTCAAAATGGCCTCTCCGCTGGATTCATCGGAGATGATATCCTCCGGAGAGTAGAGCAGATCTTCCGCAATCTCCTTCATTGCGTAGACCACCTTGTAGGCATGGACATTGGCCATAACCGTCTCCGGGGAAAAAGTGATATACACCTTGTAAAAGCGGCTGGCATCCGTGGCCACGGGGGCTATGTAAAACTGCTTGGGCTCCTCATGCACGTTCTCCGGCATCAGGGCATCCTCCCCCACCCCTTTTTTGATGGCCTCCAGAAAAGCATCCAGCTCTTTGATAATGCTCTCCGGATTTCCATCGGCTGTGTTCCCGTTGCGGATCTTATCCATCTCTTCGGTAATGAAATCCGCCACTTCCAACACATGCTCCACCAGTTTAAGGTGCGGCACATGCTCGGGATGGGACTCTCTCAGATAAAAGAAAACGTCTTCCAGCTTATGGGCAATGGCAGTGATGTTGTCGAACATCATGATGCCCGAAGAACCCTTTATGGTATGCATGGTGCGGAATATTTCGTTGATGCTGTCCTGATCAAAGCAATCCGCATCCTTCTGGTCCAGCACCATTTCCTGCAACTGCTCCAGTAGCTGCTCGTTCTCAAACAGATAGATGTCCAACATTCCCTCTGTGTTAAATTCTTCAGCCATACTTTCTCCTTTCCTGTAAAATTTTATCAGATTATATTAGGCCCAGCTTTTTCATGGCCTGCTCAAATCTCTCCTTGTCAATGGGCTTGCCGGAATAGATGGTACATCCCAATTCAAAGGCCATCTTTACGTTCTTCTCATCGTTGAGCGCCGTGGTCATAATCACCTTCGCCCTCTTATCCTCCGCAATCCCCCGGTCCTTCTCCAGGTTGCGGATGCCCATCAGCGCCTGATAGCCGTCCATGACGGGCATCATGATATCCAGACATACCAGATCATAAGGCTCTCCGTCTTCCAGCGCCATCATGAAAGCATCCACGGCCTCCATGCCGTCCACGGTAACATCGCACTCACCGTACTTGGACAGGAATCCCACCATAAACTTCCTTGTGACAAAATCGTCCTCAGCCAATAAAATTTTCATATTACCCTCTTTCCCGCGCACCGCAGATCTTCCCGCGGCATTGCGTTAATTTGTATTTGACCTTACATCCTGCCCAGCACCGCATAGGCCCTCTTGGCCACATCCTGCAGTTTTTCCTGGTATTCCACAGCCCCCAGGTCGTAGGCCACCTTGGGCATTCCGTACACCACGCAGGTAGACTCGTCCTGCCCGATGGTCCTGGCCCCGGCTCTGCGCATTTCCAGCAGCCCCTTGGCACCGTCGCCTCCCATCCCCGTGAGAATGATGCCCAATGCCTTGGGCCCGGCCACTCTGGCCACGGAGTCGAACAGCACATCCACGGAAGGACAGTGCCCGTTCACCTTGGGCCCCGCCTTACACTCCACCTGGTAAACGCCGTTTACCTTTACCAGGCGCATATGCCGGTCTCCGCCGGGAGCGATCAGCACATGTCCGGGTTTTACCTGATCCCCGGTCTCCGCCTCCTTCACCACCACCCGACATTGGTTATCCAGTCTCTTGGCATACATATTGGTGAACCCCGGCGGCATATGCTGCACGATAACCACACCGGGAATATCCGTTCCGAAGTTCTGCACCACGGAAAAAATGGCCTCTGTACCGCCTGTGGAAGCGCCGATGGCCACCACCAGATCGCCTCCCTTGGGAGGAAGCACCGACTGCTCCTGCTGCATGGCCTTCTGTTTGATCCGGCTGATGTTGGCTGTGGACGCAATCTTGATCTTCACCAGCAGTTCGTTCTGAATAAACGCTTCGAGCTGTTCCCTGGAAGACACCGCCGGTTTTGCCACAAAGTCCACCGCCCCCACATTCAGCGCGTCAAACACCTTGTCGCTCAGGGCGCTGATCACCACCACCGGGAGCGGATACTGGGGCATCAGCTTGCGCAGAAACTCGATGCCGTTCATTCTGGGGAGTTCCACGTCCAGGGTCATCACATCCGGCTTATGCGCGATAATGGCGTCCCTGGCCTCATAAGGATCCCTCGCCGTGGCCACCACCCGGATAGCAGGATCCCGGTTCAGGTTTTGTACCAGCAGTTCCCGGAACACCATGGAGTCCTCAACGACTAATACTTTAATAGGCTGCATCCCTTATCCCCCTATTTCCTGAATATGGACGGCCGTACCAGTTCAAAGGGAATCTGGCCCCGGTCCAGCGTCTCCGTCATACCAATGAACAGGTAGCCGCCGGGCTCCAGGAAGTCATATACCTTCTGAAGCAGTTCATTCTTCGTCCTCTCATCAAAGTATATCATAACATTTCTCAAAAAGATAGTGTGCATTCGCTTCTTGAAAGGAAAAGGCGACATCAGGTTGAACTGCCGGAACAGAACTTCCTGCTTCAATTCGTCCTTCACCCGGTAGGCTCCCTCCGGAGTCTTCTTGAAAAAATGTCTCTTCCACTGGTCCGGGATATCCTTCAGATGTTCCTCGTCATAGACGCCGGCCACCGCCTGCTGCAGCACCTTGGTGGAAATGTCCGTTGCCAGCACCTTGGTGTCCCAGTGCTTTGCCTCCAGACCGAAGAAATCCTGAAGCACCATGGCGATCATGTATGGCTCTTCACCCGTGGAAGCCGCGCCGCACCAGATCCGCAGGTCCCGGGAGTGCTGCTCCTTCTGTTTGAGTTGGGGCAAAACCACGTTCTTGAAGAACTCAAAATGTTCAAATTCTCTCATGAAATATGTATGGTTCGTAGTCAGCAGATTGACCAGTTCTTTCTCCAGCTGCCCCGAACCGTCCTTTTCCATGTCGTTCATAAAGGCGTGGAAACTGTCCCAGCCTCCTGACTTAATGTGGTTTTCAAGCCTGCCGTTCATAATGACCTTTTTCTGTCCCAGGTCGATGCCGTAACGCTTCTTCATGTAGCCAGCAATTCTTAAAAACTCCTCATCCGTCATCATAGTACCATTCCTCCATTGCACTTTCTATATATTCTTTATGCATAAGCATCCATATATACTATCGCAGCTGCCTGGCAATCTTGCAGAATATGCTGAAAATATGGGGATTAAATTTTTGTTCGGCCTCGCGCTGCATAATCTCCAGCGCCTTCTCCCTGTCGTAGCCCGGACGGAAACTTCTCTGCTCCGTCAGCGAGCAAAACATGCTGGACATGGCCACGATCTGCGCCGCCAGCGGTATCTCATTCCCCTTTCTTCCCTCCGGATAGCCGCTGCCGTCCCAATTTTCATGATGAAAATGGGTGATATCTTCTGAGATCTGTATAAAATCATTGTAATCATTGGTAACCTGCAGGTCTTCAAGGAGCTGGGTCCCGATCCGGGTATGCCCCTGCATCTGTTCCCGCTCCTCCTGGCTGAGAGCCGAATGTTTCTGCAGAATCTCCTTGGGAATGCCTATATTGCCAATGTCACACAGGGGCGCGGCAAATCCCACGGTCTCCACGAAATTATCCGATACCTGGTCCTCAAAAAGCGGTGACAGCTGCAGGCTCTGGGCCAGAATGCGGCAATTATACTTCATCCGTTCTATGTAATCACTGCTGTGCCAGGAGTTCTCTGCCGCCACGCCGGCCAGCGCGTACAGTACATTCTTGCGCTCCTGCTCCATCTGGCGCAGCTGCTCGTTGACGGAGACCTGCAGCCTCCTGTTGGCTTCCCGGATTCCCACATTGGCCTCATACAGGCTGAGATGAACATTCACCCGGGCCTGCACCAGTTCCGGAATAAAAGGCTTGGTAATATAGTCCCCGCCCCCCAGGTCAAAGCCCTTCACGATGTCCTTGGGGTTGTCAAAGGCGGAAATGAAGATGATGGGTATGGCCTTGGTCTCCGCATTGGCCTTCAGCACCCGGCACAACTCATAGCCGTCCATCTCCGGCATGGAAATATCTGTGAGCACCAGGTGGGGCAGTTCTTCCCTGACCTTCTCCAGCGCCTCTGTCCCGTTCTCCGCCAGGACCACCTTACAGCCCATGCTCTCTATGATCTCTCCCAGGATTACCCGGTTGGTCTCCACATCGTCCACCACCAGGACGACGCCCTTCGCACAGTCCTTCATGTCTCCTCTTTCCCGCAAACGCCAGGTTTGCCGTTTCCATACATAACCAGACTCACATCTTTCCTGATACCGTCCTACTCCTCCACCCCTACCAGGGCCTTCAAAGTATCCATTCCGGTGGAAATCTTCTCATAGTTTTCCTTCTGAATGGCCATCTTCAATCGAAGCACCGCCCGGCTCACGTCCTGGGGCGCATCTGCGGTAAGCTGCCGGATGTTCTCCATAAACATCTCTGCCTTCTCCCAATTCTCCATCTCCACGGAGAGGATCAGTTTGGAAAGGTTCTTCTGCAGCGCCTCAAGATTGGGCGCCGTCCCAAAGCGGGAGGCATCCTGCTCCTCCTCCTGGGGCGCGCTGCCTCCAAAGGAGATCACGGGCCTGGGCTGCACAAGGCCCTCCTCCCCCGAATCCTCCTCTGCCTCCGGATCTTTTCCCAGCCATACGGAGAAGGAAAAGGTCGTGCCCTTCCCTTTGGCGCTCTCCACATTGATGCTGCCGCCCATGAGTTCCACCAACTGACGGCAGATGGAGAGTCCCAGCCCCGTCCCGCCGTACTTGCGGGAGGTAGAAGCATCCACCTGGGAAAAACTCTGAAACAGCTTTTCCTGATCCTTGGGCTCTATGCCGATGCCAGTGTCGCACACCAGAAAGAAAAGTTCCTGCGCGTCCCTGGTCTGGGCAGTCTTGATCACCTCCAGGGTAATTTTTCCCACACTGGTAAACTTCTGGGCATTGGACAGCAGATTGTTCAGCACCTGCACAATCCGCAGTTCGTCCCCCACCGCATATTCCGGTACCCCGGGGGAAACCGTTACAAAGAAATCCAGCCCCTTCTCCGTGATGCGTCCCTTGTGGCTGGCCATCACATAATCTATCATACCGCGAAGCGGAAACCGGGTCTGTTCCAACGTGAATTTGCCCGCTTCCAATTTGGAAAAATCCAGTATATTGTTGATAATCTTATTCATTTCCCCGCAGCAGCGCTCAACCAGATGCAGCTTGCGGAGTTTTTCTTTTTCCGTCTCCAGAGGCAGAAGTTCCCTTATCTGCCCGGAGATGCCGTTTACCGGCGTGCGCAGTTCATGGGTCACATTGGCCACGAACTCCGATTTGACCCGCATGGCGTCCTGGGCTTCCTGCTTCACCTGTTCCAGTTCATGGCTCAGGAATTCCTTCTCCAGCAGGTCGTTGGCCATACAGAGATAACAGTCCCGGGACTCCTCCGGGGGCAGAATCCTCGCCTCCACCGGAAAACAGGTCTGGTTCCTGCGGTATGCCGTCATATGTTGGGTCTCCATGCCGAAAGAGCAGCCCTCCGTCCAGCCTTCCCCCTGTTTCTGAAACACTCCGGGAAAGACACTGCCGATGAACAGCCCGCTCAGTCCCTGGTCATATCCCAGCTTTTCTCTGGCGGCGGCATTATCATATGTAATCAGCCCCTGGCCGTCAAATGCCAATATAATCTCCAGTACATTTTCAAGGGGAAACATTCCCAAATTCTGCTGACACATGGAACTTTCAGACTCCCTCTCCCATAATCCCATAAAAAACAACGACCCCCGCAATGTGGTTCCGCTGTTTTTTATGTATGGATCACTCTACTTAAATAGAAAAATCAAACATCTTGATCACTTCAACTATATTAAAGAAATCTTCCTTGGCCAGCTGGAAGCACTCCAACACATCGGGAGAGAACTGTCCGCACTCCCCTCCAAGGATCATCTGGTATGCCAGAGAGTTGCCGTACACACCCTTGTAAACCCTCTCGCTTACCAGCGCGTCATACACATCCACGATGGAGACAATCTGCGCGCTGATGGGAATCTGGTCTCCCGACAGATGGTCGGGATAACCGTTCCCGTCCCATCTCTCATGATGCCAGCGGCAGATCTCATAGCAGTAGCGGTAAAACTCATCCGTCTGGGTCTTGCGAAATTTATCAAGAATCTCACAGCCAATGATGGGATGGGTCTTGATCACTTCAAACTCTTCCGGCGTCAGCCGCGCAGGCTTCAGGAGGATGGCGTCCGGAATGCCGATCTTGCCGATATCATGCAGGGCGGAAGCCCTGGCGATGGCGTCTATCTGGCTCTTGGTAAGCCCGTATTTTGGGAAGTACTTCTCCATATATTTCAGCAGGATTCTGGTGAAATATTTGATGCGGCGGATGTGTTCGCCGGTCTCCGAACTCCTGAACTCCACCACGGAACTCAGGGCATCAATCATGAACTCGTTGTTGTCCTGAATCTTCTTCTGGTGGGCCAGAATCTCCATCTCCTGCTCTTTGAGACGTATTTCCATATTGCGCTTGTTCTGATACAGTTCCACAATATTGTTGGCCCTGCGCTTTACAATGTCAGGGTAAAAAGGCTTATGTATCACATCGGCGATACCGTAAGCGTAGGCCCTGTCCTCGCTGTTGCGAATGGTCTCGCTGGTGATCAGGATCACGGGAAGATGCTGAATCATATCCTTGGACTTCATATATTCCAGCACACCGAAACCGTCCATCTCCGGCATCACGATATCCAGCAGAATCAACACCAGATCACTGTTCTCCTCAATCCGTTGAATGGCCTCACGACCGTTGCAGGCCTGGACGAGGTCGTACTGGTCCTGGAACAGGTTCTCCAGTATGGCCCTGTTCACTTCCTCATCGTCCACAATCAGGATCTTCTGTCTCTCCATCCTGGCCTTGTTCACCTCTTCCTCAACACTCACAATTTTCTGCTCGTCCATATGCCCAATCCCCATAAAATGTATTAATTTGCCTGTTTTTGCCGCCACGGCAGCTTCCTGACAATCTTAACATATACATTTTGGATTGTCAAGAATCCCTGCCCTCTTCTTTGCGCCCTCTTTGGTCGAAAACTTGTTATATCGTCTATAATATTCTCAATTTCCAATCAATCCCATAAAGCGCGCGTAAGCCTCCTCCAGGACCGCTCTCTGCTCCGCCACCTGGCCTGCGTCCACCTCCGAGACCGTCTTGCCTCTGAGCAGCTCCGTGAGGGCCGACACAGGCTTACAGATCGGGTCCAGGCCCAGGTTGGCGCTCACGCCCTTAAGGGTATGGGCATACTTGAAAGCCTCCTCGTAATTCCCCTGATCCAGGCTCTCCGTCAGCCCCGCGTAATTGGTATCATCCCTGAACTTCAGGAGAAACTTCGCGAAAAGCGCTTCGTTGCCCATGAAACGGTGCAGGGTGCCTTCCACGTCCGCACCGTTCTCAATCAGTTTCTGTTTCAATAATTCGTCCATCGCCTCTTGTCCCTTTCTGATTAGGAGCACCCCGGCCCATCCGCCAGCGCGCACATTCTTTTTGAACTGTTACCTTATTATATCGGAAGGCGGGAGGCATTGCAAGAGGGAGGAGGGGGATTTACGGGGGAGGTTTTCAATCTAGAAAAGGGGAACAAAAAAGCTGCCGCGTTAAGAGCATTGCCATGAGAAAACCCAGTGTAAGATTAATGTTTTTATGAACAGTGGAAAACGGGACGGCACAAACAAGTGAACAGCAGCACAGAAAACAGGCAATGTCGGCACGACATCGCCCGTTTCTGCATCCCAGCCAACGCCGCAAATTTTAAAAAATTTGCGCCAGACTGTCAAAAAAACCCTGCTATGCGGTAGCAAAGCAGCGGTTCTTTTTTGAGGCAGGCATACTCATTGTGATAAAATACTGGCGGTAAGCAGCTTTACACTTCCACATTGCCAGTTTCTTCAGATTCATAATAGCATATTTGAGCCTTACCCACATACTGACTCTTTTCACTCCCCAGTAGGGCGTATACCCCTCTAAATGCGTAGGCTGGTAGTATCTTATACCCAGAAAATGTTGTTCCTTACGCTGGGAAAACATCTTCTGACGAATAAATCATTCGAGAAATGTCTTCAATTTTTAGTAGTAGCCATTCCTCTGTTTGCCCCCTACTTGAAACCGCTGAAACAAGGGAAGCTACAATTAAATTTCCTTCTTCTAATTTGAGAGATTTTACCATCTCACATTGCGGTAATGTTAAATCAACCACCACCGGATGTTGTCTATTCAGATCAATCAATGTCATTTCATGGAAATGTTCTGAAATGTCAATTTCATCAACAAAGTAAACCGATGTAAAAATCATATTGCTCACTTTTGGATTGATTTGCAAATTGATATTTTTTGTTTGATGCAGAATATTTCTATGTTTATATAAATATTCCCTCAAATTTGACTTTTCTGCCTTAACAAAATCTGTAATTAGTTCTTCCTCACTTCTTTCATTTACTTCAGCAGCTAAGGGAGCTAAACAAACCTTATATTGAACAATCATATCGAAAGCGCGTTGTTCCAACTCTTCTTCGCTCAACTGCTTAAATGAGGTATTGTAGTGCATACAGTCGTTCCGTAATTTACGAACAATATGTAGTGCATCTTTTATACCGCTCGTGATTACACCACATTTATACAATTTGTCTATTCTCTTTTCTTGAGTTTTTTCATCTGTAAGATTGTGTTTTGCCACCAAATATCTACAATACTCTTCGCAGGCAATTCCTACAACTGCGGTCGTTCCAGTATAAAAGCCAAAACTATATAATTGTTCTGCCTCTTTCAGTAAATCCAAAAATTTTTCCTGTTGAGGGAGAAATCCAATATCGCTTAATTTATACCACCGTTCTACAATACCCTCTGCGTCTTGTGCTATTTTCTCTTGAATAATACTTGCCAAAGCTTTTTTGTCTCTGACGATGTAAGCCTGCCGCTCACCATCAGGAATATCAAGGTAATTGTTTTTGATGAAATCAATATACATCCTTATACCCCCTATTCACTCGTTAAAACAACCTTTCAATATGTATCGTGTATATTATATCAAAGGATGAATCTCTTGTCATCTGTAATCGAGCTCTCCATTATGGTATACAAAGCCGGTTTTCCTGTACACTGCCGTTTTCGGTTTCTACTTTTACTTGCTGGTGGCGGCTGTTATAGGAGAAACGCCGGGGCGCTTTTCTTCTACTATACCACCCTGCCGGTCATATGTAAACTCATTTCTGCCGTCGGGATTCTCTTCCGCGATAAGCTGGTTTTTCCTGTTGAATTGATATATGGTGGCACCTTTGGCATCCGTCTTTTTAATCCGGTTCCCTGCCTTGTCATAGGCATAGGAAACAGGG
>BLLU01000209.1 GCA_011959105.1 Lachnospiraceae bacterium | reverse complement strand
CCAAAAACGTGCTGAAGGAATGCACCTGGGATGGGGAAACGCTTTTTATTATGCTCTAATTTTCCCTGAATTATTTTGATACCCTCCGCCTTCTCCCTGCGGGAAATCTCATAAACCTGCTTTAAAATGTATCTTTGGTCTTCTATCATGGAAAAACCATTTACAATTTTCCCTATATGCAAATCCCCCGTGTGTACAAATTTCATGCCATATCCCCCGTTTCTACGCAGCTTTTTGCGGCGGTCCGAATCTATCTGTCATCCGCCGCTGCTTCCCCTATTTTCTGCCCGTCTTTTGTAAACCAAAACTCCCCGTTTGTCAGAAGATAATCCTCCCCGTCCAATACCGCCCGGATAAAATCCTGTATGGATTCCAGTTTCCGGCTAAATGCCATGCCCCCACCAAACAAATCCGTCCGATGGATATCCGACCCTGCTGTCATCGGCAGCTTTTGTCGACCTGCATAGTCAATCGCTTTGTCATCAAAAGACTTATCATTATGCGCCTTACTTTTTCTGTTGGAATGAGTCGCATTAATCCCCTCCACCGCATCCACATATTCCGGATAGAGACGGATTTCCGGAATATAATACTCTTCACGGAACGGATGGGCATGTACTACCATTCCTCCTGCTTCATGGATTAGCCGGTATTGCTGTTCCACCGTTGCCGTACGCAACTCCTCATGGGCCAGCATAAACTCTTTATCCACCCCGTAAATCAAAAACTCGGTTCCTCTATATCCCGCTTCATACCCGAAAAAAACATCCAAACCAACCTCATCCCCGGCCCGCTTCGCGTCCTCATAGCCCTCGGCAAACTGACCCACCCATTCTTTCCAAGGCAAATACCGGTTCACCGCCGTATTCCCGCCCCAGTTATGGTCAGTCACGATAATCCCCGTATATCCCGCCGCCTTACAGGTCTCCGCCATCCGCTTTCCCGTATCCACTGCGCAGGCGCTTCCCTGCGAAGTATGAAGGTGCGTCTCATATAAATAAGGATAACCCTTCGGAAGTCTTATTTTCATTTTTAACCCCATTTCTACGCGGCTTTTTGCTCAAAGCCAATTTCATTTGGCTTACAAGTTTGTGGATGCCGCGCAGACACAAACTTTTAATCACCATACTCCTTTTTCTTTTCCATTCCCACTTTCCAAAACAGTTAACTCCCCAAGATTTGCTCCCCATTCTTGTTTGTTTTCCTATTACACTAAAAAGTGTCTTCGATACTTCATGAAGAACCTCCGGTTCTTCCAATGTCATTTAGTTAACGGTACCGGACGCCGTGAGGAACATAAAATGCTCCGTCACCACGCTTTCGCTCGGTAAAAAGCGTAACGGACACTAAACTCGTGAGGAACCTCGTTAAGTGCCGACGCTTTTTAACGGGTTCCTTGAGCTTTTTATGTTCCTCACGGCTGAATCAAGGCGCTAACTAAATGACATTGCCGGTTCTTCCTCCATTTATTTCCTTCTGACGAAGAACTTTCCTATAGGGATTAGGGTGTCAAAAGGTCTTCCCGGCAGTGCCGCTTGGCAGATTGCACAAAAGAATATTGTGCAAGTGGCTTTTGTACGATGGAGAAGAGACTCTAAAATCGTGGAAGCCAATGCTGAACACGATTTTCGCCTTAAGAGGCTCATCGGAATGCTCCGTACAATAGCAAAACAAGAAAAGAAATGGAAAAGCATCCGCTCTTCCATTCTCCTCTTACTTTATCTCCACAATCCATCCTTCCGGCGCCTCAATCCTGCCCATTTGGATACCGGTCAAGGTATCGTACAATTTCTGTGTCACCGGTCCCATGCCGTCCATGCCGCTAGGCAGGCAAATCTCTTTGCCGTGATCCACGATTTTCCCTACCGGCGAAATAACGGCTGCCGTTCCGCAAAGCCCACATTCCGCAAAGTCTTTTACTTCTTCAAAAAGCACTTCCCTCTCTTCTACTTCCAATCCCAAATATTCTTTTGCCACATACATAAGCGAACGCCTTGTGATGGAAGGAAGAATGCTGTCAGACTTAGGGGTGACTACTTTGCCGTCCTTTGTCACAAACAGGAAGTTTGCACCGCCCGTCTCCTCCACTTTCGTCCTTGTAGCTGCATCCAAATACATATTTTCATCAAAACCTGCCCTGTGGGCTGTCTGGATGGCATAAAGGCTCATGGCATAATTCAGCCCTGCTTTAATATGTCCCGTACCGCGGGGAGCCGCACGGTCAAAATCGCTGATGCAAATCGTCAAAGGCTTCACCCCGCCCTTAAAATACGGTCCTACCGGCGTCGTAAATACACGAAACTGATACTCGTCCGACGGTTTTACTCCAATCACCGGGTTTGAGCCGAACA
>BLLU01000208.1 GCA_011959105.1 Lachnospiraceae bacterium | reverse complement strand
TTTCAAGCCACACTGAAAGGAGGAAAGAACATGAATGGAACAAGCAACCAGACATACGCATCCGAGAAAAAAGAGGGAGCGGCGGTTCTGCGATTGTTCCGACTTCTCAGCGGAGAAGATCAGAGGATCGCCTACGCCGTCTTAGAGGGGATGCAGCTCCAGCAAAAGCTGGACGCACAGCGCAAGGAAGCCCTGCAAGGCAAAACGGTCTAAAACCGAGATAGGAGAAAAAGATGAGTCAGATAGGAACGGTACCGATGGCAGACACAGCCGCCAGTACCAGCAGAAAGCCGCCCTGCATCACCTCGCACCTCGCAAGAGCCGTGTTCACAGCAGTCCTCAAGGATTACCAGCGGCCGGAGGTTCAGGAAGATTACAGGCGGTGGAAATTCGGGAAAGGCTTTTACTGGTTCGGAAAAGCAAAAAATTAAATCAAACGGATTTCGCAAAAGCGATAGGCGTGACTGGTTCCGCTATCTGTAATTATGAAAACGGAACGAGACCGATAGGAAATCAGGTTATTCGTGCCGTCTGCCGGGAGTTTCAAATTAATGAAGAGTGGTTGCGCTCTGGCGTTGGTGAAATGGATTCACCGGAACCGTCCGGCGTTGTCGGCGATCTGATTGAAACCTACAAATTAAACAACTTCGAAGCTACTTTTCTGGAGTCCTACCTGAAATTGTCGCAAGAGGACAGACAGGGCTTTTGTCGCTATGTCGTTAGTGTCTTTGGAGATGTGTTCGCCAAGTTGTCGGCGGAGGACTTGGATGCCCTTTCGCCGTGTATTCAATCTTCGGATGTCGATGTGGCTTCGCTTCTCCAGAAATCCCCAGCCGATATGACTGAAGCCGAGGTGGAAGCTCTGGAGGCTGAATTCCATCGTGAAATTCTTCAGGAAAAAGAAGCGGCGGCAGGATCGTCAGTTTCCTCCGACTCCGCTGGCTTTCAAAACGAAAAACGAAAAAAGGCATAAAGAAACGCCCCGGCACTTAACCGGGGGCAGAAAGGTGGTTTCTATGAAACATGGTATTGTTTGGTGGTTGCTGATTGGCTGGTGGTGGTATCTTTGCTTTGCGTGGTGGCTTTATCCAATCAAGTGGCTTCTGTTCGGGAGATCCAAAAAAACGCCGCCGGATGAGCCGGATGGGAATGGCTACGATTGGCGGCTATTGCGTGAAGCCGAGAATGGCATCCTCGACTTCCTGAAAAAATCCAATGGCGGGACGGCTTTACAGGTGACGGTCAAGAATAGTCTTTCCAGGCGGCTGGTGTCTTATTTCGATGATGCCGTCCGGGAACTTTACCAAAATGGAAAGATAAAGACCTCTAAAGACGGAGACCGTATCCGGCTGGAGCTTGTGGGGAAGGTGGACGCTGAATGAATGAACGTGAAACTTATCAGGATTGTGTAATCTATGCCAGGTATTCCTCGCATAACCAGCGGGATGCTTCCATTGAACAGCAAGTGTCCGAGTGCGAGGCGTTTGCCCGGTATAACGGCTTGCGGGTGGTGAAAGTCTATGCTGATCGGCATCTCTCCGGGACTACTGACCAGCGTCCGCAGTTCCAGCAGATGCTGAAGGATGCCGAGCGTGGCAAGTGGTCGGTTGTCCTGACCTGGAAGGTTGACCGCTTTGCCCGGAACCGATACGATTCTGCTACATACAAATACCGCCTGAAAAAGCACGGGGTTCGGGTGGTCTATGCGAAGGAGTCAATCCCGGACGGACCGGAGGGCATCCTCCTGGAATCCATCTTGGAGGGGTCCGCCGAGTATTACTCTGCAAACCTGGCGCAAAATGTAAAGAGGGGGCTTCGCTTCAATGCCGAGGCTGGCATCGCCAATGGCGGGCATATGCCGTATGGGTTCCGGCGTGGTGCTGACGGGCGGCACGAGATTGTGGAGTCCGAGGCTGCTGTTGTCCGTGAAATCTTTTCACGGGTTGCCGGGGGCGAGAAGCTCTCCCGGATCGTGGAGGACTTGATAACTCAGTGCGTCCCTACGAGGGCTGGCGGCAAGTGGCGGACGGGTACGCTCCGGGCTATGCTTTCAAATGAAGTTTATGCAGGGGTATATCGTTTCGGGGAAACCAGGACGGAGGACAGCGTTCCCCGGATCGTGGACGATGCTACCTGGGAGGAGGTAAAAAGGCACATGGATTCTGTGAAGGGGACGAGGGTCCGCTCTGAAAATTATTTGTTTACCGGGAAGGTACGCTGTGGGCTTTGCGGTGAGCCGATGGTCGGCCGCACGGCTCATGGCAGGAAAGGGACGGCGTATTCCTATTACTGCTGCCGTGGACATCGCCAGAAGTTCTGCGAAAAAAAAGACGTGCGGCGGGAGCTGCTGGAGGACTCTGTCGTGTCCCGTGTCCTGGAAGCTCTGGACGATGCCGCCGTTGTGTCGTGGATCGCCGATTCAGTTATGGAAATGCAGAAAAGGGAAGCAGAAAAAAGCCGCACGGCTCCTGACGCTTTGCGCTCCGAGCTGGCGGCTGTGAAAAAGTCTATCAAGGGGATTATGTCTGCAATCGAGCAGGGGATTGTCACGCCGACCACAAAGGGGCGGCTCCTGGAGCTGGAAGGGGAACAGGGTCGGCTTGAAAACGCTATTGCCGAGGCCGAGATTCCGGCTCCTGCAGTGGAACGGGATTTCATCGTCTATTGGCTCACCAGGTTCCGGGGCGGTTCTGTGGGTGATGCCGAAGCCCGGAGGGATGTCGTGGAGTCCCTGATCCATTCCCTGCGTGTGTGGGACGACCATGCCGAGGCGGTCTTGAATTATGCCGGGGAAGAGAAAGCGGTCAACGTGCCGCTGGCTCCTGTTGATGGTGATGGGGGTGGTTCGCCTTATGAACAATCCAGTTGGGAGCGGTTTTACTGCAAACCGGATCATTCAAACGTTACGCGACTATAAGTT
>BLLU01000207.1 GCA_011959105.1 Lachnospiraceae bacterium | reverse complement strand
GCTATACGGAGTATTCCAACGATGAACTGCTGGGGACCATGTTCTACAAAGGGATCGCCGGGATTGTAAGCATGCAGTCAATGACCTATGAGTTCAACCGGGAAGGCATAGTGGCAAATTTATTCCGGTTTATGGGGAAAAAAGAGAAAGAATACCTCCCGCACGCTGTCACGGTCAATGAATATCTGGAGAGGCTGGCTCCGGAAGAACTGCAGAAAGTGCAGCAGAAGCAGGTTTATGGGCTGATCCGCGGCAAAGCCTTTTATGATGCCAGATTCCGGAAGAAATGGCTGGTCATCGTAGACGGGACACAGATTTATTCCGGGAGCCGGAAACTTAATGAGGGGTATCTGGAGCGTCATTATAATAAAGGGACAGAAGAAGAAAAAGTGAATTACCACTGTGATGTACTGGAAGCAAAGCTAGTATTAGGGGAGAGCCTGATCGTGAGCATAGCCAGTGAATTCATAGAAAATAATGGGGAAGATGCTGAAAGGCAGGGGCACATGAGTGAGAAGGCACGGAAGCAGGACTGTGAGACAAAAGCCTTTAAGAGGCTGTCCGGGAAGATAAAAAAGGCATTTCCAAGGCTGCCGGTCATACTGCTGGCAGACAGCCTGTATGCATCAGAACCGGTAATGGGCATCTGCCGGGACAACGGGTGGGAATTCATTATCCGTTATAAAACAGGAAGCATACCGGGTATTGCGGAGGAATATGAAAGAATACCAGAAAAAGAAATGTCAGGGCATGCAGAATTCATTAACGGGATTGATTATAATGGACAGCCGGTAAATATGCTGCGTTTCTGGGAAGAGAGGATCGTAAAAGGCGTGAGGGTGCGGACGGAGTTCCAGTGGCTGACAAGCATCCAGATAACAAAAAGGAATGCGGAGAAAATAGCCGGAGCCGGAAGAAAACGATGGAAGATAGAGAATGAAGGATTCAACCGTCAGAAGAACTGGCAGGGAGACATTGCCCATGCCTGCAGCCGGGATGCCAGGGCGATGAAGAACCATTATCTGATGGCACAGATATCAGATATGGTAAAGCAGCTGTACGAATGGTTCTTCCTGAAGGCAGGGGGGATAAAAAAGAAGCAAAAAAATATATCTTCCGAACTGTTAGAAAGCTTTGCCCAGCAGATAACAGAAAGAGAAGATATATTTGGGGACGATATGCCTTGCATATCAACAACCTGAGTCAAGTATAGCAAAGGAAGTGATGCCTGCCAAGAGGGAAACGAAAATTTTATCCACAAAAAAGAGAGTAGTTATAGTAATGAGGTCAATGGATGTGGATAACATTCCCAATTCTACGGAAAACTTTAAATTGAAAAATTTGAGGTGCCCGGGCAGGCTATAAAAGAATTTACCTTTCAACATCTACCTATGGGCTTTTCTACCATTATGCAATACCATATTTTCTAAAAATACTGTTCAAATCCTCTTTGCTAATTTTTCCTGCCAGATAATATGCCTTAACACTGGCTTCTATCGCTTCAAAAGCAGTATCAAACATAAACCAATCACCTGCATTATAATATTCCTGTAACTCTATAAAATCACGTTGCAGTCCATCTGGCAGATTGTCCCTTAAAATTATTTGTTCATC
>BLLU01000206.1 GCA_011959105.1 Lachnospiraceae bacterium | reverse complement strand
CTCAACCTTCTTTCTTGGAATTCCCTATATTTGAATTATACAGGAAGCTCCTTTCTATGATTCGGTCCAGCATATCCCCTCCTCCACAGGATCGCGGCTCTCCGGGAATATGTTGATTTAAGTAATTTACATATTCATAATAGCTTGCTTTATATGGTTAATTGTATAACATGCTATTATTTAATGCATTATACCATGGTAAAAAAAAGACTGTCCTTCAAAATCCCCGATATTCTGCCCGGGCCTGCTGCCTTCCCTTCTTTTCCCATTAAACAGCTTTAACCTCTCTCCTTCCTCCCCAGGCCTATGTTACTCTCTTTATGTAGAAGAGTATATCACAAGCTATTATACATTGCAATATACCAGATGCTATTTTTATAAAAAAATACAGGCAGACTCCCCGAAGGAACTCCTGCCTATATTTCCATACTGTATTTCGCGGTTCGATTAATCAAAGGGAAACAGGTTTTGCAGCCAGGTCTGGGCCAGGCCCACCCATCCGGCGCATTCCGGCTGAACACAGCGGCCGTCCGAGGTCTGGGTAAGAGCCGTAGCCAGTGCCAGGCCATGGCATCCCCTGGGATACATGTGGAACTCTCCGGGGATGCCTGCCCGCCGCAGAGCCTCCATAAGCAGCAGGGAATTCTCCACGGGAACCGCCTGGTCCTGATAGGTATGCCATACAAAGGTGGGCGGCATGTCATCGCAGACTTGGCGCTCCAGGGAAAGCCTCTCCAGCAGTTCCTCTCTGTCCGGCAAATCCCCGATCAGATTCTCAAAGGAACCCCTGTGGGCAAATTCCCCGGAGGTGATCACCGGATAGCAGAGCAGCAGACCGCCGGGCCGCAGCATCCGCCGGGCCGGCTCCCTCTCCGTGATACCCGCCATCTCCCGCAGCCAGTCCCGGTTCCAGAACATGGCATAACTGGCGGCCAGATGTCCTCCGGCGGAGCAGCCCTGGATCACCAGTCGGTCCGCCGCCACATGCCACTGCTTCGCGTGCTCCCGGATTAACATCACGCCGGCAGCCAGTTCCAGCAGCGCCGTGGGAAAACGGGCGGGAGCACAGGAATACCGCAGCACCGCCGCATGGTATCCCATGGCCAGGAACTGCAGCGCCATGGGTTCCGCTTCCCGGTCGGAAGTACGTCCGTAGCCGCCGCCGGGACAGAGCAGTACCAGGGGCCGCTCCCGCACTGCCAAATCCTCGGAATAATCCTGTATATAGGTTACCAGACGGGCGCCGGGAAGGGATCCCTCCACCCGCAGCGGAAAAATTTCATGCAGCATGATTGCTTCCTCTCTCTTCCAAGTATTTAATATGCCTTCCCCCAGTACACCATCTTCTTAGCCGTTTTTCCGCAGCACACACAGGTATCGGACAAATGCTCCTGTTCAAAAGGCATGCAGCGGCTGGTGACGCTCATCTTTTCCTTGATCAGATCCTCACAGGCCTGATCCCCGCACCACATGGCCTTGACAAAGCCTGCTTTCTCCGCAAATATCCTCTGGAATTCCTCAAAATCCCTGGCTTCGTAGGTGTGGGTGTCCCGGTGAACCCTGGCTCTCTCCAGCATTTCCCGCTGTATGGTATCCAACAGTTCTCCGGCTTTTTCCTCCAGTTCGTCCAGCGCCACCTCCAGTTTCTCCCTGGTGTCCCGGCGGCAGAGCACACATTTCCCGGCCTCGATGTCCTTGGGGCCGATTTCCACCCGGATGGGATATCCCCGCATCTCGGCTTCGGCAAACTTATAGCCGGGAGTTTTGTCCGTGTCGTCCACCTTCACCCGGAAATTCCCTTTCAGACGGCCGCGCAGTTCGTAAGCCTTTTCCAGCACGGCTTCTTTTTTCTGCTGGATGGGCACGATGCAGATCTGGATGGGAGCCACCCGGGGAGGCATCACCAGTCCCTCATTGTCTCCATGAGCCATGATGATGGCCCCGATCAGGCGGGTGCTCAGGCCCCAGGAAGTCTGGTGTACATATTTCAGGGTATTGTCCCTGTCCGCAAACTGAATCTCAAAAGCATGGGCAAAGCCGTCCCCGAAATTGTGGCTGGTGCCGGACTGCAATGCCTTACCGTCGTGCATCAGGGCTTCAATGGTATAGGTGGCTATCGCTCCGGCAAATTTCTCTTTGTCGGTCTTTTGGCCCTTGATCACGGGAATGGCCAGTACTTCCTCGCAGAAATCCGCATACAGGTTCAGCATCTGGATGGTTCTCTCCTCCGCCTCCTGGGCCGTGGCATGAGCCGTATGCCCTTCCTGCCACAAAAATTCCCGGGAGCGCAGGAAAGGTCTGGTCTCCTTCTCCCAGCGCACCACAGAGCACCACTGGTTATAAACCCGGGGCAGATCCCTGTAAGAATGAATATCGTTTTTATAGAAATCACAGAACAAAGTCTCCGAGGTAGGACGCACACACAAACGCTCCTGCAGAGGCTGCAGACCGCCGTGGGTCACCCAGGCCACCTCCGGCGCGAAGCCTTCCACATGATCCTTCTCTTTCTGAAGCAGAGATTCGGGAATAAACATGGGCAGATATACGTTCTGCACTCCCGCCTCCTTGAAACGGATGTCCAGCTGCTGTTGAATCAATTCCCACACCGCATAGCCCGCAGGCTTGATCACCATGCATCCCTTGACGCTGGTATAGTCGATGAGTTCCGCTTTCTTCACCACGTCTGTGTACCACTGAGCGAAATCTTCCTCCATGGAAGTAATCGCTTCCACCATTTTCTTGTCTGCCATACTTCTGTCTCCTTATCCTGAATTTATGCCGCGGCCTGCAAGCAAAAGAGGGTGGCACGCCGCAGTTTCCATCCCCTGTCAGGGACCGAATACTCGGCGGTACCACCCTCATTAACGCAGGGCTTACAGGGAAAATTCCCCGCATGTCCCGCATTCTGCTTCTCCTGCCGCTAACGCCGGCGCTACGCTGTATTTCCCCGGCCTCGGAAGCTCCGCCTGGCAGCAGTGCCGACACAGTCGCAAGCGCTCTGCTCCACTGCGGGCATTCCGCAGGGACGCAGATCCTCGCCATTCCCCAGCGTCCACACATCCGGGTTCATACAGGACTCCGGGGCAGGTTCCGGCAGCTTCCCATAAAAGCCTCGCACCATCGGCTTTCTCTCTGCAATGCTCCTCTGCCGTACTAATCCCCTTCTCCGTCTGTCTCCTATTTCGGACTGCCCGTTCCACGAGAACCCCGCATCCCGACCGTCCGTTTATTTGACACGATTGTAGTGCATACGGATATGTTTGTCAAGTCTTAATTGTCTTTTTTTAATCCTTTTTTCCACTCAAAAGCAGATCCGGCTGCCTCCTGCCCAGGTCTCCCCCGGCATAACTGTCTGGATATGGGGACGCTCCTTCAGTTCCCCCTCATACCCGGCAAAATCACAGATGCCGTACCAGGGTTCCAGACAGACATAACCTGCGCCGCTGTCCGAATGGCTCCAGATCCCCCACACCGGCGCGTCGCACTCCACCCGTGCGTATTCCCGGCCCTCCGGGTCGCACAGCCCCACCGCCGTAATGCCCTCCCGGTCAAATATCAGGGCGTCACCGGCAAACAATTCCTCTGTAATGGCAAAACTGCTGTTTTCCGGCAATATGGGAAGCAATTCCTCCGTGATGAGACCTTTGTGGTTGACCCGGAGGCTGTACAATTCCCCATTGGGATCCACACCGTGGAGTTTGACCCGCTGGCCCACCCTGCTGCCGCTTTTCCCCTCTTCCGCGGGCGGGCAGGCGAATGCGGCATGACCTCCCAGGGAGAAGTACATGGCCCCTTCCCCGGTATTTTTTACCCGCCATTCTTCCCGGATCCCGTCCTCCTGCAGCATATAGGCGATCTCCAGCACAAAGGAAAAAGGATAAATTGCCCGGGTGGCCTCCGTGTCCCGGAACCTAAAGCAGATGGCCTCCCGGGTCTGCTCCGCCGCCTCATACTCCACCCGCTGGCCAAAGCCGTGCTTATCAGCCGGATACATCTTCCCCTCATGGATAAAACGCTCTTTTTCCAGCTTCCCGATAAAGGGAAACAGGAAAGGCGATGTCTTGCCCCAGTAAGCGGGATCACCGCTCCACATATGCTCCAGCCCCTGTTCCTTGTCCCACACGGACTTGATCTCCGCGCCCATGCTCTCCAGAACCACCCTGAATCTGTCATTTTCCAGTATATACTTCATAACCGCCTCCTTTTCCCATGCCACGGGTCCTGTCTCATTCCGGGACCGTAAAGCCCGGCCTTCTCTAAAAACTGTATATTTTTAATTGTATCATATGTTTATCCAAAAGAAAAGTTTTAAAAGTTTTTCTTGACCGTTACCTTACGTCATCCTGTATGATAGAAACACAGATATCTGACAGCACTTTGCATCGATGCCCCTTATCAAATCTGTCTGCCTGCAGAATGCCGGCAGAGCCAAAATGAGGAGGATATGTATAATGGACGACAAATACTACACCGCAGGGGAGATCGCCCGGATCGCAGGGGTTTCTCTGCGCACCATTCGCTACTATGACGCCAAGGGGCTGCTGCCCCCGGTATCCCATTCGGATACGGGTTACCGCCTCTATGACAAGGGATCCCTTTCCCTGCTTCAGCGGATTCTGATGCTGAAATATCTGGGGTTCTCTCTGGAAGAGATTCAGAAGCTGGTGGCCGCCCAGGAGGCGGACGACCTGGATCAGGAAGCCATTCTGGACCATCAGAAGAAGCTGTTGCTGGAACGCCGGCAGCAGCTTGAACAACTGATTTCCACCATTGAACTGGCACAGAAAAGTCCCCGGGAGGACAAATGGCAGATTCTGGTACGCTGTCTGAATCTGCTGACCAGCGAAGAAAAAGTCCTGGAACAATATCAAAACCCTGACAATCTGCAGCACCGCATCAATATTCACACCTATTCCACCAGTTCCCAGGGATGGATGGACTGGGTCTATGAACGACTGGCTCTGGAGCCGGGAGAGACCGTACTGGAACTGGGCTGCGGTACAGGGCTGCTCTGGATGGAGCGTCCTCATCTGCTGCCGGAGGGGCTGCAGCTGACTCTGACTGACCGCTCCCGGGAAATGCTGGAGCAGACCCGCCAAAATCTGGCTCCCTATGAATCAGAACTGGCCTCCCGGGGAATCCGGATTACCTACCGGGTGTTGGACGCCAACGCCCTGGAACTGCCTGCGGCCTCCTATGACCGCATCATCGCCAACCATATGCTGTACCATGTGGAGCGCCGGGAGTCCTGCCTGGCCGCCATTGCCCGGGCGCTGAAGCCGGAGGGCACTTTCTACTGTTCCACCGTGGGAGACAGCCACATGCAGGAACTGCACCAACTGGTCACGGCTTTCGATCCCCGAATAGACATGCCTTTTCTGAGCCTGACCGGAGGATTTCATCTGGAGAACGCAAAGCCCCAACTGCTCAGACATTTCACCCGGGTGGAGCGCCAGGATCAGGACAATGATCTGATCGTGGATGATCCCCAGGTCATCTACGACTACATCCGCTCCTACCCGGGCAATGCCTCCCTGATCCTGGAGCAGCGGGGCCGGGAACTGCTGTCCCTGATCAGAGACAAATTGGAGCAGGAAGGCGCCATGTTTATCCGCAAGTCCACCGGTATTTTTATCTGCCGGCACTGACGGGATCCTTTCATATTCCAAACATATACCATGCTTTTTCGTCATAACGCCATAATTGAAAGGACTGTCGCAAAATGCAGCGACAGCCCTTTTCCTTCTATTTTTTCCCTTTATTGTGTCAAATCCAAATGTTGTACAGTGCCTACGTTGCCGTTTTCATAGAGAAAGATGCCCGTGCTGCGGAGGTAACCATTGTCCCGCCCTCCGCTGCCCTTCAGCGTGAAATCCGTGGCCGCATTCTGCAGGCAGATGGCCCCCACCCCTTTTTCTTTCAGGGTGTACAGGCTGTCCGTGCCGTCCGGATTCTTACACCAGATTTTCAGTTTGGACCATATGCTGTCATTCTCATCGATCCATCCGTTGCCGTCCTCATCGTAAGCCGCCAGATCCTGAAAACCGCTGCCGCTTTGGGGACCGAAGAGTTCGCTGCCATCGTTGATTACTCCATCTCCGTTTTTATCCAGGGCCAGATATCCGCTGCCGGTCCCCAGCATGGACACATGATCCTCCCTGCCGTCTCCGTCGATGTCAAACAGGAACTTCTGATCTTCCAAAGAGGCCGTATCCCCGTCAAAATTAATCACCAGCGGATCACAGGTTTTCTGCAGGGCTGCCAGATTTATCTCCCGCCGGTATACCTGGGTAAAACTTCTGCTCATGGCCAGGTTCACATTGAAGTTGATCTCTCTGCCGTCTTCCGTGCGCACTGTGCCGACGGAAGAGAACAGCGTATTTTCCTGTTCATGATAATACTCCTCTGTTCCAAAGGACAGCACCTTCATATTAAAAGGCTGCAGCTGCAGCGTGGCGCTGCCTCCCCGGCTCCCCTGTCCGGCATCCTCCGCCTCTCCCATAAACTCGCGGGTTCTGTCGTCCCCGAAGAGCAGCATAAAGATGTATCGCATGGTGTAACTGCGCAGCTTTCCCACCGCGTTTTCGGAACTGCTGCGCAGTTGTACCCGGCCCGTCCGCATACGTTCCACCCGCTCCTGCAGATCGGAGACGCCGCCATTGCCCTTCCCCTGAGCGGTCTGCTCTTTCATATTACCCGTTCCCAACTGCTGCCCGGCCACACCCGCGCCGGTATTCATCCCGCCCTGCACATAATCCTTTAGCGCAAAGCGGCTGTAACTTGTCCTTGAAGCCTTATAGCTTCTGGCGGAATCCATTCCTATCGCACTTGATTCAATTCGCAAACGCCCCTCATTTCCAGTACACTTCTCTGCCCGCACTTCCCTGATTCCCGCCCGGCATGCGCTTGCCGGTGATGCGCCTTACCCCTCCAGCAATCGGATTATGGAATGATCCGTATTCCGCGATGTCAGGTGTATCCGCGCATAGGCAAAAAAAGGACGGCATGACACAGGGATCTCCTTATCCCCATAACAGTACCATCCGTGGTGACTATATGTTTATTTACAAATGCTTTGGCCATCAGCGTTTGTGTTACAATACTTATCGTCACCCCATATAAATAATTTACCTTTGGGTCTGCTTTTCGGCAGTAAATGCACAAAACGACTATTGACAACAATCGGAAGGCGCAAAACCGCATAAAAAAAGTGATGCATGGATTCATGCGTCACTGGAGAAAAAAAGCGGTATGCGGAATCCCGGCTTATGGGAAATTCCTAATTGTAACAGAGAGCGCGAGACGGGAATCGAACCCGCGACCCCCTCCTTGGCAAGGAGGTGCTCCAC
>BLLU01000205.1 GCA_011959105.1 Lachnospiraceae bacterium | reverse complement strand
GGGCCGGAATTACTCTGCATGAAAGGCCCTGTGTGGTCAGATGCGGAACTCTAAATAAGGAGATAAGAGATGATTACATTTAATGTGCCGCCCTATACAGGCAAGGAAATGGAGTATATCAGGGAATGCGTAGAGAACCAGAAGATCTGCGGCGACGGGCCCTATACCAAAAAGTGCAATGAGTGGATTGAGGAGAGAACCCATACCACAAAATGTCTGCTCACCACCTCCTGCACCCACGCCACCGAGATGGCCGCCCTGCTGGCCGGAATCAAGGCCGGGGATGAGGTCATTATGCCCTCTTATACATTTGTGTCCACGGCGGATGCTTTTGTGCTGCGGGGAGCCACCCCGGTGTTTGTAGACATACGGCCGGACACCATGAACATAGACGAGAACCTGATTGAGGCGGCTGTCACGGACAGGACCCGGGCCATTGTGCCGGTACATTACGCCGGCGTGTCCTGTGAGATGGATAAAATTATGGAAGTGGCGGAAAAATACCATTTGATAGTGATTGAGGATGCAGCCCAGGGCATTATGTCCAGCTACAGGGGCAAGGCGCTGGGCACCTTCGGGGCATATGGGTGCTTCAGCTTCCATGAGACCAAGAACTTCAGTATGGGTGAGGGCGGCGCGCTGCTGATCCGGGATAAGGAGAACATTGAGGAGGCAGAGATCATCCGGGAAAAGGGAACCAACCGCAGCAAATACTACCGGGGACAGATCGACAAATACACTTGGATCAATTACGGTTCTTCCTATCTGCCCAGTGACATGAACGCCGCTTATCTGTATGCTCAGCTGGAGATGGCGGAGGAGATTACGGCGGCCCGTATGGCCTGCTGGAACCGATATTATGAAAATCTTCTCCCTCTGGCACAGTCGGGACGCATCGAATTGCCTGCGGTGCCGGAAGGCTGTGTGCACAATGCTCATATGTTTTATATCAAGACCGGGGATATCGAGGAGCGGACGGCGCTGATTGCCTATCTGAAGGAGCATCAGGTACACAGCGTATTCCATTATATTCCGCTGCACACGGCCCCGGCGGGCTTGAAATTCGGTCGTTTCCATGGGGAGGACCGTTATACCACCAAGGAGAGCGAGCGGCTGCTGCGGCTTCCCATGTTCTACAGACTGACGCTGGAGCAGGTGGACTATATATGCAGACAGGTGCAGGCGTTCTATGAATAGTCAGTGAGAGGGAATTGCTGCAAAGCAGCAGGAATGCACAGTGTGTAACGGTTTTGGGAACAGAAAGGCAGATAGATGCGGCGATTGGGTAGGCATACGCAGGGAGTGCTGCGAGCGGCGCTGGCCTGCGGCATGGGCGTCCAGATCCTGTTGGGGCTGGCCTGGCTTATGCAGAATATGGGCGGGCTGCAGAATTTTCAGGAGAGCAGACTGCTGTTGGCGGGAGAAAGCACCGGAAACGGGTTTTACAGCGGCATACTGTACAGGGGCTTGGCGTTGCTGCTGTCCTCCCGTTTGTGGATTTTGTACGTAGTCCAGTTGTCGGCGGCATTTGCGGCGGCCTGGGTGCTGTGGGCCTGCTTTTTCCCAAATGGGAACAAAAGACTGCGGCTGTTATGCACATTGGCGCTGGTCACATTTCCCCAGGCAATGCAGTGTCATCTGGCTGTATTGCCCTGGTCCCTGGGAACCTCTCTGCTGCTGGGTGAGACTGCCCTGTGGAGAAAGGCCTGGGGTTTGTTTCCGGCAGGGAACGGCAGGAAGGCTCCGGGAAAGCCCGGAGAAAATGTATCCCCCAGGGAAGCGGCCAGGCTGGCCATTGCCATGTTGCTGGTGTGGCTGCTGCTCCTGCTGGTTCTTCCGATATATGCATGGTTTGCCCTGCCGCTGCAGGCGGCTTTTCTGTGGAAGCTGGGAAAGAGTAGGAGAGGGAAATGCCGGCTTTTCTGCGGTTTCACGGTATTTGCGCTGCTTCTGTGCAACATTACGGTGAACTGTGGCTGGAATCCCGAGAAGTGGAACCGAAGGCTGGCAACGGCGGCCCTGAGCCGTGTGGGCTGGCCCTATTTCCAGCAGACTTTCCAGGTGTTTCCCCAGCCTCTGCATGATGAGATCGGACTGGTCATTGCCAGGGATGTGTCCGCTTACGCAGACGGGGTGGAACGGGTACTGATCCCCAGGCTGGAGGAATTATACGGAGCCGGAGAGGTCAACGGCAAACTGTGGGAACTGGCGGAGATCTGCCTGAGGGACAGGCTGAGGGTGGACGTAAAGAATCTGATATGGGACATGGCCGCTTACCATGCCACGCCGCCCATCCTTGCCATGCAGTTGAAAGGGCGGGCTTACGATGCTTACAGCGGCATCAATTATGAACAGATGAGAGACAGGGCCCCTCTGCTTACCAGGTACTATGTAGATTACGGCAGCAGATGGTGGTGGCTCATGCTGGGACTGGCGGCGGCAATCCTGCTCTGCGGGCTGCTTCGGGGAAGCAGATACCGCTGTTTCTTGGGGCGCTGGCTTCCCGTGTGGGTGGGCGTGGAGTGGATGATCCTGCATTTTGTGCTGTGCGGCAGCGGTATTATGGATTATAAAAAAACTTTATGGGCAACGGCCCTCTGGTATATGGCGGCACTGTGGCCATTGGCGGGGGGAGAAGGGAGCAGCGAATGGCAATCGTAGCGGGCTGTCTCATACTGTGTATATGGTTGGTGGGAATTCCCCTGCTGACAGGGGCCGTCCCGGCATTTTTCTTAAAACCCGGAAAAACTTCTCCTGCGTTTATGTGGACCAGCGGCTATATGATCTCCTGGGCCCTGTTTCAATTTGTGACGGTACCGTTGGTACTGCTGCATGTGGAGCGGGGGTTTGCAGTGGCAGTGGGACTTTTTGCGGGCGTTTCCCTGACAGTGGCGGCGGTGGGGGCATTTCTGCTGATCCGCTCCTTAAGAGGTGGGCGGCGGCTGTTCCTGGTTAAGGGGGAGAGCGACGGCAGGCAGCATCGTATCTACTGGGGGATTTTTCTGGCATTGGCGGCCCTTCAACTTATCCTGGCGGTGGGCATGACCTACCAGGACGGTGATGACGCCTATTATGTGGCCATTTCCACTCTGACGGAGAGCAGCAACACATTGTATGAACTGATGCCCTACTCCACGGGTGCCACGGGACTGGATCTGCGCCATGGTCTGGCGCCTTTTCCTGTGTGGATTGCTTTTCTGGCCAGGATTTCCGGACTTCCGGCAGTCAGCGTGGCCCATGTGGCGGTACCGCTGGCCCTGATCCCCACCACCTACCTGATTTTTTACCAGATAGGCAGGCAGCTTTTCGGGAAAAAGAAGGAGCGTCTGCCGTTGTTTTTGTGCTTTACTGCTTTGCTGGTGATTTTCGGCAATTATTCCCTGTATACATCGGAAAATTTTATGCTGGCACGCAGCCGTCAGGGAAAGTCCGCACTGGGATGCATTGTGATTCCCATGGTACTGCTTTTGTTTTTCCTGATCCTGGACCGGGTGGAGAAGGGGCAGCAGGGACAGTGGGTGTTATGGCTGCTGCTGGGGGCGACCGTGACGGCGGCCTGTCTTTGCACCACATTGGGTACTATGCTTATGTGTATGCTGCTGGGAGTGACAGGGCTGTGCGGCGCTTTGACCTATCGCAGGCCGGGGCTGGCGGTGAAGACCGGGCTGTGCTGTATACCGGCGCTGGCGTATGCAGCATTGTATTTTATGATACAATAGGCGAAGAGGCCTGGCAGGGCGGCGCCTGGGGGTACATGCATAACTTTAAATAGAATCGGGAGGCGGGAGTCATGTGGAAGATGATAACAGAACTGTTTCAGGGCTTTATGGGGACAGGGCTGATTATGGGCTGGTATCTGCTGGCGCTGGTATATCTGTGGTTTGTCGAGAAGGACCGGCGCAGGCGGGTCCTGCTGGTCTATGCGCCTCTGGCAGTGCTGGCTCTGTATTTTAACCCCTTGTTTGCCCGCCTGGTGTATGGGGCTGTGGGGGATGAGATCTACTACCGCATCCTGTGGCTGCTGCCGGTAACCATTGTGGTGGCCTATGCCACGGCAGATCTCTACGGGCGTTTGAGGGGCAGAAAAAAGTATGGATTCGCGGTCCTTTCCGCTGTGCTGGTTATGATCAGCGGCAGTTGTATCTATGCCAGTCCCCACTTTCATAAGGCGGAGAATCTATACCATATGCCCCAGGCGGTGGTGGATATCTGTGACGCCATCCAGGTGGAAGGGCGGGAAGTCATGGCTGTCTTTCCCAAGGAGATGCTCTCCTTTGTGCGGCAGTATACACCTCTGGTTTGTATGCCCTATGGGAGAGAGATGCTGGTGGAGCGGTGGCAGGCAGACAACCCGCTGTATGATGCCATGGAGGCCCCTGTTCTGGACTTGGATGTGATTTTACCCCTGGCAAAAACCTATTCCAGCCATTTTGTCATCCTGCCGGAGGGGAAGAAAACCACCGGCCATGCGGAGGACTATGGGTTTGTGCTGGTAAACCGCATGGACGGGTATGTAATCTATCAGGATACCGGCGTGTATATCGGTTTATAGAGAACTTGTGAAGGAAAAAATATTGAAAAATACGGATATTCTTGTTAAGCTGCTCATTGCGGACATAGAAAATAAGACGATTCTCGAAGTTGCCTGTGGAGCAGCTGATTTTTCTGTTTCTGCATCAGCCTGTTCCGACAGCGTTTACTGTATTGATCTTGACGATCGAAGACTAAACGGCAAACTTAGGGAAAAGCTGCATTTTCAAATCATGGATGCGTCCAAAATGGATTATGCAGATAATACATTTGATACAGTTATTCTATACAATGCGTTTTTTCATATTCAGTCTCAATGGATTGATATTGAACGGGAATGTAAAAGGGTGTTAAAAGCAGGGGGTGTTATTTATATTGTTGGGACATGGAAATTGGATGTGCATATAATGATGGATGTTTTTGGAGATAAAGCAAAATGGCGAGATCAATTTTTGATTGTTGAACTAAGGGAGATCGAGAATGGCGCGGGGGCGTCCGGCAGCGTCGGCAGCCTGCCATGGGGGAAGAGGATTGTATGAGAGTGCTTTGGATCTGTAACATCATGCTGCCGGTGATTGCCCGGGATTTGGGGAAGCCGTGCAGCAACAAGGAGGGCTGGCTTACCGGCCTGATGGATGCGCTGCTGCGGGTGGGAGCCCCGGAGAGCGGAACGGGAGTCCCCAAGGTGGAACTGGGGGTGGCCTTTCCCATAGCTCCAGGGGAAAAGCTGCTGAAGGGAGATACGGGCCGGGTTTGGTACTATGGTTTTCGGGAGAATACTGCCAGACCGGAAGTATATGATCCAAAACTGGAGCAGGATATGCAGGAAATCCTGCAGGATTTTCAACCGGATGTGCTGCACTGCTTTGGGACGGAGTATCCCCACACACTGGCGGCGCTGCGGGTTTATAACCGGCCTCAGAGCAGTCTGGTGGGCATCCAGGGCCTGTGTGCCGTGTACGCGGATGCCTATATGGCCAATCTTCCCGGCAGGCTGCGGCATATGAGCACTTTCCGGGATCTGGTGAAGCGGGACAATCTGCAGAGGCAGCAGCAAAAATTCCGTCTCCGGGGAAAGTGGGAACAGAAGGCGGTACGCCTCACCGGTCATGTGGCAGGGCGGACGGATTGGGACCGGCGCTGGACGGCCAAGTGGAATCCCCGGGTGAAGTACCATGTTTTGCAGGAAACCATGCGGCCCTGCTTTTATGAGGGGGAATGGAAGTATGCGGAGTGCCGCAGACACAGCATTTTCATGAGCCAGGGGGATTATCCCATCAAGGGCCTGCACTATATGCTGGACGCGCTGGCGGATATAAAACCCAGGTATCCGGATGTTCATCTCTATGTGGCGGGAAATTGTCTGCTTCGCCAGGGTCCCACGGCAGCGCTGCGGATCTCTGCTTACGGAAGGTATCTTGAGGATCAGATCAGGGAGCATGAACTGGCCGGGCATGTGACCTTTCTGGGCAGTCAGGACGCGGGACAGATGAAGGAACAGTATCTGCGCTGCAATGCCTATGTCTGTGTATCCTCCATCGAAAATTCCCCCAATTCCCTGGCGGAGGCCATGTTAATGGGAACCCCTGTGGTGGCGGGCCTGGTGGGGGGCATGGAGAGCATGATCAGCCCCGGAGAGGGCTGGCTGTTCCGAGGGTCCTCCGGGGACGGGGCCGGGGAGATGCAGCGGATCAGCAGAGAGCTGGGAGAACAGGTGGCGGAAGTGTTTGCCCTGGGGGAACAGGCGACGCAGCGGACCCGGAAGGCCCGGGAACATGCCCGGCGGACCCACGACGGAGAGCAGAATTTGAATCAGCTTTTGGAGTTGTATCAGGAATTGGCCTGATGTATATCCAATAATCGGACGGCGGGGCAACAGGGACCGGCCCGGGCCATGCTGAAGGAAGGGAAGAAATGAATCTTGTATTCGTCTCCAACTATATGAACCATCACCAGATGCCTGTGAGCCGGGAACTGTATCGGCTGTGCCGGGAACAGGGGGGAAGCTATACCTTCGTGCAGACCCAGCCCATGGAACAGGAACGAGTGGCCATGGGCTGGGGGGAGAGTCTGGCCGAAGCGGATTTCGTCCGTAATTACTGGGAGGATGAAATCCGCTGTCAGGAGAGCATTGACCAGGCGGATGCAGTGATTTTTGGCGGCTGCGAGGAGGAAAGCTATATAGAGCACAGATTGCGTACCGGGAAACCCCTGTGGCGCTACAGCGAGCCCCTGTATAAGACAGGACGGTACAAATTTGTGAGTCCCAGGGGCCTGAGAAAAAAATATCACGACCATACCCGCTACAGGGGAGGGCGGGTGTATCTGCTCTGCGCCGGTGCCTATGTGGCCGGGGACTTTCGGCTGGTGGGGGCCTATGGCGGAAAAAGGTTCCGGTACGGATATTTTCCCGCTTTCCGGGAACAGGAACCGGATACATTGATGGCCGGGAAAGACCAGGTGTCCCAGGGGCAGCTGCGGCTGCTTTGGGCGGCTCGGATGATTGACTGGAAACATCCCGAGACAGCGCTGCAGGTGGCGGCAGGGCTGCGGGAGCGGGGCGTAGACTTTCGGCTGGACATGATAGGTGACGGGGCGTTGTTCCAGGAGATTCGGGAGCAGGCCAAGGCGCTGGGGCTGGAGGAACAGGTGGCTTTTTTGGGATATTGCAATCCGGAGAAAACCCGGGAATATATGGAGAGGGCCCATATTTTCCTGGCCACCAGCGATCGCCAGGAGGGCTGGGGAGCCGTGGTCAACGAGGCCATGAACAGCGGCTGCGCGCTGATTGCCGGAAAAGGCATGGGAGCGGCGCCCTATCTGGTACGCCATGGGGAGAATGGCTGTCTGTTTGATCATAGAAGGCCCCGGCAGGCGGCGGAATTGGCCCTGGGACTGGCGGAGAATGAAGCGCTGCGCCGGCGTCTGGGGCGCGCCGCCTATGAGACCGTGCGGACCCTGTGGAATCCCCGGGTGGCGGCGGAGCGGCTCTATGCCTGTATGGCGGCGGAACTTTGCGGGGAGAACATCCCGGAATACGAAGCGGGTCCGCTGAGCCGGGATCTTATCTGTCTGTAAGCGGTAAGAAGGCCGAGAGTCAGGCTGTGCGCAGAAAGCGGGGAAGGACATGCAGCAGGGTCTGCCGTGAGCGGAGAGGATGCGGGGAAGGACATGCTGTGGGTCGTGCCGTGAGTTGATAAGATGCAGGAAGGATATGCAGCAGGGTCTGCTGTGAGTTGAGAGGGTGCGGTAAGGATATGCTGTGGGTCGTGCCGTGAGTTGAGAAGATGCGGTAAGGATATGCAGCAGGGTCTGCTGTGAGGGAGGATGTGGAAAGATGGGAGAATACAGAGAGGCGGCGGAGATGCCGCTGCTCAGCGTGATTGTGCCGGTGTACAATATCATGGAGTATCTGCCCCGGTGCGTTCGGTCCCTGGAGCAGCAGACTTACCGGGACCTGGAGATTTTGCTGGTGGATGACGGTTCCACGGACGGCACGGGAGCGCTGTGTGACCGTCTGGCCCGGGAGGACGGGCGCATCCGTGTGTTCCACAAGGAGAACGGCGGTACTTCCTCGGCCCGGAACCTGGGGATCGAGAAGGCCCGGGGAGAATTCCTGGGCTTCGTTGACAGCGATGACTTTGTGGAGCCGGACATGTATATGCATTTGCTGCAGGCCGCAGAAGGAAAAGAGAACTGGCTGGTTCAGGCAGGCAGAGACGAGGTGGACGAGCAGGGCGGGCAGCTTCCCGGCATCTGCCGGATCCCGGAGGAGCGGGAGGAATACGCCCCAGTGGAATTCCTGGAGGAACTGCTGATGCACCGGGGGGACTGCTCTTTCTGTACAAAGCTGGTGCCCCGACGGCTTCTGGGAGACGAACGCTTTCCGGAAGAACAGCTGAATGAGGACTTTCACCTGATGATCCGTCTGCTGCAGCGGTCGGAGGGGGTGATATCTCTGCCGATGTGCGGCTATCATGTGTTTTACCGTCTGGGCAGCAACACCCGGAAAAAGGGGGCGGAGGAATTTTCCAGAGTTTTTTCGGACAATGTGAACAATGCGGATCTGGTGCTTTCCCTGGTGGAGGAGAAATATCCCCGGCTCAGGCCGGTGGCAGTCCGATTCGGCCTTTACCAGAGGCTGGACTATCTTCTCCACATCCCCATCGGGCAGATGCGGCGGGATAATGGGCAATATAGGGCCATTGTCCGATTCCTTCGGGGACATGTGAGAGATACGGTGGGTTCTCCTTATCTGTCCGGGAAAAACAAGCTGTATCTGCTGGTGCTGACCCTGGCTCCCCGGATCGTGCGCCGGCTGCATCGCCTGGGCATGAGGATCAGGGGAAAATAAATTCCCAACCGGGGTCAGTCAAAGTACTCCAGGGCATATACAAAGCGCTCCGCCAGTTTTTGCCGTCCTGCGGTATTCAGGTGCAGATGATCTTCCAGATAGTCACCGGCATTGTTTTCGTTCACCGTTCCATAGATGTTGTCCAGATAGGACACAGAGTGAAGATAGGCGATGCGCTCCAGATTGCCTGCATAGGTGGACAGGGAGTAGCCGTTGGATTTATGAATGTCGCTGCTGATATATGATCCATCCTCCTCCACATAGTAGGCATAGGTGGGGGACAGTACAATGATCCGCAGATGGGGGAAGGTGCTGCGCAGCAGTTCCAGGCTGGCGTCCAGGTTACCGGCAAAGGTCTGGATGTCCGTGATGTTTTCTGGGTTATACAGAGGGCGTTCCTCCAGGTAGTCTGAGGCGTCATACATGATGGCCAGCACGTCCACATTCTGAAAGTCCAGGGTAGACAGGGTCTCAAAGGCATAGCGGGCATCCGTTGGGACGACGTCTTCCATGGCGGCGAAGGCGCTGTCATAAATACCGGTATTCTGCAGGGTGATCAGGGTGGTCAGCCAATATAGATTAAAGGCGTCCATGGGATCTTCTTCCGGCCGGAAGGTGTCGTTGGCGGCTGCCAGATGGGACCCGGCCACAGAGCAGTTGTAGAAAACCGCCTCCGTCAGCTGGCCGGCCAGACTGATGACGCCGGTGTCGGAATCACGCTGATCGGAGAAAGGGGAATTCCCCAGCACCACCACCGTGCGTATGCCGTCCGTGTCCCTGCGCTGGTCTGCCGGTACATTTACCATATTGTCCAGCACTTCGATGAGGTCGTTGTCATCAAAGTCCGCGTCCGGGTCGAAGAGGGACGGCACGCGGGTTCCCCAATTAGACAAGCGGAAAACCACCAGTCCGATGCAGAGCATCAGGGCCAGCACAAACACTATATGCAGGAAACTGTGGTGGAAGAAGCCGCCGAAGCGCCCGGGCTTTTTCCTGGGAGACTGCTTGTCCCCTTCCTCATTAGGAGAGCCGCCGGCAGGCTGCTCATCCTGCCCACAGGCGTTTTCCATAGCAGATTCTTCATTCTTTTCCTCGTTTGTGACAAAGTCCAGGTCGATGATATCAATATCCGGAATACTTGATTTGCGGTGTGTGTCAGCGGATTCCTGTTTCATGGGGTACCTCACTTTCCTGCCATTATTTTACTATTATTCGACCGCATTGTCTATATAGAAATAGGACTAAGCCGTTCCCTGCTTTAGTCTGCGGAGAAATTAATATTTTATGAATATTCCGTTTTTTCTTGAACCGACGGCGGTTTCGATGTTATACTGTACAGCAGTAAAGGCCGTGAAGAGGGGGACTATGCGGACAGCGTACCCGGCGCGGCGGCAGATGAAGTTGGGCTCTGATTGTTTAGGGTTCGGTGACGGGAGGAACAGTATGAGAAGGTCGAAGGGACGTTTTGGCAGACCGACGAAAAATATAGAGGAAAATATGACGGAGTTCCAGGACGAGTGGGATGACGCAGAGTATGAGGAATTCATTTTAGAGGATGAAGAGTACGTCGATGAATTGGATGGGGAAGGTCCGGAACAGGAGGCGTATGAGTACCTGGACGAAGACTCCGGATATGAGGAAGAGGAGTTTGAGGACGAGTACGAATATCCGGAAGAGGAGGCCGGATATGATCCGATATATGCTGAAGAAGAATCCGAGGAAGAATATGAAATCCCGGAGTCTGCCGACATGGAAGCGGCGGAATACGGCTACGAAGGGGATGAATACGGTACTGGCCGGAACGAAGAGGAGTTCGGGTCATACGAGTATTTTGAATCGGATCTGCCGGAGGATACAGAGTATTTTGAAGAGGAGGAAGAGGAGGAGGAAGACGACGAAGAAGAAGGGGATCGGATCCTGGATAAGTTCATTCTGATTGCAGGTATCGCAGTGCTGCTGATGGCCCTGGTGACAGGGATTGTGTTTATTGTCAGCAGGATGGGGGATCTGCAGGCGAATTCTTACCGGGAAGCGGGGGCGCAGCTTGCCGGAGTAAATTTGATCGGGGGACAGGGGCTGGACGCTGTGGCCAATGCCCAGCAGGCTTATCTTGCTGCGCTGCAGGCCATGGCGACTCCGGAACCAACGGCGACTCCTAAGCCCCAGGAGTACGATGAGCAGGATTACAGGCCGGATATCAATGTACAGATGAACTTCAGTTCCATTGAGAAGGATCTCAAGATCAAATTTGTCAACAAGGAGACGGGAAAGCTGATCGGAAACGTACCCTTCAGCCTCTCTGTCAAGGGACCGGACGGCTCTGAAATCATGTGGTCGGACGATGATATGGACGGCATAATCTATAAAAAGAATCTGACGCCGGGACAGTACAGGCTGGTGATGATTGCTTTAACGGATGAGAAATATAAGAGTTATGGTCTGGTCACTTCAGAACAGAAGACAGAAGTTAAAAAAGAGATAGAGTACCAAAAGGTAGATGTGTCGGATGAAGTTAAGACGGAGTCCCAAATCAATGCGGAGAAAGAAGATACCAAGATTAATGAAACCCTGGTGGAATCCTATCTGAAGGATACGGTGGCTTGGGTGGAGAGCACCAGCACTATGATCACCTACGCGGAAGTGGCAAAGAGTAATATCCCGGATCCCATGACGCTGGCCCTGGGCGGCAGCTTTGTTAGGCTGTCCCAGGAGAATCCGGGGGCGCAGCTTCCTCCGTCCCAGTCACCGGCGGACCCCACTGCAGAACCTGCCGTACAGCCGTCTTCGGAGCCTCCGGCAGAACCGCCGGTGGCGCCGCCTACGGAGCCTCCTGCAGTGGCGCCTACAGACCCTCCCGCAGTGACGCCCACGCAGCCTCCTGCAGTGGCGCCCACAGATCCCACTGCGCCGCCGACAGTTCCTCCCACTGCGCCTCCTACAGCTGCCCCTACGCCGGTTCCCGTGGTCTATGTGGGCAGGATAGATCCTGCGGACAAGACGTTGACTGTGGGAGGGCAGTTTACCGCTGCCGCCGCCTGTGACGGTGTGACCATCCAGAGCATTAGCTGGACCAGCAGCAATCCCTCCGCCGTCACAGTGGATGGCAGCGGAACGGTGACGGCCGTGGCAGTCACCCAGCAGCCGGTGCTGATCTCCTATGTGGCAAACGGCATAGATGCCGGGGGCAATCAGGTCAGTGGTCTGACCGCAACCTGCAGTGTGACCGTGTCTGCCGCCAGGAATCTGAGACTGGACAAGGCCACGGAACTGGTGTACACGGGGGCAAGCGTCAACCTTACAGCTGTTCTGGAAAATGGCCTTGACACGGATGTGCTGACGGTGGAATCCTCCGATGCCAATGTGGCGAGGGCGGAGATCTCCGGCAGAACCATAACCGTCACCGGACTGGCGGCGGGAAGTGCCAATATTACGGTAAAATATTCGGAAAACAACAATACCATCACGGCAGTCTGTACGGTGACGGTCAAACAGAACCCCATGGAGAACAGGACTTCGCTGCTGAAAGACAGGGACGGCAACGAACTCTATGTGCTGGAGAACAATAATTACCGCCAGGCCTTTTACGCCGATTACTATACCTATGATAAGTTTTACAAAAAGGGAGAAGCTAAATATACAGGTTGGCAGACCATCGGCGGAGCCGTGAAGTATTTTGATGTCAACGGCAATGCCGTCACCGGCGAGCAGGTGATCCAGGGGGTAAAATACAATTTTGCCAGCGACGGGTCATTGGTGACGGGTGCAGGTGTCATGGGAATTGACGTTTCCAAATGGAACGGCATCATTGACTGGAACGCGGTAAAAAATTCCGGTGTGTCCTATGTGATTATCCGCTGCGGATATCGCGGATCATCCCAGGGAACCCTGATTGTGGATCCCACTTTTCAGAACAATATCAAAGGGGCCACGGAGGCAGGGCTGAAAGTGGGAGTCTATTTCTTCACCCAGGCCATTGACAGAGTGGAGGCGGTGGAGGAGGCTTCCATGGTGCTGGAACTGATCAAGAACTATCGGATATCCTATCCGGTGTTTCTGGATGTGGAACCCAGCGGGGGCCGTGCGGACGGCATCACCGTGGAGACCCGGACCGAGGTGTGCAAGGCTTTCTGCCAGACCATACAGAACGCAGGGTACACGGCGGGCGTCTATGCCAACAAGACCTGGCTCACCAGCAAGATAGACGTCAGCCAGCTTGGGGCGTACAAGATCTGGCTGGCCCAGTATGCCTCCGCCCCCACCTACACCGGGCGATATGACCTGTGGCAGTACAAGTCCACCGGCAAAGTGAGCGGCATCGTAGGGGATGTGGACTTAAACCTCAGCTATCTGGGGTATTAGTGTGCCGGCGCACCAGTGTGGTGGTTGTACAAACTGGAAAAGTATGCTATAATGACGTAATCACTTCTATAAAAACAGAAGGAACAGAGAGGAAAAACTATGAGAACTTATTTGGTAACCGGGGGCGCCGGATTTATCGGGTCCAATTATATTCATTACATGTTCAGGAAATATGGTGATCAGATCCGCATCCTCAATGTGGATGCCCTGACCTATGCTGGCAATCTGGAAAATCTGAAGGATGTGGAAGAACGAGAGAATTACACGTTTGTGAAGGCGGATATCTGTGACAAAGAGGCCATCCAACGGATTTTTAAGGAAAATGACATTGACAGGGTGGTGCATTTTGCCGCGGAGAGTCATGTGGACCGCAGCATCCGTAACCCCGAGGTCTTTGTGCAGACCAATGTGCTGGGCACGGCGGTGATGCTGAACTGCGCCAGAGAGGCTTGGGAACAGCCGGACGGCAGTTATAAGGAGGGCAAGAAGTTCCTGCATGTGTCCACGGACGAAGTGTACGGATCCCTGCCGGATGATGACAACGCCTTTTTTTACGAGACCACGCCCTATGCCCCTCACAGCCCCTACTCGGCCAGCAAGGCCAGTTCGGACATGCTGGTAAAGGCGTACATGGACACCTATCGCTTCCCGGCCAATATTACCAACTGTTCCAACAACTACGGCCCCTATCAGTTCCCGGAGAAGCTGATCCCGCTGATCATCAACAATGCTCTCCAGGGCAAGAAGCTGCCGGTATATGGGGACGGAAAGAATGTGCGCGACTGGCTCTATGTGGAGGATCACGCCAAGGCCATCGACATGGTCCAGGAGCAGGGCAGGCTGTTCGAGACCTACAACATCGGCGGCCACAACGAAAAGCAGAATATAGAGATTATCAACATCATCATCGAGACCCTGCAGGATATGCTGCCGGAGGGAGACCCCCGCAAGAGTCTGGTGAGCAGGGATTTGATCACCTATGTGGAAGATCGGAAGGGGCACGACAGAAGATATGCCATTGCTCCGGATAAGATCAAGGCAGAGATCGGCTGGTATCCCGAGACCATGTTCAAGGAAGGCATCAAAAAGACCATCGCCTGGTTTTTCGAGCATGAGGAGTGGATGAAGAACGTGACCAGCGGCGACTACCAGAAATACTACACGGAGATGTACGAAAAATAAAAGGTTTTGACCGGGGGATTGCCTCAAAAATGCGGCAATCCCTTCGGCGCGTTAAAAACTGTCTATTCGGTAAACCGAAGAACTCTAATTTCAAAAGGAGAAAAGACCATGAAAGGAATTATCTTAGCCGGAGGATCCGGCACCAGACTGTATCCGTTGACAAAGGCCATCAGCAAACAGATCATGCCTGTTTATGACAAGCCCATGATTTATTATCCCCTTTCCATTTTGATGCTGGCGGGGATCCGTGAAGTACTGGTCATTTCCACTCCCAGGGATCTGCCGGTATTTGAGGAACTCCTGGGGGACGGAAGCCAGCTTGGCATGGAGTTTCACTATGCGGTGCAGGAGACACCCAGGGGGCTGGCGGACGCTTTTCTCATCGGCGAAGAATTCATCGGCAGTGACCGGGTAGCTCTGGTGCTGGGAGACAATATTTTCTATGGCCAGAGTTTTTCCAGAGTGCTGCGGGAGGTGGCGTCCAGGGAAAAAGGCGCTACCATTTTCGGCTATTATGTGCGGGATCCCAGGGAGTACGGCGTGGTGGAGTTTGACGAAAGCGGGAAGGCCCTGTCCATTGAGGAGAAGCCCGAGAATCCCAGGAGCAACTACGCGGTGCCGGGTCTGTATTTCTATGACAATGACGTGGTGGAGATCGCTAAGAATGTAAAACCCTCCGCCCGGGGCGAAATAGAGATCACCAGTATCAATAATGAGTATTTGAAGCGCGGCACGCTGTTGGTGGAGACTCTGGGAAGAGGCTTTGCCTGGCTGGATACGGGCAACCATGATGCTCTGCTGGACGCGGCGGACTTTGTGGCGGCTTTCCAGAAGCGCCAGGGCCTGTATATTTCCTGCATTGAGGAGATTGCGTACAAGAGAGGCTTTATCGACAGGGAGCAGCTGCTCAAGCTGGCGGAGCCCCTGATGAAGACCAATTACGGAAAATATCTGACTGAGGTAGCCAATGGACTCTAAGCTGAAGAGAATCTGTATTCTGGGTTCCATGGGGGTGATCCTGCTTGTGGCGGTGCTGGTGCTTTACGCCAATCCTGCCCCCCGGGGCGGCGGGCAGGGGACGGGGCAACCCACCCCCAAACCCCAAAGCCAGGACATAATCTACGATGAATACGGGCAGAGGATCGGCAGCGACCTGTCTGCTTTTTTGGAGGACGCCACCTTTTTCAACCCGGAGGAAAACACCTGGCTGGAGCAGAAACTGGAAGAGCAGAGCAGGCTGTCCCTGGTGGTCACCTCCGTGGAGCGGGATCTGCGTATCCAGGTGGTGGACTACCAGGGGAAGCCTGTGGAGGGGCAGAGTTTCCTGGTGGAACTGGGGGATCAGGGGGAGTACAGGGATCTGGACCAGGACGGTGTACTGTATATCGGCGGACTGAGTTCCGGGGAATACTATGTGAGCCTGCAGGAGGTGGAGGGTTATAAAGTGCCGGTGAATCCCACCCGGGTGCAGGTCAAGGACAAGGTGGAATATGTGTTTATTGACGATATCTCCCTGCTGATGAAGACCGAGGAGGACATTGACGCCCAGGCGGAGGACACGGGAGTGCAGGAGGCGGAAGAAGACAGCGACAAATCGGAGATCAAAAAACTGCAGACTCCCACGTCCAACACCACCGTGGGAATAGACGTGTCCAAATGGAACCGGGAGATCGATTGGGAGAAGGTTAAGGCCGCCGGGGTGGACTTTGCCATTATTCGGGCAGGCTATCGGGGCTCCAGTACGGGCAGTCTGGTGGTGGATCCTTATTTTGTAGCGAATATCAAAGGGGCTTCCATGGCGGGGGTGAAAGTGGGCGTTTATTTTTTCACCCAGGCCATAGACGAGGTGGAGGCGGTGGAAGAGGCTTCCATGGTGCTGGAACTGGTGCGTGAATACAATCTGGATTACCCCATCTTCATCGATACGGAGGGGGCCGGGGGCAACGGACGGGCGGACGGCCTGTCCGTGGAGGAGCGTACCTTGGTGTGCGAGGCCTTCTGCCGCACGGTGGAGAATGCCGGCGGTGAGGCAGGGGTGTATGCCAGCCGAAACTGGTACTACAATCGTATAGACACAGGACGGCTGGAGAACTACTGCATCTGGCTGGCAGAATACCGCAGCGTTCCCCTGTATGAGGGATTCTATCATATGTGGCAGTATACCTCCAAGGGCAAGATCGACGGCATAGAGGGAAATGTGGATATGAATATCAGCTATATGGGACGATAGTAGCTGTGTAAGCATGGGGCTTTCTGCGTAATACAAGTAATAATATTGAAAAGAGGGAGAGATATAATGGGTAAAATTGCAGTGGAAACATGTGGAATTGAAGGGTTAAAGGTGATAACCCCCACCGTGTTTGGGGACGCCAGAGGTTATTTTGCGGAGACCTATAATTACAACGATTATAAGGCGGCGGGGATAGATGTGGAATTTGTGCAGGACAACCAGTCTGCGTCCAAAAAGGGGGTACTGCGGGGGCTGCATTTTCAGATCCAATACCCCCAGGATAAACTGGTGCGTGTGATCAGAGGGGAGGTATTTGACGTGGCGGTGGACCTGCGGAAGGGTTCTCCCACCTTTGGGCAGTGGCATGGGGAACTGCTCACGGAAGAGAATATGAAGCAGTTCTATGTACCCAAGGGATTTGCCCATGGTTTCCTGGTGCTGTCGGACTACGCGGAATTCTGCTACAAATGCTCGGAATTTTACCATCCCGGCGATGAGGGCGGCCTGCGGTATGACGATCCGGAGATCGGGGTACAGTGGCCGATCCCGGAAGGGATGGAACTGATCTTTTCAGAGAGAGATACCAAATGGGGCGGTCTTTCCGCCTATGTGGAAGAATACGGAAGGTGACAGGAACCGCTATATGGAGAAAACAAGAATGCCTGCTTCCCGGCTGACCCGGTTGCCCGGGGAACTATGGCAGAACAGAAAGCTGATCTGGAAACTGTCCAAAAATGATTTTAAAAAGCGATACGCTGGCTCCTATATGGGGGTAGTGTGGGGATTTGCCCAGCCACTGGTGACAGTACTTATGTATTACCTGGTTTTCGATAAGATATTTGGTACCAAAGCCGTGGAACTGCGCAGCGGCGTGGAGGTTCCTTTTGCGCTGTTTATCACGGCAGGGCTGGTGCCCTGGTTTTTCTTCAGTGAAGCCATCAGCCAGGGGACCATGTCGCTGATTGAATATAGTTACCTGGTGAAAAAGGTGGTATTTAAGATCAGCATTCTGCCTGTGATAAAGGTTCTCGCAGCCACCTTCAGCCATTTGTTTTTCCTGGGGCTGGCGGTGCTTCTGGGCTGCATATACGGCTATTATCCCAGTGTGTACCTGTTACAGGTGGTCTATTACGGACTGTGCCTCTTCCTGCTGGTGCTGGCCATGTCCTATACTACCTGCGCCGTGGTAATCTTTTTCCGGGATTTGTCCCAGATTATTTCCATCTGCCTGCAGGTAGGCATATGGGCCACCCCCATTCTGTGGAGTCTGGACTCCCTGCACAATCCCGTGGTGGTGACGCTGCTGAAGCTGAATCCACTTGTATACATCGTGAACGGCTACCGGGATTCGGTGTACGGCTATCACTGGTTTTTTGAAGATCTCTCCGGGACCCTGTATTTCTGGGCGGTGACGGCGGTGCTTTTTTTGCTGGGTGCGGCGATCTTTAAGAAGCTGAAGGTGCATTTCGCGGATGTAATATAGAAAAAGAGAAAGCAGGGAAGAGGACGCAATGGAAGAGAAGGATATCAGGGAGGCGGCCATTGAGGTCAGGGACCTGAACAAAGTATACAAGCTGTACGACAAACCATCGGACCGCTTCAAGGAGGCCCTGCGGCTGACCAGGAAGCAGTATCGGGAACATTATGCGCTGCGGGATGTGAACATGGTGATCCGCCAGGGAGAGACGGTGGGCATCATCGGCACCAACGGCTCCGGCAAGTCTACGATCCTGAAGATTATCACAGGGGTACTCAATCCCACCTCCGGCCAGGTCCGGGTCAACGGGCGCATCTCCGCCCTGCTGGAGTTGGGCGCGGGTTTTGATATGGAATACAACGGCATTGAGAATGTGTACCTCAACGGCACCATGATCGGCTTTTCCGAGGAGGAGATAGAGGCCAAGCTGCCGGAGATCCTGGAGTTTGCGGATATCGGGGACTATGTGCACCAGCCGGTAAAGACTTATTCCAGCGGCATGTTTGTGCGGCTGGCTTTTGCGGTGGCCATCAATATAGATCCGGAGATCCTGATAGTGGATGAAGCCCTGTCCGTGGGAGATGTGTTTTTCCAGGCAAAATGTTATCGGAAGTTTGAGGAATTCAAAAAAAAGGGCAAGACCATCGTGTTTGTCAGCCATGATCTCAGCAGCGTCAGCAAGTACTGTGACCGGGTGTATCTGCTCAACCAGGGGGTTCTTTTGGGGGAGGGCACGCCAAAAAAGATGATAGACGCTTACAAGCAGGTGCTGGTGGGGCAGTATGAGGAGGGAGAGGACCAGAAGCACGCCGCCGGCGGTGAGGCGGGGCAGAATCCGGAACTGCTGGAATACGGAACCCATCAGGCGGAGATACTGGAAGTGTATCTCACGGACGAGCGGGGGATGCGGTCCAATGCCATCCTCAAGGGGACTGTCTTTTCCATCCATATGAAGGTGGCTTTCTACGAACATATCCCGTCGCCCATCTTTGCCTATTCGGTGAAAAACATCATCGGCGTGGAGATCACCGGCACCAATACCATGGTGGAAAAGGCTTATCTGGACAGCGGAGAGCCGGGACAGGTGAAAGAAATCACTTTTACCCAGGAAATGAATCTGCAGGGAGGGGAGTATTTGCTGTCCCTGGGACTTACGGGCTACGAGGGCGATACATTCCAGGTGTACCATCGCCTGTATGACGCGCTGAATATTACCGTGGTGTCGGACAAAAACACGGTGGGATATTACGATATGAACTCACGGATCACGGTGAAGGACCTGGAACGGACGCCCGGAGCGGCGCAGTAACGGCAGAATGTGCCGGAATCCAAACGGAGGAAATGTAGAATATGACGGAACAGATCGGGAAGATCACACTGGATTTAAGTAAATACCCGGGAGAGGACCTTTACTGTGACGGCACGGTGGAGGACGAACTGCTGGACATTGTGAAAAAATATTCCAGGGTGGAGTATCCTCAGCTGATCGAACAGCGGAAAAGCTGGCCCATATTGTACCATTTGTCCCCGCTGAGGGAAAACATTGTGGATTTCGTGCCTATGACGGCGCAGGACAAGGTACTGGAGGTGGGCAGCGGATGCGGGGCCATCACCGGCGCGCTGGCCAGGAAGGCCGGCAGCGTCACCTGTGTGGATCTGTCCAAAAAGCGCAGCATGATCAATGCCTGCCGGCACAGCGATTATGACAATATCACCATCCATGTGGGGAATTTCCAGGATATCGAGCCCGTGCTGCCCCGGGACTACAGTTATATCTGTCTCATCGGAGTGTTTGAGTATGGCCGGGGCTATATTGGCGGAGACCGTCCCTATGAGGAGTTCCTGCGGATCCTGATGGGCCATCTGGCCCCGGGGGGGCGGATTCTGATCGCCATTGAGAACAAATACGGGCTGAAATATTTTGCGGGCTGCCAGGAGGATCACCTGGGCAGCTACTTTTCCGGGATTGAGAACTATCAGGAGGGAGGCAGTGCCAGAACCTTCTCCCGAAAGGGGCTGGAAGCGATTTTCAAAAGCTGCGGCGCGGAAGAATACAGCTTCTACTATCCCTATCCGGACTATAAATTTATGACCGCAGTCTATTCAGACCAGCGTCTGCCGGGCCGGGGGGAGTTGTCCAACAATCTGCGGAATTTTGACCGGGACCGCATGATGCTTTTTGATGAAAAGCTGGCCTTTGACGGCATAGTGGAAGAGGGGCTTTTTCCCGTGTTCGCCAATTCCTACATGGCTGTGATCGGTGCGTCTTTTCCCGTGGAATATGTAAAGTATTCCAACGACCGGGCCAGGGAATTTAAGATTCGTACAGAGATCTGCGGGGATGGCCAGGGGGGGAAAACAGTGCGTAAATATCCCCTGACCCAGGAGGCTCAGGCGCATGTGCGCAGGATGGTCTGGGCCTGGGAAAAGCTGACGGAACGCTATCAGGGCAGCGCTCTGGGCGTAAATAAATGCAGGCTGGAGGGGCAGGACAAGGATTTCCATGCGGTATTTGAATATGTGACGGGCCGGCCCCTGGCGGAATTGTTGGATGAATGTCTGGAAAAAGGGGATCAGGAGGGCTTCTGGCACTTTTTTGACCAGTATTTGGAGAGAATCGGTTATGGAGAAGAATGCCCGGTGACGGATTTTGATCTGGTGTTCTCCAATCTGCTGGTAGACGGGGACAGATGGACGCTGATCGACTATGAATGGACTTTCGAAAAGCCCATGGAGACCAGGGAACTGGCATTTCGGGCAGTGTACTGCTATCTGCTGGAGAACGAGAAGCGGGGCCGGCTGGATCTGGACAGAGTGCTGCGGACTCTGGGGATCACGGAGGAACAGGCCCAGGAATACCGGGAACGGGAATTGAAGTTCCAGCGCTATGTGGAGGGTAAGGCGGCTTCCATGGCGGCGCTGTGGGAAGGGATCGGAAAAAAACTGCGGGATCCCGAAAAGTTGGTGAGAGATCAGGAAGAGCAAGAGCGCCTCACCAGAATCCAGGTATACGAGGACAGGGGCGAGGGGTATCGGGAGGAATGCTCCCGTTTTCTGGACCGGGTCTATGAGGATGGCGGACAGATCGAACTGGAACTTCAGTTTCCCGGCAATGTGCGCAGAATGCGGATTGACCCCGCCATGGATTGCGGAATCTGCAGGATCCTGGAATTGCGCTTCAACGGGGAAAAGGTTCCGCCGAATGTCCCCAAGGTGCTGGCAGTCAACGGAAAGCGGATTCGGCCCAGGGGGGAGCAGGGAGACAATTATTTGACGGTGGTGTATCCCACCCCGGATCCCAATATCGACATTGACATCAGCCGCCTGCAGCCGGGTGAGGTGAATATCCTGTATATCCGCATGGAGTACCGTCTGCTGCCCCTCTCCATGGCGGAAGATCTGGCCGGCGCAGTGAGGAAATGGGTTTAACCTGTGGGCAGCAGGGGGAGGAAGTTCACATGGGACTGCATATCAAGGCAAAGCTGCGGGGGGCTTTGGAGAGACAACAGAACAGGCGGTATGCCTGCAGACTGGCCGGAGCCAAGCGGCGTATTTCCTATGAGGAGTGGCTGGGGCTTGTGGGGCAGGCCGATGGACCGGGGGAAGATTCTTATCGCCCGGGTATTCTGCCCCGGGGACAGAAAGACGAGTTGCCGGAGAAGGGCATTTCCCGGTCTCTGACAGAGCTGTGCGGCGATGCTCTGGAGCAGGGGCTTGCTCTGCTGAAGGAGCGTGGAATATGGCTGATTCTGCAGGAACAGGGCTATCCTGATCCGGAGGCTTTTGCCTGGATCGCGGCGTATTTTGAGGCCCATCCTCAGACCCTGCTGCTGTATGGGGATGAGGATGCTCTGGATGTAACAGGGGAGCATCGGTACAGTCCCTATTTTAAGCCGGAATGGTCCCCGGATACCTGGCTTTCCTGTTTCTATCCGGGCAGTGTGGTGGCCCTGCGGAGGGAACTGGCGGAAAAGCTGCCCCCGGGGACATGGCCCCGGGACAGGGAAGGAGTGGTTTTTTTCCGGGAACACGGGCAGGTGCGGAGGCTGGTGCATCAACTGCTGGCACTGGCGGGAGGCTTTGATTGTGGCTGTGCTTCCATAGCCCGTCTGCCAGGCATGTTGTTTCATATGAGCCATGAAGGGGTTTTGGCCGGCGTCCAGACCGCGTACCGCCGGGAGGATGGATTTGACGGGAAAGTGTGGACTTCCCGGTCAGCGGCCAAGCTGTCCATTATCATTCCTTCCAAGGATAATCCCAAAGTCCTGGGGCAGTGTCTGGAGTCTCTGGCAAAATGTTGGGAAGCCTGCTGCCAGCCCGACATTACGGCAGATTTAGGGCCCGACAGCCCGGAGAGTGGGCTCTGTCCCTGGGAGATTCTGGTGGTGGACAATGGGAGCAGCCCCGAAAACAGGGCGGAAATAGAAAAACTGACCCGGGGCATGGGATATATCTACGAGCCCATGCCCTTTAATTTCTCGAAAATGTGCAACCTGGGCGCCCGGGAGGCCACAGGAGAACTTTTGCTTTTTCTCAACGATGATATCACGGTGTGCCCGGACGGCTGGCTGGAGGCCATGGCGGAGCGGGCGCTGCGGCCCTATGTGGGAGCGGTGGGACTGAAACTCTATTATCCGGACTCCACCATGATCCAGCATGCGGGTATCGCCAACCTGCCTGGCGGGCCGGTGCACAAGCTGCAATTCACCCGGGACGGCCAGGAGGAGGACTATGGTTATGGCAGCCTGAACCGCAATGCGGCAGCGGTGACCGGGGCCTGTCTCATGGTAAGGCGTGACCGATTCCAACAGGCCGGGGGCTTCCCGGAGGATCTGCAGGTGGCCTATAACGATGTGGAACTGTGTATCCGGCTGCGGGAGGCCGGCTGGCACAATGTGGTGCTGAACCGATTTCACGCCTGGCATCATGAATCCTTAAGCCGGGGCGGCGATCTAACCCGGGAGAAGATGGAACGTCTTCGCAGGGAAAGGCAGACCCTGTACCGCAGGCATCCCGCATACTTAGCCCATGATCCTTATTACCCCGAGCCTTTGTGCATGGAACTGGGGGATACGCATATATACGGAGTTTATCTGGACACCCGCGCCGGGGGTCAGAAGGCATTAAATTGCCGACGCCTGGCGGAGTGCCCGGAGCGGGAGCCGGAGAATCTGGCCTTTGAACTGGGTGCTTTCCGGAGCGGGGAGCTGCTTTGCCTGCAGGGATATCTGGTGGTGAGATGGGACAATAATGCCTGCTATGACAGGTATCTGCTCTTGAAAAGCCAGGGGGGAGATATATATGCCATCTCTCTGGAGGAGCAGTACAGCAGGGAGGCAGAGTATGGGATGCAGGAGCAGCCCAATGTGGCCCTGTGCGGCTTCCGGGTGATTCTGGAACAGGGACTTCTGCCGGCAGGCTGTTACAAGATCGGCTTTCAGGCCCGCAGCAGAATCGGACGGAGGCGGCTGACCCTGTGGACGGAGGAGGAGTTGCTGCCGGGGTTTATGTGGAAGACCGCCAAAGAACCAACAGACAATTCTGACAAGGGGGAAACGGTACATGACGGATCGAAATTATAAAGAAGCCTATGAGAAAGAGAAACAGCGCAGCGCTTATCTGGCGGACAGACTGTCTCAACTGGAGGAAGAGAGGGATGTGCTGCAGGCCAAATTGGATTTCATACACAACAGCGCCTTCTGGAAGATGAGCAAGCCTTTCCGCAGGGCCATCCATTTTTGTAGACGGCAGGCTACCCGGGCCAGGCGGGTACTGCATCCCCGGGATTTGGTAAAAAAGCTGCGTTACAAGAAAAGAGAGCGGCAGGCAAGCCTGCAGTTCGGCACGGCCAGCTTCCCGGATCCGGAAACGGCCCGGATCCAGAGGGAGACGGTTTTTCCCGAGAAAGTCAGATTCAGTATTCTGGTGCCTCTGTGGAATACGCCGGAACGCTTCCTGCGGGATATGATAGAATCCGTCATGGAACAGACTTACCAGATTTGGGAACTCTGCCTGGCGGACGGCTCCGACGGGGATCACGACTATGTGGGTGGGATCTGCCAGGAGTATGCGGCCCGGTCGGGGGGACGAATCCTCTACCATAAGCTGGAAAAAAACCAGGGGATTGCAGGGAACACCAATGCATGTTATCGTCTGGCCACCGGGGACTATATCGGCCTGTTTGACCATGACGATGTGCTGCATCCCTGCGCCCTGTATGAATATGCCCGTGCCATAAGCGAAACCGGGGCGGATTTCCTTTACTGTGACGAGTCTACTTTCAGGGACGGCAGTGTGGACAATCTGGTGAATATGCATTTTAAGCCGGACTTTGCGCCGGATACCCTGCGGGGGAACAATTATATTACCCATTTCAGCGTCTTTTCCCGTCGTCTGTTGGAGGAGGATGCGGAATTGTTCCGCACCAGCCTGGACGGAAGCCAGGACCATGACATGATCCTGCGCCTCACGGACCGGGCCGGGAAAGTACATCACATTCCCAAACTCCTGTACTACTGGAGAAGCCATGAGGGCAGCGTGGCCTCAGACATAGAGGCGAAACCTTACGCGGTGGAGGCTGCCAGAAGGGCAGTGGCAGATCATCTGGAAAAGCATGGCTTCCGGGATTTTCAGATCAGCAGTACCAGGGCCTTTCCCACCATATTCCGCATCCGTTACCGGGTGGAGGGCAATCCCAGGATCTCCGTTATCATCCCCAATCGGGATCACCGGGAGGATCTGGAACGTTGCGTGAATTCCATTCTGGATCGTTCCACCTATGACAATTTTGAACTGGTGATCGTGGAAAACGGCAGTACCTCCCCTGAGATTAAACAGTATTATGGAGAACTGTTGGGATATGACTATGAGCAGGCCCTGGCAGCCCGGGAAGGTGTATCTTCTTCGGAGGAGTCTTATGACATGGGTGTCATGTGCGCGGAAGAGGCCGGGAAGGCGGGAACAAAGGTCAGGATTGTGACCTATGGGGGGGAATTCAATTATTCCAGTATCAACAATCTGGGGGCGGCTTACGCCACCGGCGATTATTTGCTGCTGCTGAACAACGACACGCAGGTGATTACCTTTGACTGGATGGAAGAGATGCTGATGTATGCCCAGCGGGAGGACGTGGGGGCTGTGGGAGCCAAGCTGTATTACGGAGACCGCACCATCCAGCACGCGGGGGTGGTCATAGGCATGGGGGCCCATGGCACGGCGGGGCATACCCATTATAAACATAATTTTCGGGATCTGGGATACATGGGGCGGCTTTGCTATGCCCAGAATGTGTCTGCGGTGACGGGGGCCTGCCTTATGGTCAAAAAGTCCCTGTTCGAGCAGACGGGCGGGCTGGACGAAACCTTTGCCGTATCTCTGAACGATGTGGATTTCTGTTTGCGGCTGCGGGAGAGGGGCAAGCTGAACGTGTTTACGCCCTTTGCGGAGTTGTACCACTATGAGTCCGAGTCCCGGGGGGATGATCTCCACGGGGAAAATGCGGCCCGCTATGAGCAGGAGGCGGTTCGGTTCCGGGAGAGGTGGAAGGCATTGCTGGAGAAGGGAGATCCCTATTACAATCCCAATTTCACCCTGGAGAGGTGTGATTATTCTCTGAAACTGCCGGGTTCCACCCGATAGATCGGGGATTGCAGTGGGATTTTAAGATTTGTTTAAGGCTCGTGGAAGAATTGTTTAAGGACCTTGAGCGGCCATAGGTGCATATGCTATTCTGGATCTGACAGGGAGCGGCATGGACTCTCTGCAGGGAAGGAGAACAGGTATGAGAAAAAGCTGGTTGCTATGGGTGTTGTGCGGCTTGTTGCTGGCAGGCTGCGGCGGAAAGGAAAATGATAAACCCGCCGGGGCCGGGAATGCCGGGGCGGGACAGGAACTGCTTGTGGCGCAAGAGGTATCCCAGGGGAAAACGCTGACTGTAA
>BLLU01000204.1 GCA_011959105.1 Lachnospiraceae bacterium | reverse complement strand
TGGAAGAACTGATGGGAGTACTGGAGAGCAGGGAGGATTGGAAGTGCCCCTTTCTAAGAAATGGCTTTCAGGCCGGAGGATATGATATTCTCTGTGGGTTGCTTTTTCATGATGAGTCCTCTTTTCTGGATCTGGAACAGGGAAGCTGCAGGTTTGATAGCCCGGAATTTGTGCGTCTTTTGGAATTGTGCAAAAAGTATGGGGCCACAGGGACTAATAAGGAGAGAATGGACGAGGACCAGTGTTTGGCACTGATGCGGGAGGGGGAAGTGGTGATAGAGGTCGCGAGTTCTGAAAAGGGTCTTGCTGGCTACTCTATCGTCATGCAGGGCCTTGGAGAGGAAGGCCATGTGGTAGGTTTTCCCACGGAGGAAGGAAGCGGCAGCTATGTGACAAGCTATTCCTATGGCTATCTGGTGGTCAATGCCCAGACTGCGTATAAGGAGGAGATCGGCAAATTTTTCTCCCTGCTGCTGGACTATGATAACCAGTTAGAAACAGATGGGAAGAGCGTAAGAATGGACGTCATTCGGGACAGTGTGTATTACAATCCGCAGACGGAGCGCTATGAACTGCTGTGCTTCAGCAACATAGGCAATAAGGTGTCCAAAGAGCTTGCGCTGAAGCCCGATGGTTCCACGTACCTGGAGGAATTTCTGGACTTTGTGGAAAGCTGCCAGCCTGTTCCCAATATACCGGTGCAAATCAGAATTATAGTGTATGAGGAGGCACTTCCCTTCTTTGAGGGCAGCAAGGGGGCTGTGGAGACGGCGGAAGCGATTCAGAGCAGGGTGCAGTTGTATCTGGATGAGAGAAAATAACTTATACTCTGGAAACATTAAGATTTATTTAAGGTATATGGAAGAATTGTTTAAGGACCTTGAGTGGCCACAGGCGTATATGCTATTCTGGATCTGACAGGGAGCGGCATGGATTCTCTGCAGGGAAGGAGAACGGGTATGGGAAAAAGCTGGTTGCTATGGTTGCTGTGCTGTCTGCTGCTGGCAGGCTGCGGCGGAAAGGAAAATGATAAACCCGCCGAGGCCGGTAATGCCGGGGCTGGACAGGAACTGCTTGTGGCGCAAGAGGTATCCCAGGGGAAAACGCTGACTGTAA
>BLLU01000203.1 GCA_011959105.1 Lachnospiraceae bacterium | reverse complement strand
AGACCATATCCGCTTTCAGATAATCCACTACCTCCCGGCCCGTGCGGGGGGCCTGCTCCCACAGGCATTCCATCAGATGCCACTCCGCCGGAGTCAGGCTCACCCCCGGCTGTCTGGCCGCTGACTCGGTTTTCCCTTTTGATCCTTTTGCTCTCTCTTCTGATACCTCTGTTCTCACTTTAGGCGCCTCTGTTCTCTTCATACTGCCAGTGCCTCCCCTGTACGATTCGTATTATTGTATCGGGTTTACTATGTAAACCAAGTATACTCCTTGTGGTTTACTTTGTCAACTGTTTTGTGCTGCGTTTTTTTATTGTGCGACAGCCCTGTAAGATTATGTGCTACCCCTGCAGAGCTTCTATCAGCTTCAGAAGATCTGCCAGACTGTTTATCACCTGCTGGTCCACCATGGAAATCTCATCGTTCCCGGCGTCATACGCATCCCACGCCAGTTCCACCGACCAATCCGCCAGCTGTTTTACCTGGGGCATTTTACCTGTCACAAACATCCGGGCCTGGGGTTCGTCAAGAAAGATCACCACGTCCAGTTCCAATCCCTCCGGCCACTGCCAGGAGTCCGTCTGTCCCACAGGGGCTGTTTTCTTCGCGATTTTCCGGGCCATTTCCAGCCGCGGGTCTGAAGCGGTGATGTGATAAACCAGTTTCCGGGCATCCCGATCCCACTGGTCTGCCGCCAATATAAACCCGCACAGCATGGGCAGGGATAATTTGGATTGCAGCCGCTCCACCCCGCTCTGCAGGTCGGGAAATGTTCCCACCTGCAGCCCGAAAGCCCGCTCCAGCTGCTGGAGCGCCACATATTCCCCCAGATTCCACTGGGGCAGCACATGGGACAACACGCCCACCTTTTCCGTGAGATTGGCATAAGCCCTGTCATAAATGGCGCGGATGTCCACGGCCTGGCAGTCCTGTGTCAGGTACAGCCGGGTAAGCAGGGCATCCTCCCCGCCATATACAGCCAGCCGCACCGCGCCCGCCTCATATCCGCCCTGCAATTTCAGCCGGTCCCACTCCCTCTCATCCAATCCGGCAAGGAGACTGAGGCTGCGCAAAAATCTCTGCTGATCGGCCGTCAACTCCTGCCGGTCCAGGGTCACCCGAGCGGTTATCCCACAGTTTTGCGCGCTGAACGCCGTCTGCAGGCGGCGGGCCGCAGGCACAAGCCGAATCGCCTGGATCAGCAAAAACAGAATGGCCAACAGCAGCAAAATGCCCAGTATTCTCAATCCCCAATGTTTCTTTTTTTTCCTGACAGAATGTTCCATGCAGCAAAACTCCTTTTCAATTTGTCTTGTTTGAGGAATTATCTTTCGTCCCCACTTTTTTCTATTATAGAAGACCAGAATAGACCTGACAATAAAAACTACAGAATTCCTTTGCAATCAGGAGACGGAGCAGCCAGATCGCTGCGAATATACAAAGTTTACAGGAATACTATAGAATTTTAATTTTTTTCTCCCGGTCTACGCGGTATAATAGGAAAAGAAGGGGGCATTGCAGAACTCAAATCACAGGAGGAATTTCCCTATGGAACAAAATACAATCACTATGGAAACAGATTTTAACCGGTTAATAAAAGATCTGATCACATCCGATTCCCTTGCCACCATGGAAAGCCTGTTCGCGGCCTGGCAGGAACTGATGAGCCGTTACCGCTGCGCCATCATGGAGGTGGAGACCAAGTTCAAAGTTCTGAACGATCAGTTCTCTCTGCAGCATGAGCGCAATCCCATCGAAAACATCAAGACCAGAATCAAGTCCCCGGACAGCATCCGCAGGAAAATGGCCAGAAAAGGGCTGGCTCCCATAACCCTTTCCCGCATAGAAGAAAATCTGAACGACATAGCAGGCATCCGGGTGATCTGCTCCTTCATTGACGATATCTATATGCTGGCAGATTGTCTGACCAGCCAGGACGACATCACTCTGATCGAGTGCAAGGACTATATCAAGGCCCCCAAGGAAAACGGCTACCGCAGTCTGCACCTGATCGTGGAAGTGCCCATTTTCCTGCAAAATGAAAAGCGAAATATGAAAGTGGAGGTTCAGCTGCGCACCATCGCCATGGAGTTCTGGGCCAATCTGGAACACCGGCTGCGCTATAAAAAAGACCTTCCCGAATCCCTCCAGCAGGCTACCGCCGGAGAATTGTTTCAGTGCGCGGAACTCAGCGCCCAACTGGACCGGCGCATGCAGCAGGTCCGGTATACGGTGGAAAAATAATCTCCCATTCCCATTGGGAAATTGCGCGGCTGCAGGATATGTGCTATTATATAGAGAGGTTGAATCACTCAAAAAACATATTCTGGAGGAATGCATATGTATCAGGACAATAAGATCTGGCTGGGAATGGCGGGAGATGAAAAGGTATACATATATCCCTGCATGGCCAACCGTCACGGCATGATTGCGGGCGCCACCGGCACCGGTAAAACCATCACGCTGAAAGTGCTGGCGGAATCTTTCAGCGACTGCGGCGTGCCCGTATTTCTGGCGGATGTGAAAGGAGACCTGGCCGGCATGTGCAAGCCGGGGGTAATCTCCCGGAGTTTGCAGGAACGTATCGACGCCATGGGATTGGAGGGGGAGGGATTCGCCTTTGATTCTTTTCCCACCACCTATTGGGATGTATATGGAGAGAAAGGACTGCCGCTGCGCACCACCATCTCCGAAATGGGGCCTTTGCTGTTGTCCCGGATTCTGGAATTAAACGACACGCAAAGCGATATATTGACGATTATATTTAAGATTGCCGATGACGAAGGGCTGCTTCTGATCGACACCAAGGATCTGAAGGCCATGATCCAGTATGTGGGAGAAAATGCCAAAGAATTGACCCTGAAATACGGTAATATCACCAAGCCCAGTCTGGGGGCCATCACCAGATCCATCATCGCGCTGGAGAGCGAGGGAGGGGAATTGTTCTTCAGTGAACCTGCCCTGAATATCGCCGACTGGTTCTGCCGCAACCGGGAGGGTAAGGGAGTAATCCAGATTCTGGACTGCCAGACCCTGGTCAACAAGCCCACCATGTACGCCACCTTCCTGCTGTGGATGCTGTCAGAACTGTTTGAGATCCTGCCTGAGGCCGGAGATCTGGACGCCCCCAAGATGGTGTTTTTCTTTGACGAGGCGCATCTGCTGTTTGACAGCGCCCCCAAATCCCTGCTGACCAAAATTGAGCAGGTGGTGAAGCTGATCCGCTCCAAGGGGGTGGGTATCTATTTCATCACCCAGAGTCCCAGGGACATTCCCGACGGCGTGCTGGCACAGCTTGGCAACAAAGTACAGCACGCGCTGCATGCCTACACGCCCTCCGAGCAGAGGGGAGCCAAGGCCGCTGCCCAGTCTTTCCGGGTCAATCCGGATTTCGACACCTATGACACCCTGATCAACCTGGGGATAGGAGAAGCCCTTGTGTCCGTGCTGGACCAGGCCGGTGTGCCCACGGTGGTGAAGAAATGTGATATTTTGCCGCCTCAGAGCCAGATGGGAGCTTTGGACGATGACATCCGGGATCATCAGATTCGAAAAAATATCCTGTATTCTAAGTACAATGACTATTTTGACCGGGATTCCGCCTACGAGTTCCTGGAGCGCCTGAATCTGGCCAATGCGGAAGCCGCCGAGGAAGCCCGGCTGGCTGCAGCAGAAGAAAAGCAGCGGCTGAAAGAAGAGGCTGCCGCAGAAAAGGCACGGCAAAAGGAAATCGCCGCTGCCCAGCGGGCGGAAGAACGCAGGCAGGCCGCTGGCCAGAGGGCCGTAAAATCCGCCGCCAAGAGCGTAGCCAACAGTGCGGCAGGCACTGTGGGACGGGAACTGGGCAACACCATCGGCAAGACTGTGGGAGGCTCCTTCGGCAAGAAGCTGGGAGGCAATGTGGGCGCCGCTCTGGGCCGGGGCATCATCGGAACGCTGTTCGGCCGATAAGAGATTACCTCTCTTCCTCCCGTCCCCGGATCAGGCGGATCGCCTCCAGGTATGCTTCCCGGCGGCCGCATTGCAGATAGGCGGTCAGTTCCGCTTCCATGGAGAGCCAGATCCGCGCCAGTTCCGGGTGAAACAGATGCCCCGCCCCCTGGCGGATCTGCTCCATCACTTCCCCGGGGGTGTAGATGGGCATGGTGTGGTGGGTGGCCTGTTCCGTCATCCTGCTGGCATATGCCGCAATGGAGACCATATCCGTTACAATCTGCACCGGATTTGCCGCCCGGTCATACTCCGCAGGGTAGCCGCCGCTGCCGTCGTAGTACACATGATGTCCCCTGGCGATGGGAGAGAAAGGCCTGGTAGACTCACACCGCTCCAGTATCCTGACGCCTGCCTCCACATGATATTTAAACATGGCAGACTCCTCTTCCATCCAACTGCGGGCAGACATCAACAGCATCCTGCACAGCCCCAGAGCCCCCACATCGTGCAGCATTCCTCCGTCAAAAGCAAACTGCAGCAGCTCCTCCCTGCGTTTTTCCACGTCCTGTATCGTGGCACAGGACAGGACGCCTTCCAGCAGCCTCGGGCAATCTTCTATCACTTTTCCCATGAGCATCCGGGTCATCTGAGCCGTGAGCCTGCTGAACACATAGGCGTCCAGATTCCGGCAGGCAATCAGCCTGGTCACAATATGTTTCTGCAGCATCTCTCCGGGATACTCCACAAAGCCCCGTAAAAATGTCAGAAGATACCACATCAGTTTATCATTGAGTTGGTTGTTGGGAACCCTGTGCACATAATCCACCACATTGCGGTTCATGTGGCACATGATATCCCTTTTCCCCTTCTTGTACTCAGGATAATGCTGCAGATAATTGCCGTATACGGCAGGTATGAAAAGATTGCCGTACATACCCTCCTGGGAAAAATCCTCTCTTCCGCAATCCATATACATCTTTTCCAGCTGGGTGAGCAGATAAGAAAGAGGCTGCAATCCACAGTAATACTGGCTTTCCTGGTAGATGACCCGCCAGCGCAGAGCCGGCGTGGTATCCTTTTTCCGGCTGTTCTCCCGCTGCCGTTCCCACACATACTCTGCGGATTCCATGACTTCCCGGATCAGACGCTGATCCGTGTCCCCCCGGCGCAGCAGTCCCATGGCAGTGGAACGCTCCTGATGGCTTTTGTACAGATAGGTATCCCAGGGCAGGGAGGGGGTCTTTTCCCGGTACACGGGATCCTGCAGAATCTCTATGGAACGTCTCATCGCCCACAGCTTCTTTTCCCCATCGGTGAAAATATTGTAGGACAGTGCCAGATTTCCCATGCTGCGATGTATATATCCCCTGGTCTCCACATCCTGGATCTGGTCATAAACCTTGATAAAGGAAGCCGCCTCTCCGAACAGCATGCCCATCTTCCAGCTATAGCTACGGTCCTCTATGATATCCATATTCTCCTGAATATAGAAAAGAGCCAGCGCCGTGTGGTAAAGTTCCCGAATCAGCATATCTCTCTTTTTCCAGTGCCTGGCGTAGGAAATCAGTGCATTGTGGATTTTATAGTGCAGAAAAATATCCAAACTCAGGTTTCCCGACGCCAGATGAGCAGCAAAGTCCTCCAGCTGCCGGATTGTCTCCTCGTCCGCGGAGACGATATTGTCCAGTACGGGAAAGAATTCCTGCCTGAGAAGTTCCGTGTTCTCCCGGACTATCCGCCGGATGGCGGCTGCGTTTTCATCGTGGATTTTTATAAAAACATCCACATCCGCGGGAATCTCTCCCGAAGTATCGGACAACGACATAATCTTTTCCGCATTTTCAATATACTGCTCTTGATAGGGTCTCATACATGCCCCCTCTCCAGGAACATGCCCATGGTGGAAAACACCTGCTCAATGTCAAAGGGCTTGGGCAGATGGGCGTTCATCCCGGCATCCAGGGAATTTTTCACATCCTCCACAAAGGCGTTGGCCGTCATGGCCACAATTGGTACGGACTGGGCGTCTTCCCTGTTCATGTCCCGGATGGCCCTGGAAGCCTCCAGGCCGTTCATCACCGGCATCTGAATATCCATCAGGATAATATCATAGAAAAAGAGGGGAGACTCTCTGAACCTGTCTACGGCCTGCTGCCCGTCCTCGGCCATGGTAATCTGAATCCCGCACAAATGCAGGATTTCCTGCTCAATCTCCCTGTTGATCTCATTGTCCTCCACCAACAGCAGACGTTTGCTGCTGAAGTTCCACTGGCTGCCTGTATCGGTCTGCTCTTTCTCCCGCTTTCCTTCCTCGGTGAAAGCATAGAGAGAACCGGACAGCCTGCTGAGAAACAGAGGCAGCGGAATGAAATCATCCACACCGCACCGGGTATACAGATATTCCACCTGGTTCCAGTCGCTCTCGGAGAGCAGCAGGATCGGGAATTGTGCCCCCATGCGCCTGCGAACATCCGGCAGGAACTGCATCACGTCCAGCCCCGGCACCCTGTCCGCCGTCAAAAATGCATAATACTCCTCACCCTTCAGCAGCGCCTCGTTCAGACAGGAAACCACGCCCAACGCATCCGTTGCCAGATCCCCTTCCATGTCCAGTTTTTCCAGCATGGATTTGATCTGCCGCCCCTGCCCCCCATCTGGGACAAGTGCCAGCACGCGTCTGCCCGCCAGCGCTTTCCGATAGGTATCCTGCGCGTTCTCCGCCACATCGAAGGGTATCTCCAGCGTAAAACAGGTTCCCTCCCCGGGAGTGCTGTCCACCTGTATGGTTCCTCCCATCAGTTCCACCAGGTTTTTGGTGATGGCCATGCCCAGACCCGTTCCCTGTATCTTGTTTACAGTGGACTTTTCCTCCCTCTCAAAAGGGGTAAACAGTTTCCTCATAAATTCCGGGCTCATACCCATGCCGGTATCCCGTACCCGCAGGGTCATCAGCACCCGGTTCTCCTGTCCCAGATCCGCCATATCCAGATACAGTTCCACCTCTCCCCCTGCAGGCGTGAACTTGATGGCGTTGGACAGAAGGTTGATACAGATCTGCTTCCAGCGAACGCCGTCCACCAAAATCCGCTCCTGGTCCATGGAGCCCATCTCCAGGCGGAAATGCAGTTTGCCCGCATCCGCCTGGGGTCTGGCCACAATCAGGATTTCGTGAAGCAGATCCGCGATATCAGCAGGTTCCGGCTGCAGGAGAATTTTGCCGCTCTCGATCCGGGACATATCCAGCACCTCATTGAGCAGGGACATCATATGGCCGGAGGCCGTCTTGATCTTATCCAGACACTCCCTGACCTTGCCGGGCATCTCCTTCTGCATCAGAGCGATATCCGTCATGCCGATGATAGCGCCCATGGGAGTGCGGATGTCATGGGACATCTCCGACAGGAAACTGGTCTTGGCCTGGCTGGCCATCTCAGCCTCATCCACCATCCGCCTGTTTTCCTGATACTGTATGGTCACATCATACAGCATACAAATATTATAGGCTCCCCACCCAAAAATCACCGGGGCGCATACACGTTCTTCAACATGGCAAAAAAGCGCTGTATTCTCCTCGGGAGGAGCACACATCGCCTCTTTGATTAACTCTAACTGTGAAGTGCCGTCGGGGCATGCCTGAAGCGCCAACTGATTGCGGTATACCATACGGCATTCCCCTTCTTCCCATTGAAAAACAAAAACGGGTTTGTCGCATTGCCCCCATATATTCTGAAGCTGTCCCTGATCCATCATAGCGTCTCTGCTCCCATTCTGCCGCCGACGGCATGAAGCCGGCTTTCCCGCCGAATCTCCTTTCTTCTATCGTAACAATTTTTAAAGTATTTGTCCAGTACCATAGGACCAAAGTCCCACTGACGTCAGGACCCACAGCGTCTTTGCAATGCCTCCCACTGCCTGTCCACCTCTTCCTGGAACAGGGCCAGCAATTCCTCCCTTCCCGGCTTAAACAGATGCTTAAAGCGTTTCTGCGGACGCAGAAATTCCTCGATGGGAAGTTTCTTTCTGGGCACATAGTTCAGCATCCACTTGCCGTCTATCACCTCATAAAGGGGCCAGTAGCAAGTGTCCACCGCCAGCTTGCAGATGGTCATCAGTTCAGAAGGATCATAGCCCCAGCCCCGGGGACAGGGGGACATCACGTTCAGGAATGCCGCCCCGGGTGTATAAATGGCTCTCTCTGCCTTGGTGTGAAGATCCTTGAAATTTCCGGTAAAAGTGGTCTGGGCCGCATAGGGAATGTGGTGCTCAGCCATAATGGCGGTCAGATCCTTGCGCACCTGCACCTTGCCGTCGCTGACCCGGCCCGAGGGAGTGGTGGTGGTGTCCGCATACCGGGGAGTGGCGGAAGAGCGCTGGGTTCCCGTGTTCATATAGGCGCCGTTGTCATAGCACACATACACCATGTCATGTCCCCGCTCCATGGCGCCGGACAGGGATTGAAAACCGATGTCATAGGTACCGCCGTCTCCGCCGAAGGTAATGAACTTGAAGGTATCGTCTATCCTGCCCTTCTTTTTCAGCACCCGATAGGCCGTCTCCACTCCTGACAGGGTGGCTCCCGCATTCTCAAAAGCATTATGGATATAGCTGTCTTCGTAGGCCGTGAAGGGATACATGAAGCTGGATACTTCCAGGCACCCTGTGGCATTGCCCACCACAGCCCTGTCCCCGGGGCGGAGCGCCCGAAGCACCGCGCGCACCGTCACCGTGCCGCCGCAGCCGGCACACATCCTGTGGCCGGGAGCCAAACGCTCCTCCTTGCTCATGACTTCTTTAAAATTATATGTATTTTCCATTGTCTCCTCCTAAATCGGGCGTTCCGCTTAAATTTATTTTGAACGGAGCCCGATATATTCATACATATCCGGGATTTCATGGGTTTGGGCGATCTCCTCCAGCCGTCCGTAAACTTTTTCAAAGTCCTCCACCGTGATATCCCTGCCGCCCAGACCATAGAAATAATTCACCACTTCCGCCTGTGACTTTGCGCTGTACAGCGCCGCCCGCACTTCCGCGCCCAGAGGGCCGCCGGTGGCAGAAAACATCTCGCTGCGGTCCAAAATGGCGATGGCCTTACGATCTTTCAGCGCCCGGGCCAGTTCCTCCTCGGGAAAAGGCCGGAACACGCGAATCTTGCACAGTCCCACCTTCTTTCCCGCAGCCTGACGGATTTTATCAACAGCTGCCTTACAGGTACCCGCTGCGGAACCGATGAGGACAATCACATACTCCGCGTCCTCCATGGCATATTCTTCAAAAAAGCCGTATTGCCTGCCGGTCATTTCCTCAAATTTCGACGCCAGTTCCAGAATTACTTCTCTGGCATTGTTCATGGCTTCCCGCTGGCCCCGTTTTGTCTCCATATAGTAATTGGACACCGCGTAGGGTCCCACTGCCATAGGTTCTTTGCTGTTCAGCAGAAAATGCTCCGGATGATACTCTCCCACCAGCTCCCTGACTTTTTCGTCCTCCACCAGCAGGATATTCTCCACCCCGTGGCTGGTGATAAAACCGTCCTGGCAAATCATCACTGGCAAGTGTACCCTGGGATCCTCGGCAATGGGAAATGCCTGCAGAAAGTTATCATAGACTTCCTGGTTGGACTCCGCATATATCTGGATCCAGCCGCTGTCCCTGGCTCCCATGCTGTCGGAATGGTCCGCATTAATATTGATAGGGCCGGTAAGGGCACGATTCACCAGAGCCAGCACGATGGGCAGCCTGTCGGAAGCCGCCACATACAGTTCTTCCCACATCAATGCCATGCCGCAGGAGGAAGTGGCCGTCAGGGCCCTGGCCCCTGCCGCGCTGGCTCCCAACGTGGCGCTCATGGCACTGTGTTCGCTCTCCACATGAATGAATTCCGTGTCAATTTCTCCGTTGGCAATATAATTGGCCACATACTGAGGAATCTCCGTGGAAGGCGTGATGGGGAACGCGGGCATCACGTCAGGATTGATCTGCTTGATGGCATAGGCCACTGCCTCATTGCCGGATAATCGTTCTCTGATCGCCATCTATTTGCCCTCCTTCATCGTAATCGCGCCGAAAGGGCAAACCTTGGCACAGATGCCGCAGCCCTTGCAGTGGTCGTAATCAAAATCCTGTCTTTTTCCATCCTTTATCGGAATGGAAGAATCCGGGCACACAGGGAAACACAGCAGACACTGCTTGCATTTGTCTTCGTCGAATACCGGCGTGGAAGTGCGCCATTCTCCCGTGCAGAAATGCCGGGACGTGGCCGGCTCAAATATTTTGTTGCCCTCGGTGATATCCTGCCATGGGCTTCTCTCATGAATCTCCGTACTTTTCATTAAAATGACCTCCGATTTAAGTTCCGCATCTCCCCTGCCCAAGCACTTTCCCGTGATACATATACGGCCGCCCTGGCGTCCGCATATGTATCAGTGCTCTGTCCGGGGCGATGCTGTTTTAAGTTCCGCATCTCCTACATCAGCGCCTCAAAAGTCAGTTCCAGCGCTTTCATGTTTCCGTCTATGACTTCGGGTTTCTTGGCAAATTTATGTTGATATGAGGCCCGCATCTCCTGCAGGAACACCTGTTGTTCCATAACGCCGGACACGGCCACCACGGCGGCCAGCATGGGAGAATTGGGGAAATATTTGCCCAGCGCTTTCACGGATATCTCCCTGGCGTCAATCACATACAATCTGCCCCTGTATCCTCTGAGGTGGGAGACAATCTCCTCCCTAGGCCTCTGGCTGTTGACAATGACAGCCCCCTCCGGCCCAAGGCCATGGGTCACGTCGATGGTCTCCAGCAGACTGTCATCCACCACCGCCACCAGATCCGGCTCATAGATATTCGAATGAATGGTTATGGGTTTGTCACTGAGCCTGTTGTAGGCTGTGATGGGCGCACCCATCCGCTCCGGTCCGTACTCCGGAAAACCCTGTACATATTTTCCCGTCTTAAACGCCACGTCTGCCAACAATAGCGCCGCCGTCTTGGCCCCCTGGCCGCCCCGGCCATGCCATCTGATTTCAATTGTGTCTTTCATCCTTACCTCTTTCCTGCACAGCGGAAGTCAGGCCCCTGCCAAACTCCCGGTCCGCCCGGCTTATCGCCATAATCCGTAGTATTTCGCTGTAGACAAAACGGTTTCCCATATACAATAGAATCCATACCCCGGGAGAATTCCATGTATTATAAACAAAGCCGGACACCCGCTGCATCTTGCTGGTATCCGGCTGGTTCTTCCTAATATTATAAACAGCCCCCACCGTAAACGGCAGAAGCTGAATCCATCCCATCCATTTACGACATACCAACATATGCGTCCTCTGTCACGGGAGAAACCCGGCGGCATCTACTCATGCCGCCCGGGGCATTTTGGTGCCGCAACTCAGGAGGGATGTTCCACATACCTTACTCGTACCGCTTCTCAGCTTACGCGGCTCTCTGTGACCTTTGGGGTATCTGTACTGTCTCCGTCATCGTCTTTCTCAGTTGAATTTATTATAGTGGCGCGGTAAAGCGTTGTCAAGTGGTTTCTAAAAGTTCTCATGATTTATATGTCAGCAAAAAGAAGTAAGTAAGCCTTGCGGTATCTGATAAAACTAATGTATAATGTACAAAAGCCGAAAAGTTTAGACAGCCGGCCTGTATCCGCGGCATGAGGAAAGGAAAAATATGGACAAGACCAAAATCATAGCCCTCTCCGGCAAGGGAGGCGTGGGCAAGACTTCTCTTGCGGCAGTGACCGTCAAGGTTCTGGCCCAAAAATACCCGGACAAAAGACTTCTGGCCATAGACGCAGACCCGGCGGTGGGACTGGCCACAGCCCTGGGCGTGGAAGTGGGAACCACCATTGACGATATCCGCAGGCAGGTGGTGTCCTCCGTGGAAGAAGGAGATACCAGATCTGCCATGGAACTGCTGGGGGAGGCAAAATACCATATTTTTGACGCCATGGTGGAGACAGACGCTTTCAGTTTTATTGCCGTGGGACGCCCGGAAAGCGCGGGCTGCTACTGCAAGATCAATTCTTATCTGAAAGAAGTCATCTCCCTGGTAGCGGACAATTTCGACTATATTGTGATAGACGGCGAGGCGGGCATTGAACAGATCAACCGCCGGGTCATGGAGAAAGTGACCCACTTGATTCTGGTAACGGATGCCAGCAAAAAAGGAACCCAGGTAATCCAAACCATCAAGTCCGTAGCCGACAGTCTTGTCATGTATGAAAAACTGGGTGTGATTGTAAATCGGCTCCCGGACGAATCGGTAAAGCAGTATCTGGAACTGGGAAGCCTGCAGGTGCTGGCCTATATCGGCCAGGACAGCGATCTGTCCGCTTTTGATATCACCGGGAAAAATGTGTTTTTCATGCCGGAGGATTCCGTGATGGCCCAGGGGGTGCGGCAGGCTTTGACAAGTCTGGGAATTTGATGCCTGTCCAAACAAGTTTATATTTCATATAGATTCTGAAAAAGAAAAAGGACATATCCCATGAAAGACTTAAAACATATCTACGAACTGGAGACTTTGCTCCAGGAAGCGAACAATGTTCTGGTGCAGCAGGCCAAAGACAGGGGTGAGATTGCCATAGGCAGCACCTGCTCCCTGATCCCAGAACCCCTGTTAAACCTGCCGGGCTGTTTTTCCGTGAGACTGCGGGCTCCCAGAACCGGCTCCATAGAGATGGGAACTTACTACATGACCGGCATCATGTGCGAAGCCTGTCGGGCTATTCTGGAACGGGCTATCGAAGGCGGCTACCAGTTTCTGGACTGTATGCTGACGCCTGACTCCTGCGCTCAGATGAATCGCTGTGTGGAAAATATAGAACATCTGGATTTATGCGGCAGGGAAGGCTTTTTTGTCACTTACGCGGACGTGCCCATGAAATCCGATGAGACGGCCCTGAGACACTATGTCCGCCAGATGCGCCAGTATGTGCTGGACCCCCTGGAGAAGCGCTTCTCCATAGACACATCAGAGCAGGCACTTCAAAAGGCGGTGTCCCTGCACAACCGCATAAGCAGACTGCTTATGGACATAGGGGATTTCCGCCGGGAGGAGAATCCCCGAATTACCGGCTATGAATTCGCAGTGCTCTGCCTGGTCTCCTACTGTTGTCCCAAGGAGCCGCTGCTTCCCATTCTGGAAGAGACTTTGGCGGAACTCCAGAACCGCAGGCCAGACCAGCGCCCCGGATTCCGGGCCAAAGTGGTATTGGCAGGCTCCGAGATAGATGATCCCCAGTTAATTCATATGATTGAGGAGGCCGGGGCCCTGGTGGTGGCCGACCGCTTCTGCCTGGGGTCTTTCCCGGGCCGGGAGGAAATAGACCTTCGGGATGGCGAAGACCCGCTCGTCGGTATCTGTCGCCACTATATGGAGGGCGGACAATGCCCCCGCTTTATGAACACCGAAAAAATCAGAGAACGCCATGCCTATATGGACCGGCTGGCCCGGCATTTTCATGCGGACGGCATCATCTACCAGCAGATCAAGTTCTGCGACTACTGGGGCTATGAGCGGGCCTACGCCAGCCGGGTAATGCGGGAAGAGTATGGCTATCCCGTGCTGAGCATTGACCGCCCTTACGCCGTGAGCAACGCCGGACAGCTTCGCACCAGAGTGCAGGCTTTTGTGGAGAGTATGGAGATTAAGAAGCTGAAGAAGCAGTAAAGGAGACTATCTATGGGAAAAGCCATGGGAAGCGAACCGCTGGGACGTTTTTACAGCGGCAAAAAAGCAAAAAAACGCCGGGAATGGAGAGGGCTTAAGGATACTTGGTACGACTATGTGCACTGGCTGGGCATCTGGAAAACCCTGATCGGCTTTATGCTTCATCTGAATAATCTGAGGGCCTTCTTCCGTTACCGCTGGATGGTGAACTATCTGGCTGTGCCGGACTTTTTTGACAGGCATACGGAGGGGCTGCGCGGTACACAGCTTCGCATTACCCGCACAGCCCTGGAATTGGTGGTCACAGATATGTGTAAGAGCATGGGCGTGATGTTCCGGGCGGATCCTGCGCTGGGCAATGATAAAGCATTGAATGAGCGGCTGGTGGTCTTTGACGAAAATATGATGAGCGAGATCATGAACGGCTTCCCCAACTTGAAATGGGTGTCCGTGGAGGTTCCGGCGGTGTACACCTGCGCCATGATGGCCCAGGACAGCCTGTTCTACTATCTGGATAAAGCCCAGGAATACGGCATCCCTAATGATGTCTGCCCCATGCCTGCGGCGGAATTCGGGGTTTCTCTGGAGGACGACTATCCCCGGATCGGCAAATGCGCCATCCAGTGCAATACCACCTGCGATGGAAGCCTGATGGGCAACGGGCTTATGGCAGCCCGGATGGGCATTCCCACTTTCCAGTTGGCTGTGCCCATCCGTCATGATGAGGACAGTGTGCAGGAGTACGCGGCAGAGGAGATTCGCAACGCCATTGCCTTTATAGAGAAACAGACCGGGGAGACATTTGACTGGAATGCCTTCTTTTCCTCTATGAAGGATTTCAACCAGGAGACGGCTCATCTGCTGGAGTGGTATGAGGTATCCCGCTCCCCCTATCCCCAGTTCACGGACAATAGCCTGTCCCTGTACCGCTATGCAGTATACATGGCAGCAGGAGGCAGAGAAAAAGAATTCCTGCGCCGCGACCAGAAGCTGACCCGCTTGGTAATGAAAGGCTATGAGCGCAGGGAGCCCTGTGCCGTATCTCTTCGCCACCGGGCCATCACCTGGGGAGTACAGGCGGCTTACTACACGGCTTTTGCCGGGTGGCTCACCAACTGTTGGGGCATTGTACCCCTGGTGGATATGCTCACCCTGTGCTCCACCAGGGAAGTTAATACGGAAGATCCCGAAAAAGCAATCTACGACTTGGCTTATCTCTATGAAAAGATGATTATGCGCAGCCGCTCCAACGGGGGTTATGAAGTGGGCGTGGCAGATCTGTGGCGCTACTGCGAATTTTTCCATGCGGACATGGTTATCATGTACGCCCATATGGGGTGTAAGTCTATGTCCGGCTACCACGGACTATTCGAAGAGGAAGCCCGCAAACACGGCATCCACTTAGTGTGGGCCACTCATGGCCTGATGGATGCCCGGGGGGTTGGCCGTAGAGACATGCGTACCGAAGTAAACCGCTACATGCGCACAGTGCTGCGGGAAGAGCCCCTGGATCCCAGTCTGGAGGACTTTGATGATCAGCGGGCGTGGTAGGGGCAGACTCTGAGACTGTTTCCCCCGAGAATTTTACATTTTCATGCGAAACTCGTCAAAATCCTGTATATCCGGCGCTGCCAGATACCATTTTTTCAAGATTTCGGCATCCTGTTCCGCCTCGATTTTAAGACGGATATCCTCGGGGACCTCTCCCACTCTCCCCAGGAAATCGTATATGACCTGTCGGCTCTGCTCAAGGCTGCCTTGGGCATGGCCTTCCGCATGGCCTTCCGCACGACCCTCGGCGTGGCCCTCCTGCATAGCCGCTACTTTTAAGGCCCAGAGGTCTCTCTGGTACTTCAGGTGTTCTTCATATCTCCATTTTGCCCATTTAAATAGATTCATCGCCCTTACCTCTTCCACCGCTTTCATCACTCCCGGATTTTCACTCCTCATCTCGTCCAACTCCTCCCTGTTTTTCACACGAAACAGCCGAATCCAGTCATCCATCCTATCTCCCGCAAGTTCCTTATTCAGTTCGATAACATGTATCTCGAATTGATCCGAGTACTGCCTTCCCCTCTGATCCCGCAGGCAATATACCTTATGGTACTCAGGGAACAAATCAAGTTCGAAATCAAGAATACTGATTACAATACATTTCTTCAGCCGGTCATAAGACTGTCCGCTGAACACACCCTCCGTATACATCTTAGCCAGATAAAACAGGCTGCGCTTGTCCCAGAAGGCCAGTCTCCTGATCTGCAGTTCCACATTGATTCTTCTCCTGTCGTTGAGAAGCATTCTGACATCCAGAATACATTGCTTTTCCTGTCGGCTGCGCCTGCTTAAAAATGTGTTTTCCAGGCGCACGGACCTGATGTCCTCCAAGGAAATCCCCAACACATCACTGATAAAATGTCTGCGTATCTCCTCATTGCGCATCAGCTCCCTGAAAGCCAGGTCCGCCTTGGGGGGAATGAATTTATCCCACATTTCTTTTCTGCCCATTTCGCATCTCCTCCTTGTTTCAGTACAGCGCTGCAGCTGTACCGTGATGGCAGGAGACAACAAACAGAATACGCCCTGCTCAAAAATCTCCTGCTTCTTTTCAATTTTGTTTTTTTGAATTAAAAGCATAGATTTTTGATATCCTGAGAATTGATTTGCTTAATCAAAGTGAAAAGAAATATATGCTTTGAAAAAATAGTAGCATATATGCATTAATATTGCAAGGGGTTTTCATCCGAAATATGGGACAGGTATAAAATCACATATTCACCCGGCAATAATTCAGTTGAGAACAAATAATAATTATGGTACAATTACCCATACAGAGAAAAACAGGAGATTTACTATGGAAAAGGGACGTATCATCTTTTTAAACGGCGTAACCAGCGCCGGAAAGACCTCCATTGTGGAAGCGCTGCAGGCGCGGGACGACATTTTCTTTTATGTGGTGGCAAATGATCTGTTTCAGGAGATGGTGGGAGATCGGTATCTGCGCCGTGACTATTGGAAATATCTCAGCGAAGTTATCCTCATGATGTACCACACCGCCAGGCTGTACTCCGATATGGGAAAAAATGTGCTGATCGACGGCATATTGGTGGAACGTGAAGAGATAAAACCCCACTATAAACAACTGTTAAATATTCTTGCAGATAATCCTCTGGATATCGTTGAGGTATACTGTCCTTTGGAAATCTGCCGGCAGAGAAATATTGAACGGGGAGACCGCTATGAGTCACAGTCGGACGAACAGTACGCATTGATGACGGAGCAGATCGCCTACAGCGCCAAAGTTGACACCAGTGTGCTCAGTCCGGCAGAATGTGCGGATATAATAGTCAATACACTGTTTTCCGGCGGGAAGTCCTCATAAGTAAAGGAAGTGCAGATATGGATAATCAAAAAGTGTACAATATGAAACTCACAAAAATATATCCGCTGCTGGTTCAGAAAGCAGAAAAGAAAAACCGCACAAAGCAGGAGGTGGACCAGATTATCTTCTGGCTCACAGGTTATGACCGGGAAGGCCTGGAGCGGCAGCTTCAAAAGGATGTGGATTATGGAACCTTTTTTCAGGAGGCCCCCCTCATGAACCCCAACTGTTCCGAAATCAAGGGAACCGTGTGCGGTGTCCGCGTGGAAGAAATCGAGGAACCCCTTATGAGAAATATACGGTATCTGGACAAGCTGGTTGACGAGTTAGCCAAGGGCTGGCCCATGGAGCGGATATTACGCCGGTAAAGCCGCTCCGGGAACCTGATGGTGATAAATGCCGGCAGCATGACAATAGATTAGACAGGCAAGAAAAAACATATATTAATCCGGAGGAAAACAGATGAAATATTATGGCGGCTGCGATGCCGGAAGCACTTATACCAAATGCGTGATCCTGGACGAGACAGGCGTCATAGCGGCCCATGTGACCACACGGAGCCGGATTAACCCCGTACTCAGCGCCCAGGCCGCGCTTCAGGAGGCCATAGGGCAGGTCACCGAACTGGATCGGGCGGAAGATCTGGCTTATCTGGTGGGAACAGGTTACGGCAGAAATAAAGTGCCCTTTGCGGACGAAAATATCTCCGAAATCAGTTGCCACGCCATGGGCGTACATATGGTCAATCCCCAGATAAGAGCCATTATCGACATCGGCGGTCAGGACGTAAAGGGAATTGCCATTGACCGGGACGGCACGGTGCTGGACTTTGCCATGAATGACAAATGCGCCGCCGGGACAGGACGGTTCTATGAAACCATGGCCCACGCCTTTGAGATGTCTCTGGAGGAATTCTCCAAACTGTCCCTTTCCGCCAAAAACGTAATTCCCATCACGGCTCAGTGTGCGGTCTTTGCAGAGAGTGAAGTTATTTCCCTGGTGGGCGAAGGGAAACCCATGGAGGAGATTGCCGCCGGGATACAAATGTCCGTGGCAAAACGGTGTTTTGTGATGGCCAAAAAGGCAGGCGCCGCGGACAGTCTGGCTTTGACCGGTGGCTGCGCCAAGAACGCGGGGCTGAAAGACGCCATCGAAAAAGTGTTGAAAATCAAGGTCATAGACCTGGATCTTGACCCCCAGCTGATGGGGGCTCTGGGCGCTGCGGAATATGCCCGGCAAAAAGGAGGCAGCCTATGATTGTTTTGAAGATCCTTCTGGTGATTCTGGCTGTGCTGTCTGTACTGTTCCTGCTGAGCCTGGCAATCTATTTCTTTAATCTGGATATGAAGTTTGCCGCCGCCATGACCCCGGTGATGAACAAATATTATGACTGGCAGAAAAGAAAAAAAGAAGCAAAACAGAAAATGAATAAGGAAACAGGCAGCAGTGAATGAAATGCATTTATATGACAACCTGATAGCGGAATCCCTGGAACTTGCGGAAAACACCGGTTTTCGGGAATTGCCTGCAGGCGGCCATGCTCTCTGGGAAGCGGAAGCCGAGCAACGGCTGATTTTTCAAAAGGATATGGCCTATGAACTGGGCGGAGGAGGACTGCCTGCGGTCAGCGCTCTTGCCTTTACCTCCCTGCCGGCAAAGGCCGACCGTCTGTTGCTCTGCGGCCCGGATCTGCCCCGGCTGAAGGCTGATTCCCCCTACGCCCGGCTGACCATACTGCATGTTGACGGCGGGGACTGGCAGGATGACCAACAGGCTTACCGCCTTCTTCGGCAAATGGAATATACCAGATACCATGTATATCCCCGGGGTTTTATGATGCGGATCTCCACTTCCGCAGGCCGGGAACCTGTACGGGTGAGCCGCGAAGCATTGAAAAACGGACTTGATTTCACCCAGGCAGGGCGTCTCTTTCTGGAGGCTTACCACCGACATCCCCAAGTGCGGGCGGTAACACTGCTGTTTGTCACCGCGCCGGATTTTCCCTACGGCCTGCTGGCGGAAAAAGCCGTCAGAATGGAAGCCGTTACAAACTCTTTGGATCAGATCTGGAATAATCTGGCAATGGACTGTCGAAGCTGCCAGTTAAAACCTGTATGCGATGAAGTGGAAGGACTGCGGGAACTGCATTTTTCGAGAGAGAAGGGAAAAGCCCCAACGCAGGCGCATCAGGGCTTATAAGTATTAGATTCAACTGTCAAAAGATACCTTGACCATCTCGTCAAAGGAAGTGGTTCCGTCCAGCACATACTCCGTGGCGCTCATGCGCAGGGTATACATGCCCTCCTGCAGAGCCTGCTCCTTGATGGCGTCTGCCCCCTGGCGCTTGCTGATAATGGTCTTTAATCTGGGGGACATCTTCATAATCTCGTATACACCGATACGTCCCTTGTAGCCTGTATTCTCACACTTGCTGCAGCCGCAGGGCTCGTAGACCGTCACTTCTTCCTCCATATTGCAGCCCATCAATTCCTTTTCGTCCGCAGTAGCCGGACGGGGAGTCTTGCAGTCATTGCACAGGCGCCGTACCAGCCGCTGGGCGATGACACCGATCACGGAATCCGCAATCAGATATGACTCAATCCCCATATCCTCCAGACGGGTGATGGTACTGGCGGAGGAATTGGTGTGCAGGGTACTCACCACCAGATGGCCCGTAATGGAGGCCTGCACGGCGATGCTGGCGGTCTCCCGGTCGCGGATCTCACCGATCATAATGATATCCGGGTCCTGACGCAGAATAGAACGCAGCGCCGTGGCGAAAGTGAGTTCCGCCTTGGGATTCACCTGCACCTGGTTTATGCCGTCAATATTGGCCTCCACAGGATCCTCAACGGTGATAATATTCACATCTTCCCTGTTCAACTCGCTCAGGGCCGTGTACAGCGTGGTGGACTTACCGCTTCCGGTGGGACCTGTCACCAACAGGATACCATGGGGATTCCGCAATATATAATCGAACTGTTCCATCTCCCGGGGCTTTAAACCCAACTGGCTCTTCTCCTTGGTCAGGCCCGTCTTGGATGTGAGACGCATTACAACTTTTTCCCCATACACCGTGGGCAGTACGGATACACGGATGTCGTACTCCATCCGATCCACCACCTGGGTAATCCGGCCATCCTGGGGCTTTCTCTTCTCCGCAATATCCATGCCGCCGATGATCTTGATACGGGCCACCATGGCATTCAGCACATTGATATCATATTTGGCCTTTTCATACAGAGCGCCGTCAATGCGGTACCGGACCCGGACTTTCCGCTCCATGGGCTCGATGTGGATGTCGGAAGCCCTCTGACGCACGGCCTTGTCGATCATCTCCTTCACCAGCATGACAATGGGGGAATTGTTGATATCCTCCTCCGCGGCGTCTACTTCCTCCACATTCAGATTCTTCTCCTTGGCATACGCCTCCAGGGCCGTGGTAACTTCATCCTGACCATAATATTTGTCAATGGCCAACATAATGTTTCGGGTGGTGGTCACCGCAGGCTCCACCTGACAGTTGGTGATAATGGAAATATCATCCTGGGCATACATATCCATGGGATCAGCCATGGCCACCCGCAGCACATTCATGCTGTCCGCGTATTCTATGGGGAAGATTTTATTCTTCTTGAGCACATTCACCGGGATCAGGTTCAGGATCTCCTGGCTGACCGCGATGGTGGTCAGGTCGATCAGTTCAATATGCAGCTGGGTACTCAGGGCCATGGCAATCTGCTCTTCTGTGACAATGCCCTCCTCCACCAGCACTTCTCCCAGCTTCTTGCCGCTGCCCTTTTGCAGATCCAGTGCCTGCAGCAACTGTGTATTGGAAATCGCCTTGCTGTTTAACAGCACATCTCCTAAACGCAATTTTTTTCTACTGTAGTCCATTGTATCCCTGTCCTCGCACTTTCCAGCCGCAGCATACCCGCAGATAATCCAATGATTGCTGCGCTTTCCGTTTATTATAGCACAACCCGTGGAATTCGTATATGCTTTTTTATTGGAAATGCGCCGGGACTACTCTGCCGCCGGCTGGGAGTCGGCGGATTCCGCACCGTCGGACTGCTCCGTGCTCTCGGCCTTTTCCTCCGTCAACTCCTCCAGGCTGTAGCCAAATCCCGTTCCCAAAGACGCCGTCACGGCATACACCTTGCGGGAATCCGGCTCACAGATATAGTACACACTGCCCAGGGAATTGTAATCTCCCACAAGGTAGGTGTAATTCCCCTGGGCGGTCTCCCAGTGCAGTACATTGGAAGGTTCTTCCAGTCCATATTGTGCCAGGTCTGTCACATCTGTAAAGATGCTCTGGGCCACGATGCGGGTCAGCCTGCCCGCCATGGCGTCTAGGCTGCTCTGCTTTAAGTCCCGGGACGGATCCGCATCGGACGTCCACAGGCCCTCCTTCTTTTCAAACCCATAGGTTTCCCCCTGGAATACATAGCTGAACCGCAATATGTCATCTCTGGCAATGTCCACCAGCACTTCGCCTTCCACCTGTCCTGTCTCTTTTTCCTGCTGTTCCCGGTTATACCGGACCAGACAGATATACCCTGCTGCCAGCGCCGCCAGTACGGTCACTAACAGGATAAAATTTCTTCCCTGCTTTTTCATGATTCACCTCTTTCTGCGCCGAAGCCAGATGACAAAGCCTGTAACCAGACTGCCCAGGGGCAGAAGGATCATGGTACACAGCCCCAGCGTCATCGCGGTCCGGGCACTGAGCATCAGCGTGGATACCTCATAGCTTTTGGCGGGAATGGACACCGTAGTCTCATGGTCCACGAAATGGCTCACCGTATTGGTAAACAACATCTGATTGGCGCCGCTCACCATCAGGCTGGCGCTGTCCGTAAACATCTGGTCGCTGGAGTACACCACCATTGTGGCCTCCCCATCCTCAAGGGTCTTTACTGCTTCCACCCCCAGGGAAAACGGTCCTTCCGCATCCCCCTCCCGGCGGCCGTACTCTGTAGCGCTCTCAAAATTCCGCATGGCATAGGCATCGGAAGAAGTTCTGAGGAAGTCATTGTACCGGATTGCACTGTCCTCCTGGGTCTCGGGTACAAGAATACCCTGGCTGTAAGGAGCAAACACATAATAACTGCCATAGATGCCTGTGGTGTAGGAACCGGCCGCCACCGTAGGCAGAATATAAAAGGGGATCTGGTAATAGTTCTCCTGGTTCTCTTCCACCACCAGTCCATCGGCAACGCTCAGATCCATGTAAGCCAGCAACGCGTCCAGATTGGGGGTTGCCGCCTCCTGAAATCCCAGAATCAGGATTACCTTACCGCCACGGTCCAGATAAGCTGTCACCTTGTCCCGGTCATCTTCGGACAGATCGCTGGCAGGGGCGTTGATCACCAGACAGGCAGCCTTGTCCGGCACGGCCTCAATGTCCATCAGGTTCAGGCTTTCATAGGCCACATTTTCCTTGTCCAAGCTGGCTTTGAAGGAAGCACTCAGGCTCTGTTCCCCATGACCTTCCGTCATATAAACCATGGGAATGTCATCGCTGAGCACATAGTCCAGCGCGCTGGTGATCTGTCCCTCCCCGTCGTAGCCGGTCACGGAAGAACTGTAGTTGTAACCGTCATAGTCATAGCTTGTGACATAGATATCATCGGCGTCAATCACCTTGCTGCGCTTATCGCTGACTACGATGAGGCTGTTGGCGCTGAGCCCGGCGGAAGTGTACTGGGTATGAAAGCGGGGATTCTGTATGGGATCCACATACTGCACCTTGATATGCTGTGACAGATCCTGATAACGGTCCAGAGTCTGCCCCAGCACCCCATCCTCATTCTCCTCATTCACCAGTACATAGATGGTTACGTCCTGCTCTATTGTTTTCAGATATTCTTTGGTCTGATCCGTCAGCGAATACAGTTTACTGTCGGTGAGATCCAGGGATTTCCAGGTGCCGGGAAGCTGCCCCACCACCATATTCACCACCACAGCTATCGCCACCGCCGCCACAATCATGCCCGTGCTGTAAGCCCCGGCTTTCAGAGACTTCACCGACACACTGTAGCGCCTCTTCTGTATGGCCTGGGTGGTCAAAAACAACGCCAGCGCCGTCAGGGACAGGTAATATACCACAGATCCCAGATCCAATGTGCCGTTCAGCAGCAGGGCAAAGGGCGTACTCAGATCATACAGCCTGAGAAGATCGGTGAACACATTGCCGGTGGAAGAGATCAGGCTGCACAGGGAGGGCATCATATATCCCAGAAACAACAGCACAAATCCCAACACCGCCGCAATCACCTGACTTTCCGTCAGAGACGACACAAGGATTCCGATGGCGATGCAGACCATCCCGTACAGGAAGAAAGCCAGCACGGCCAGATAACTCTCTCCCAAAGGAACGGAACCAAACCTGGTGAGAATCAGCGGATAGAGAGCGCTGACCGCCGTGGGCACCGCCAGGATGGTCACCAGCGCCAGGAATTTGCCCAGAACGATCCGACCCACGGTGACGGGAGCCGTAAGGATCAGCTGGTCCGTCTTGCTGCGCCTCTCCTCCGCCATGATCCGCATGGTCAGTATGGGGACAGTGAGCATAAACAATACCACCACGCTGCTGATCACATTGGAAAAATAAGGGAGCCCGTACAGCAGACAGTATACGAAATAGTACATGCCGATAAAGAACAGGCTGACTCCGATAAACAAAAACCCGATAAAGGAGTGGAAATAGGTCTGCAATTCTTTTTTATATATGGCTAACATTTACGATTCCTCCTGCCCTTTGAGAGATTTCTTTCCCCGTCTGCGCCGCAGTTTTCCGCCAGGCTCTTCCGCTTCGGCCGCCCCGCCCGTCACCTCCAGGAATATATCTTCCAATGATTTCTCCGTCAGCGTCATGGACAGAATGGGCAGCTTTTTTTCCGCCAGCAGATAGAAAAGCGCCTCCCGTACATCCTGATCCCCTTCCGTTCTGATCCGTACATTGCAGCAGCCCTCCGGCGCGCCGGACTGCTGTTCCAGATCCTGTATCCCTGTCATGCCGTCCACCGCCTCCCGTAACACCTCAAAGGACCCTTTCACTGTCAGCTTCAGTTCCCCTGTGCCGCTCATCAGCCGCTGCAGACCCTCGGGAGAATCGCTGGCCACCAACCTGCCATGGGAAATAATCATCACATGGTCACACACCGCACTGACCTCCGACAGAATATGGGAACTCAGAATAATGGTATGGTTTTTCCCCAATTCCCGGATCAGGTCCCGGATCTCTATGATCTGCTTGGGATCCAGCCCCACGCTGGGCTCATCCAGAATCAGCACTTCCGGCGATCCCAGCAACGCCTGGGCCAGGCCCACCCTCTGTCTGTATCCTTTGGACAGATTCTTGATCAGGCGGCCTCTCATATCGGTGATCCGGGTCATCTCCATGACCTGTTCCACCTGTCCCATCCGCTCCGCTCTGGACACTTTTTTCAGTTCCGCCGCGAACCGCAGATACTCCTCCACGGTCATATCCAGATAAAGCGGCGGCATCTCCGGCAGATAGCCCACGCACTTCTTGGCCTCCTCCGGCTCCTGCTGCACGTCGTGGCCGTCTATGGTCACAGTGCCCCCGCTGGCTGCCAGATAGCCGGTGATTATGTTCATGGTGGTGGATTTCCCCGCGCCGTTGGGCCCCAGAAATCCATAGATCTGCCCCTTCTCCACCTTAAAGGACAGATGGTCCACGGCCAGATGATCCCCGTACCGCTTGGTCAAATCGGTCACTTCAATCATGGTTTCCTCCTCCTCTTGGATGTCACTCCCAGCCCAGTGCACTGACAAATTTACATTTGCCAAATGACTTGTCTGAATTTGCATCTGCAGCGTTGTTGTCGGTCAACGATGCCGCCGCATCGCCTCCCTCCGCCGCTCTGCAGACTGAAATTAGCTTAAAGGGAAAATGTCATGAAAAAGTGAAAAAAATGTGAAAAGTCTGTGAAATGCTCTGGGGACAAAAAACCCTGCGGCGCCGGGCCGCAGGGCTGTTTATTTCTTAAAGTATGCCACCGACCGGCCCATTTCTCTGGCCGTGTCGTTTATCTTTCTGCAATGTTCATTCACCCGCCGGACCTGGGTGATGATCTGTTCCACGTTTTCATTGACGTCTCTGTGGTTGGAAGCATTCTCCTGGCTGAACTCGCCCAGTTCCCGCAGATTGCCTGCGATAGCCTCCTTGTACTCCAGCAGACGGCCCGTTTTTTCCGCAATGGACCGTATCTCCGCCACGGATCTGTGTATGTCCTGGCTGTGCTCGGCAAATTTTGACTGGGTTCTGGATACGTTCTCCTGTTCCGACAGGATGATCTCATGAACAATGCCCGCCAGCTCCACTGACCGCCGGGATTTTTCCGTGATGACCCGGGCCACATCCTTGATCATCTCCGCGCCCTGGCCGCTCTGCAGCGACAGATTGCGGATCTCCTGAGCCACCACCGCAAAGCCCCGCCCCATCTCCCCGGCCCTGGCCGCCTCAATGGAAGCGTTCAGGCTCAGCAGATTGGTCTGCTCGGAGATCTCCAGAATCAGTTCCACCGCATGGCCGATCTCCCCGATGGAAATATTGGTCTGTCTGATCTGCTCCTGAATATCCGTCACTGCCTCCACAGATCTCACGCTTTCCTCCATAATGGCATCCATATAAGCCAGGGCTTCATTATTTGTTGTCAGCGTGTTCTCGGAATTTTTGTACAGCCCTTCCACACTTTGAGAAATATCATTCACGCAGTTTCCGATTTCCGCCATCTGCCCGTTGATGCTCTGTATATTTTCATCCATTGTGACCGTGGACCCGGATAATTTCTCCATGGAGGAGCTGATCTGCCTGGCCTTTGCCGCGCTTTTCCCGCTGAGAGAGGTCACTTCCCGGATCCCGTCCGTCAATCTGTCAGAGGCTTCCGATACATCCCCGATGGTAACGGAAAGTTTCTGCTGCATGCGATCTGTAGAGTCCAGCAGCAGACCCAGTTCCCGCACCGCGCTGCGCTCCCCTTTCTGTCTGCTCAGATCCCCCTCCGAAAGGGCGTTGATCCTTCTCCCAATCCGCTTGATAAGCCGTGACAGATTTCTGCTGAAGAGAAGTGCCACTGCCATAAACACCAGTACCAGAATCAGCGCGGTCACGGCAAATACCGTGGCCACATGCTGAATCTGGTCCGTCACATTCTCCCGCAGTTGCCCGGCAAAGGCCACCGCGATCTTCCGGCCTTCTGCCTGAATGGGCACATAATATCCATAGTATATGCTGCCGTCAATCTCCACTTCCCTGTTATAATAGCCCTGCTCCGCCATTTCCCCGCCCGTATCCGAATCCGGCCCCAGCGGAATCTCTCTGACCCTGTAGCCGTTCTCATTCTTAATTGAAGTGGTACAGGGAATTCCCTCGGCGATAATGGCCATCTCTATATCATAGGACTTCAGACTGTCGATGTATTCATAATAATTGGCGGCATTGACCGCGGTTATCTCGTTGTCATAACAGTAGCTGGCCAGGTTGTTGGCTGCAATCATCAGTGTATTCTGTGTGTTTTTCTCCAGATTATCCCTCACCACCGCAGCGGACACAAGACTGACAATTCCTGTGGACGCTGCCAGCGGCGCCAGCGAAAGTAGGGCCATCACGGCAAACAGGCGTATCCCCCTGCGCTCCTTCTTGCTTTTTGTTTTCACTGGATCTCCTCTCTTGTATCTACTGTGCCGTCCTCTTCTTGCGGGCCATTACAACGCTCTGGACCACCAGGAACAGACAAAGCATTGCCGCTATGGTAATACCCGTCCACCATGCCTCATCCAGTCCCGCAGAAGAAACGATGATCTGGATGGTGCTCAGGGAAAGCACGCCGAAGAAGGTTCCGATGATATTGCCCACGCCGCCCGTAAGCATGGTTCCGCCGATGATGGAGGAAGCGATGGCGTTCATCTCCATGCCCGAGGCATGAGAAACCGCTCCGGAGCCCACATGCATAAAGTACACAAATCCGCAGATTCCCGCCAGCAGGCCACAGATCAGATGGGAAAGAAACCTGGTTCTTTTGACATTGATCCCCAGCATCAGCGCGCTCTGGCTGTTGCCGCCCACGGCGTAGAAGTTACGTCCCAGCTTGCTCCATCGAAGCATACAGAACATGAGAACCACGATCAGCAGTGCCGCGATCACACCGATTTCAATGTAAGCATCCACATAATTACCGACCTTATTGTAAGAGCCCATGCCCGGAATGAGTATACGGGTGTCCTTCAGCGCCACAAACTGGCTGTTCTCCACATTGAATGGATAGGTATTGACAATGGTAGTCATACCTCTGGCAAAAAACATCCCCGCCAGCGTGACAATAAAGGGCTGAATCTCCAAATAGGCCACCAGAATGCCCTGTACCAGACCAAACCCAAGTCCGATGGCCAGGGCGATCAGCAGGGAGACAAACACATTGCCCTGATGAAAGTCCAGATACACCGCGCAGCACATGGTCACCAGAGCGGTGACGCCGCCCACGGAGATGTCGATGCCCCCGGTGATCATCACCAGGCTCATGCCGCAGGCGGAAATTATCAGCGGGGCATTGGCGTTCAGTATGTTGAAAAAGGTCTGAGGCTTTAAAAAGCCCTTGCCCTGGAATACAATCGCACCTATATACATGGCAAAAAATACAACAATGGTGATGGTCAATAACAGGTTGGTGTCGGATAGGGTTTTCCGCACCGCCGCATTTTTTTTGTCCGATGCCATTTTACGCAACCTCCTTTGCCGGTTTTCTCAATTTCCTGCCCAGCCCTGCCAGCCACTGACGCACCACCGGCGCGCTCATCACCACCAGAAGAATAACCACCACCGCCTTGTAGGCAGGCAGAGCGTCGGACTGTACCTTGACTTTGTACAGCGTGGTTGTCAGGAACTGGATTACATACGCGCCCAGTATGGATGCATCCAGGTTAAACTTGCCCCCGCTCAGCGCGTTGCCCCCCAGGGCCACCGCAAGAATGGCATCCATCTCAATGTCCTTGGCAATTACCGAATAGTTGATGGAAGACAGGCGGCTGACTTTGATCAGCCCCACCACCGCCACACAAAGCCCCAGGATAACAAAGGTCAGGAACTTGATAAAAGCAGGGTTTAATCCGTTCAGCCTGGAGGAACTTTCATTGATGCCCACAGCCTGGGTGTAAAGTCCCAGATTGGTAAACCGAAGCACGAGTATCGCCAGAACGATACAGATCAAGGCTATGAAAAACGGGGTGGGAATGGGAATACCCGGTATAAAGCCTCCGAAATAGGAAAAACTGGGATCACTGATAATGGGAAGTTCATTGTTGTTAATCCATGCCGCGATAGAACGCCCTGCCGTAAACAGGATCAAAGTCGCCACCATGGGCTGGATTTTAAAATAGGCCACCAGCGTACCGTTGAACGCCCCAAAAAGCATGGCCACCACACAGCTTACCAGAAATGCCACAATAATCGGCGCCTGCATGGTCTCCGGCCGGGAGTTGCCTCCGCAGAGCACCCGCAGCACCACACTGCCGCTGATGGCCACGGCGGCGCCCACGCTGATATCCTGTCCGCCGCAGGCCGCCGTCACCAGCGTCATGCCGATCGCAAGAATAGCCAGTTCCGAGCCATAATCCAGAATGGAAATCATATTGCCGGACAGTACAAGATCCCCCGCGCTGTTGCTGCTGAAAGTGATCTCATAAAAGGAAGGGTCCACAATCAGATTGAAAACCGCCAATATCAATAACGCCGCTATGGGGATAAATATCTGCTGTTTTGTTATTTTCTTTATGATCTGCATTATTCCTCTTCACCTCCGGCAATCGTGTTCATAATCTTGTTCTGGGTCAGATCCTCACCCGACAGTTCCCCCACCACTTTCCGGTCTCTCATCACGATCAGCCGGGAACAGGTGCGGAGCATCTCATCGGTCTCCGAGGATATAAAGGTAACGCTCATTCCCTCCGACGCAAGTTTCAGCACCAGTTTCTGAATCTCAATCTTGGTACCCACATCAATCCCCCGGGTGGGCTCATCCAGAATCAGATACTCCGGGTTGGCCAGCAGCCAGCGGGCCAGTATCACCTTCTGCTGATTGCCTCCGGAAAGGGACTTGATGGGAGTGTCCGCCGACGCCGTTTTAATCTCCAGCAGTTTTATGTACTCCTCCGCGAACTTATTAGCCTCCGCCCTGGTAAAGGGCCTGAAAAAGCCTTTTAACACCTGCAGGGCAAGGATAATGTTCTCCCGCACGGAAAGATCCCCCACGATACCGTCAACCTTTCGATCTTCCGGCAGATAGGCGATCCCGTTTTTCATGGCATCGATGGGCTTTGTGATTTTTACCGTTTTTCCGTTTTTCTTTACCGTGCCGCCGATCACCCGGTCCGCTCCGAAGATTGCGCGCACGCACTCGCTTCTGCCGGAGCCCAGCAGTCCGGTAAAGCCGTTTACCTCACCCTTTTTGATATAAAAGTCAAAAGGTTTAATGCCCGCCACGCTCTGCAGACCTTCCGCCTCAAAAACGGCGGTATCCGCGTCCTTCTCGTGATAGACCAGGCTTTCGCTGCGGATCTCCGTCATGTCGTCCAGTTCCTTACCCAGCATCTTGGACACCAGCTGCACCCTGGGGAGATCCTTGATCTCATACTCTCCCACCAGCTTGCCGTCCCGCAGTACCGTGATCTTGTCACATACCTCGTACACCTGATCCAGGAAATGGGTGACAAAGATGATGCCCACTCCCCGGGCCCTCAGATCCCGCATCAGGCCGAACAATTTGGCCACTTCCTGCTCATCCAGTGAGGAGGTGGGCTCATCCAGAATCAATACCTTGCAGTCCATATCCACCGCCCGGGCGATGGCCACCATCTGCTGTATGGCAATGGAACAGCTTGACAACTGCTGGTTGGCCCTGGCCGGGATATCCAGAGATCGGAGTATCCTGTCCGCATCCGCATTCATCTTCTTCCAATTCTGTCCAAAGCCCCTGGTGCGTCCTATATACATGTTCTCTGCCACGGAAAGGTTGGGGCAGAGGGTGATCTCCTGATATACGGTGCTGATTCCCAGCCTCTGGGCATCCTGGGGAGAGCGTATGGACACCGCCTTCTCCCTTCCCTTGAGCCAGATCTGCCCTTCATCCTTTTCATATACGCCAGTCAATACCTTGATCAGGGTGGATTTTCCCGCGCCGTTCTCCCCCATCAGGGCGTGGATTTCCCCCTCGCGCAAGTTAAAGTCCACTCCCTGCAGCGCCTTGACGCCGGGAAAACTCTTGTGAATATTTTTCATTTCCAACACAGACTTTTCTTTCATGGGCATATTCACTCCTCTTTCTAAAAAAGGTGCGGCAGGCGCGCTCTCTGACGATTGCGCTGTTGCCGCACCTGCCGCTTCTTATAAATCGTATTGCTGCGGATTAGATACCATACTTCGCGACATCATCCGCGGTGATTTCCGTAGCGTCGAAGCCCTTCTCTTCCATGATGATCTGCTTCTCGGTAAGGGTCTCGCCATTCTCTAGCTTCTTGATGATATCATCAATATAGGAAGCCTGGAAAGGATTGCACTGTCCGTCATAGTTCCAGTTCTGATTCAACAGTTCTTCCAAAGCCCACTTGTTGCAGTCAAATCCCATGATGATGACATCCTTGCCAACTCCGTGAGAGATATTTGCCTTATCCAGAGCCGCCACAGCGCCCTTGGCCATGTCGTCATTCTCCGCATAGATTACATTGAAGGATTCGCCGGAGTTGATGATGGACTGAACGATCTGCGTTGCGTTCTCGGCATTCCAGTCACCGCTCTGCTGAACCACCAGGTTCCAGTTGTCATTGCTTGCCACTGCCGCATCCATGGCAGCGGTACGGCCCTTCTGGGCAGCGGTGCCCATCTGGCCCTGAAGATGGATAATGTTATACTCTTCCAGGTTCTGCTTTGCCAGCCAATCCACTGCGGTCTGGCCTTCCTTTTCCATGTCGGACACGATGGAAGCCTCATACAGGCTGGGATCAGCGTCAATCACACGGTCAAACAGAATCACCTTTACGCCTGCGGCCTGAGCGTCCTTCAGCACGGAATCCCATCCGGCGGTATCCGCCGCGGACAGCAGCAGATAATCCACCTCGTCCTGTACGAACTTCTGCGCCGCGTTGATCTGCTTCTCATTCTCCTTGCTGTAGGCAAAAGACGCGGAATAGCCGTTTGCCTCCGTAAACATTTCCTTCAGATCCTTGTCATTGGCGGTACGGTAGCCCGACTCGTTGGGGTCATTGTTGATGATACCCACTTTGATCAGTTCGCTGCCCCCCTGGCCCTCGCCGCCTGTGCTGGCTGCGGGCTGGCTGCCGCATGCGGCCAGGCCGGCCACCATGGCAACGGTAAGTAACAGTCCCAAAACCTTCTTCTTCATATTCTTTCCTCCCATATCATAATGAAATTTGGAGACACGGACGAATTTGCCCGCCCCTCATGTGTTTTATGGTAACATTGCGCAAATTATCCGTCAATTTGTGAACTAGCGTTTTTCTCAACTTTATCAGTTATTTACAATACAAATTTTGTATGATAGAATACTTTTTAGTACATATTTTTCTTTTTCCTTTAAACAGTTGGAAATTATTAGATTTAGGTATGATTTTCTATGATATAAGAACCTGCCGCAGTCTTTGTCCGCTTATCCGGCCCTGATTTTTAATGTGCATATTAACGGTTATCTTGTGGAAAATACAGTTATTTTTAGAATTTGTTATAGATTTTTAGACTCTCTCAATGGAAAGCAAAACAAAATTTTCTGTATTTACATTTTTTTATTACATTCGGGAAAAGGAGAATCTCATGGCAATCAAGTATAAATGGCTGGCACAGCAACTGCGGAAACAGATATACGACAATATGGAGAACGGAATTCCCAAACTTCCCACAGAGAAGGAATTGTGTGACCGCTATCGGGTCAGCCGCCAGACCGTTCGCCAGTCCCTGGCCCTGCTGGAACAGGAGGGCCTGATCTCCCGCAGACAGGGCAGCGGTTCCTACATCACTGGCCTGAAATCCGGAAGCAATGTGGTGGCCGCGCTGGTGACCGACGAGCACATTGCTCCCTGCGCCTCCCTGCTGGGCGAACTGCGCTCCGCTCTGTCCCAGAGAGGATTTTCCCTCAGCGTACATGTCACAGGCAACCGAACCTTTGATGAACGGGAAATCCTGGTCCGTCTGCTGGAATCGCCCCCCAGGGCGCTGCTGGCGGAGGGGGTGAAAAGCGCCCTGCCAAGCCCCAATCTGGACCTGTACCGCAGGCTGCGGGCTCTGGGTGTCCCCATGGTGTTCCTCCGGGGAGGCTACGGAGCATTCCCCCAGGAGCCCTGTATCAAGGACGACAACCTGGGAGGAAGCGCCCTGCTGACCAGACATCTGCTGGAACAGGGACACCGGGAGATCGGCGGTATCTTCAGGATGGACGATCAGCCGGGGCTGGAACGCTATCAGGGCTTCATGGAAGCCATGCACAGGGCGGGATACAGAGTCATGGACCGGCAGATCTGCTGGTACGCCTCCGGCGAACTGGAAGAACTCTCCCAGGGGCGCCCGGACTTTCTGCGCAAAATGGCGGCGCAGCAACTACAGGGCTGCACCGCCGTCCTATGCCATGACGATGAGATTGCCTATTGGCTTTCCCGGGAGTTGCAGCTTCCCGGCGGGGAACTGAGCCCGGTGGCCATAGCCGCCTGCGAAAGCACCTACGCAGGCACCGGGAATATGCTGGCTTTCACAACTCTGGAACGCCGGCCCCGCCAGTTGGCAAACGCTCTTGTCCAGGCCGTCACAGACCGTCTCAAGGGGCTCTCCGTCCCCTCCCGGGAACTGCCTCTGGAACTGGCGGTGCGGGAGAGCACCCGCCGGCCCCCGGAAATCAACTGAGGCCCTCTCCCTCATCCCCTGGCCCCCGCCCGATATTCTCTGGGACTCATGCCCTGGTTTTTCTTAAAGACAAAACTAAAATAATGGGGATCCTTGTAACCCACCTGGACAGCGATCTCCCCGGAGGAGAGGTCCGTGCCCTTCAGGAGTTTCCGGGCCTTCTCCATCCGCTTCCCCGTCACATATTCCACAAAAGTACACTCCATGCCCTGACTGAAAACAGCGGAGAAATAATTGGCGCTGACGCCCACCTCCTCCGACACCCCGTTCAGGGACAGCGATTCCCGATCGTAATTTGAGTCGATATATTCCAGCGCTTTCCGCAGCAGCCTGCCCCTCTGGTAATCGCTCTCCCTGTTGCGGAAGTAGAATGCCGCCTCCAGCATATCCGTAAAATACGAAGCCACATCTTCCGCCTTCCTGTTCAGATCCTGCTGGCCGCCGGAAATCCGGGCTTCAAATTCTTCAGCGGAGACCCCCAGAGACTCCCTGTAAGCGGATACGGCAAAGCGGATATTCAGGATCACATAATCCCTGAACATCCGGGATTCCAGCGCCTCCCGGATGTTTTGCAGATAGGACTCCACGAAGTCATGGATCTCCCCCATATTTCCTCCGGCCAGAAAATCCCGGATCACTTTGGGATCCATCTGGGCCGGATCCACCTCACCGATTTCCTGCTCTTCCTGAACATTCAACTGATCCGCCAGAAATTCCTCCGATAAAATACGCCGCCCGGGAGCGATAAACCGACAGGCCAGGCAGCGGTTCACCACTTGATAGCATTCCGGCAGCATACTGATTCGCTCCACCGGCCTGCCCATGGCCACACACCAGTCCAGCAATTCCTCCGTCCCCTCGCAGCTTTTTTCGATGTGAGTCACCGCTTTCCCCATCAGATCGGGCAGTTCCGCCAAGCTCCCCTTGATCAGCACCCCATAGCAGTTCACATTCCATCCAAAGAGGATATAACCGCTCCTGCGCAGGAAAAAATGAAGCGCCATGTCCTGCCGTCTGGACGCCTCCTCCCTTTTCTCCGAAGAAAGCTGCTTTTTCTCCTGCAGGTAAAAAAACAGCAGATTGTAGGCGGAAGCCGCTATCTCCAGGGAGGCCCTGGACGCCTCCTCATAGGTCTCCGCCACGGAAAGCCCTCCTCCCAGCGCCTTCTCAAAGAAGCGTCTTCTGGAAAACTGCTCGTATTCGTGCATCTCCTCCTGATATATGGCTTGATAATCATCGGCCTGGGCTGCCTGTTCGATCTTCTCCCTCAGTTCCACCAGCACTTTCTTCATGGTCTGCTTGGTGACGGGCTTGAGCAGATATTGCTCCACTCCCAGTTCAATGGCCGTCCGGGCATATTCGAAATCATCGTAACCACTCATAATAAGAATTTTGGTTCTGGGCAATTCCGCGTTTACCATCCTGGCCAGGGAAAGTCCATCCATGAAGGGCATCTTGATATCCGTGATCAACACATCCGGGCGGACCTGACGAATCAGGGGAAGAGCCATCTCCCCGTCCGCCGCCTCCCCCACAAACCGATATCCATACTGTTCCCAGGGGATGGTGTTCTTAAGTCCCTCCCTGATTACGGCTTCGTCCTCTACCAAAAACAGCTTTAACATGCCCCACCTCGTCAATAATTTCTTTTATCCAGATACCGGCTCACATTCTCCTGGGTAAAGACCTGTTCCTCGATATAAAAGGTCTTTTCCACTTCCTCCCCCCGCTCCAGGGCCCGGATGACTTGCTCCACCCACTCTCCCTGCTCCGGGTTACATTCGATATCCACATTGATCACACCCTGTTCCACCAGCTTCAGGGCGGATTTCACGGCATCAAAGGATACTACGATCACATCCCCCTCCACACCTGTGGTGATTCCCCGCCGGTTCATGGCTTCCAGCGCCCCGAAAGTCATATCATCGTTCTGAGAGATTACCACGTCAATCTCCTCATATTTGTCCAGAAGATGATCCATGACCTCCCGGCCTTTGGCCGTGGTGTATTCCGCATCCACCTGCTCCAGGATGATCCAGTTAGCATGGGTGCAGGCCACCTCCTGGAAGCCCTGGGTCCTGCCGATAGCAGAGGTGGCGCCTTCGGTTCCCTGTAATACCACGATTTGGATTTCCTCTTCCTGCCGGCCCTGCCGCTCCAGATCTGCCTCCAGCCATTCCCCTGCGCGCCGGCCCTCCCCGTGGAAGTCGGAACCCACCCAGGCGGTATACAGGGTCTCGTCCTTTACATCCACCTGCCTGTCCATTAGGATCACCGGGATTCCCGCGTCCCTGGCCTCCTGAAGCACCACGTCCCAGCCGCTCTCCGTGATGGGGGAAAACACGATATAATCCACCTGACGGGAAATGAAACGCCGAATGGCCTTGATCTGGTTCTCCTGCTTCTGTCTGGCATTGCTGAAAAGCAGGAAATATCCTCTGTCGTTGGTAAACACTTCCTGTATGGAAGCGGTGTTGGCCGTCCTCCATACAGACTCGCTGCCGATCTGGGAGACCCCCACCACCACCAGGTTTTCATCCACCTCCGGCACCTCTTCTTCCCCGCTGACCCGGAACTGTCCTGCGCATCCTCCCAGGGTAAGTGCCAAAAATCCCAGGAGAAAACAGGCTTTGCTGACCGAAGATATGTCCCTCTGTTTCTTTATCCCCATACTTTCCCCTTTCTGCCGGATGAAACCAAGGCTGACGGCTCCCCTGTTACTCCGTCAGCCGGGCTCGGGCTTCTGCACAGCGCTTTCATGCGGGTGTAAAGCCTCCCGGGCCATCCGGACAGCAGGTATAATCACTTCCACCATGGTCCCCCTTCCCTTGGCCGAATAAATCCGAAGACCGTATTCCTCCCCGAAATACATATGGATTCGCTCGTTTACATTGGCCAGGCCAAAGCCCTTTTCCGCCTCCTTACAGGGACGCTGTATCTCCCGCCGCAGCTGCTCCAGTTCTTCCCCGTCCATGCCCGCGCCATTGTCCCGCACCGTCAGACGAATTATGCTGCCATCCTTCTCCCCATGAATATGAATATAGCCCCTGGCCCTCTTGTACTTTATGCCATGGTACAGAGCGTTCTCCACCAGGGGCTGCAATGTCAGCTTGGGAATCTGGAAGTCATACACCGTCTGGTCCAGCTGGATGTCATACTCCAGGATGTCCCGGTAACGCATCCCCTGAATCTCCAGATATCTGCGGATATGCTCCTCCTCCTCCCGGATGGTGATAAATTCTTTTCCTCTGCTGAGTACCAGCCGGAAAAAGCCGGAGAGGGTAATCACCATGTTCACCGCCTGGTCCGTCTCATTTCCCTCGATCAGCCAGACAATGGTATCCAGCGTATTGTACAGGAAATGGGGATTGATCTGTTCCTGCAAAAGCCGCAGGTCCATCCGGCGCATCTTCTCTTCGTCCTCCCGGATCTGATGGACCAACATTTGGATATTCTCCGCCATATTGTTGAAACCCTGGCCCAGAGCGGCAATCTCATCCTGGGTATGTATCCGGGCCCTGACCGAAAAGTCCCCCTCAGCCACCTTTTCCGTGGCCTCGTACAATTCCTGAATGGGATGCAGAATGCCTTTTGCAATCAGAAATGTGACACCCACCACCAACAGCGCCAGCGCCGCCGTGAGCACACTGCACAGAATCAGAAACTGGTTGATCTGCTGATGCAGCTGTCGGCTCACCTTTTCCATGCTCCTGGTCTGGTAATAGATATAGTATTGAATATCTTCCTGAATCAGTTCTGTCAATATGTAGATATTATTGTCCAACTCCTGGATATTCTCATTGTAGTTGCCGCCCGCCAGCGCGCTCTTGCGCATATAATCCACCCTTTTCTCCAGGGTGTCGATATTCCGAAGCATACTCTGGAGCCACATCATGCTCTCCCCCTCGGTGGTCATATCCATCAGCCGGGAAAATGCCTCTCTGCAATCCCGGATCAGAGCGTAAGGATCCTGCAGCGCAGGGTCCTGGGCGATCTCGTCAAAGGACACATAGCCCACCACCAGCTTGTACAGGCTTTCGTCCATCTCTTCTTTAAAAACCAGGTTATAGTTGTTGGCAACCGTAATGTTGTTTACTATTTCGTCGTAATTCCGACTATAATTGAGCATGGAAGTCAACAGATACATCGCCAGCAGCAAAAAGGGCAGCGCGGCAATCAACGACATCAGCAGCAATTTGCGGCGGATGGAAAACCGAATGTTCCTTTTCTTCTGATTATACGCGAAATCCACCCCGACCCCCATCTGCCCCTGCGGGCGCTTTATCTTTACATCCCATCCCCCGGCCTGTCACCGGGCCGAAATTCATAAAGCCATCTTCTCACGAAAGAACTCCACAAAACCTTCATATCCCACCAGTTCGTCCGCGTCGTGAGCGTTGACATCGTAATAATACGCCCCATCCTCCAGTCTCCTGGACAGACTGTCCAGAGGAAAGCCCGGACGCCGTACCGCATGGGGCCTGGCCGTGAGCAGGAAGCGTCTGCTGGCCAGGCTCTCCTCCATGGATTCATAGATATGCTCCCGGTCCAGAACCAGACAGACGGCATTTCGGTATCTGGCCGTCAGATCCCCATAACGGTCCGCCAGTCCCCCATAGTAATCCATCATAGCCTGGTCATCCAGATAGACGCCCTGGGGGGAGCGCACATGCAGTCCCGGCTGCAGTTCCTGGGGCAGTCCCTCCAGATACAGTCCCGAATCACAGGAAAAAAGCGGCATACCGTAGTGGTCATAGTAAAAAAGCGCCTTCTGACGGGCGTTTTCAAGAGGGCTGCTGCCCTCCTCCGGCGCCGCAGGCACCTGCTCCATGTCCCTGAGACTGACCAGACAAATGCCCAGAGGCTGCAGAGCGTCTCTCATGGCCGTGTATTTGGCCGGATTGGTGGTGGCAAAAAGTAATCGCATAGATCCTTCCCCCTATCTGGTGTTTTGCTTTCCCGCTTTCTCCACATAGTGCTCCGCATTGCGGCGATTGGCCTGAATCTCCTCCTCCGTCACCCGGCGTTTAATCCGCCCGGGACTGCCCATCACCAGACTGTTGTCCGGGACCTCCATACCCTGGGGCACCAGCGCGCCTGCGGCAATAACGCAGTTGCGCCCGATGCGGGCATGATTCATGATAATGGCCCCCATGCCCACCAGGCTGTTGTCCCCCACCCGGCAGCCGTGAAGGATGGCGCCATGCCCCACGGTCACATATTCTCCCAGATTCACTTCCCCTCCGGGATCCATATGCAGCACCGCATTATCCTGGATATTGCTGCCCCGGCCCACGCGGATGGGGCCGTCGTCTCCCCGCAGCGTGGCATTGTGCCAGACGCTGGTATCCGCCGCCAAAGTAATGTCTCCGGACAGACAGGCACTGGGGGCCAGGTAGGCCGCCTGTGAAGGGGATGTGCCCTCCTGGCGGGGCGTCTCCTGCCAGTTCAGCCGATGCAGCGCCCCCTGCTCCTGCAGACCCGGAAATCCCTGCCGGCGCAGCGCTTCATATAGTACAATGGCCACGGAGTTGGACAGATTCAGGGAACGGATATCGGGAAGCATGGGGATGCGGATGCAATACTCCTGATACTCCACCAGCAGTTCCTCCGGAATCCCGGCACTCTCCTTGCCGAACATGATATAATCCTCCGGCCCGAAATCCGCCTCCGTATAGCATTTTCCGGCCTTTGTGGTGGCCATCCAGATTCTGGCCCCCGGATGTGTTTCCCGAAACTCCTGAAAATTCATATACCGGGTCACATCCAGCTTTTTCCAATAGTCCATCCCGGCCCGGCGGATGGATTTCTCATCCAGATTAAAGCCCAGGGGCTCAATCAGGTGCAGACTGGCTCCGGCCGCCACACAGGTACGTCCGATATTGCCGGTGTTAGCCGGGATCTCCGGCTGGTGCAGCACAATATGCATAGTATCCTCTTTCCCCATACCCCAAGCGGAACTTGCGGTATGCCGTTGATCAATATTTGGATGCGCAGCATCCGGACATATCCGCAAGTTGGTTTTCGGAAGGCAGGACTATACCTGCCTTTCCTCCCGCAGCTTCGTGATAAAGCGGTTTAACCGGGACATGGCCTCCCGCAAAGTGTCCAGAGAGTAGGCGTAGGAGATTCTCAAAAAGCCTTCGCCGCTGTCCCCGAAAGCCGTGCCGGGCACCGCCGCCACTTTCTCCGCCTCCAGAAAAGCATTGGCAAACGCCTCGCTGGTCATGCCAAACTCCTTGATGCAGGGGAATACATAGAAAGCCCCGAAGGGTTCAAAACATTCCAATCCCATCTCCTGAAAAGCGTTGAGCAGAAAACGCCTGCGCTGATTGTAGGAGAGTTTCATCTCCTCCACATCTCCGTCCCCGTTTTTCAGCGCTTCCACAGCCGCGTACTGGCTGGTGGTGGGAGCGCACATAATGGCAAACTGATGAATCTTGGTCATCTGCTCTATGATGGCATGAGGCCCGCAGGCATAACCCAGCCTCCAGCCCGTCATGGCATAGGCTTTGGAAAAACCGTTGATCAGGATGGTTCTCTCCTGCATGCCCGGCAGGGCCGCAATAGACACATGTTTCTCCTTATAGGTCAGTTCACTGTAAATCTCATCCGACATGACAAATATGTCATGCCTGATAATCACCTCTGCGATGGCCTCCAGATCCCTGCGCTCCATGATGGCCCCGGTGGGATTGTTGGGAAAAGGCAGAATCAGCACCTTAGTCTTGTCCGTAATAGCCTCCTCCAGTTCCCGGGCTGTCAGGCGGAACTCGTTTTCCGCCTTCAGGTTCAGGATCACGGGTTTCGCCCCTGCCAGGATGGCGCAGGGTTCATAGGACACATAGCTGGGCTGGGGGATAATCACCTCATCCCCGGGGTTGATCATGGCCCGCAGACCTATGTCAATGGCCTCGGAACCGCCCACGGTGATCACCACTTCCCTGTCCCAGGCATATGTAATTCCCTGCTTTCTCTTTAAGTAATTGCACACCTCCTGACGCAGTTCCTTCAGGCCCGCGTTGGAAGTATAGAAGGTTCTTCCCCGCTCCAGGGCATAGATGCCCTCGTCCCTGATATGCCAAGGCGTATCAAAATCCGGTTCGCCCACGCCCAGGGAAATGGCGTCTTTCATTTCGCTGACAATATCAAAAAATTTTCGGATACCAGAGGGCTTAAGCGCAGTCACCTGGTCTGACAATGGATTTCTCATGGCGTAATCTTCTCCCTCTCGTCTTCGTTTTTCTGTACAAAAATGGTCCCGTGATCCTTATATTTTTTCAGGATGAAATGGGTGGAGGTGCTCAGCACCCGGTCCAATGTGGACAGTTTGTCTGATACAAAGCTGGACACCTCCCGCAGAGTCTTGCCCTCCAGAATCACCATCAGGTCAAAGCCGCCGGAAATCAGGTATACGCTCCTGACTTCAGGGTAGCGGTAGATGCGCTCCGCCACGTTGTCAAAGCCCTGTCCCCTCTGAGGGGTCACCCGCACCTCGATCAGTGCCGTCACTTTCTCGTTGGAAGTCTTCTCCCAGTTTACCAGCGTGTGATATCCGCAGATCACACCCTCCTTCTCCATGACCTCCAGTTCGTTTACCACGTCCGTCTCCCGGACACCCAGTATGACAGCCAGTTCCTTCAGGTCGATCCGGCTGTTTTTCTCAATAATAGTCAACAATTCTTCTCTCATATGATATCTCCTTATTTCCTTTTACCTCATATATTTATAGATCTCGTCCTGGACAGGCTTATCCAGATAACGTTTTTCGTCTCCATTATAGAGCAGCCTGTCACGGCCGGCTGTAATCCGGCCTATAACTGCCGCGGGAATCCGTTCCGCGGCCAGCCTGTCCGCCAGCGCCTCCCCATGGTCTGCCGCCAGCACCAGGCAGCCGGAAGAGGCCAGCATATAAGGGTTCACCCCGCAGAATTCGCATATCTCCACCGTCTCCTGCCTGATGGGGATTTTCCGCAAGTCTATGGACAGTCCGACACCCGAACTCTCTGCCAGTTCCCAGAGAGCCGCCAGTATACCGCCTTCCGAGGCGTCATGCATGGCCAGGATGCCGGACTTCACGGCGGATGCAGCCTCCGGAATCACGGACAGGTAGCGGTCAAAACCCTCCGCCGTCTCCACCAGATGAGCGGGATACCGTTCCAGCAGCCGCTGCCTGTTGATCCGGGCCAGCAGGGCAGTTCCCTCCAGGGCAACCCATTTAGTCAGCACAATCTCCTGTCCGGGCTTGAGACCTCGGGTGACACGCAAAGGTTCACAGGCCCTACTCGCAGATCGGTTCGGACATTCCAAAGCCTGCGCCGAATCTCCCTCCAGGGACGCACAGGCGGCGGTTTCCGGCCCCTCCATGGGAGTTCCGTAGACCGTGACACAGGCCAGGGGGCAGTCCACATGACGGCTCACGGTGGTATGCCCTCCGGCTATCTGCATCCCCATTTGGCTGCCGGTTTCCTCCGCCGCCGCCATAAGCTGCCTCAGAAGCGCTTCCTCCGCCTCCTCCGGCAGCAGCAAAGTGAGCAGCACAGCCAGAGGCCGGGCTCCTGCCGAAGCCAGATTGTTGGCGCATCTGGTCAGCAGCCGGGCCATGTCGGCCCCCTCCTCCACCGGAGCCTGGGAGACGGCGGAAGCGCAGAGACCGGACGGCGCAAAAATGGCGCAGTCCTCCCCTAACCCTGCGCCACTTAACACTTCCTGTCTCCGAAACCTGATTTGCTTTAATACGGAGCGTTTCAAAACGCTGTCCGATATCTTCCCTGGTCTCATCCTCTTCCGCCTTCTCCCATGGGCCGCTGCCTGCCCCGGCAGACAACCCGGCCAGACATTCCTCTTTTGCAGCCCCTTTCCCCGTATTATTACTGGGGAGCCATGGCCGCCAGCGCCTGCTGCTGGGCCACAATGGCAATCACATTCCGCACATTGGCCACACTGCCGCTGTTGATGGCGTCAATAATAGCCGCGTAAGCAGTGGGGTCTGCCGTGGCCACGCCCACATGATAACTGCTGGGCACCATCTTGTAGGAACTGCTGTTGATCTGGGTGCGTTCCACCTCCACACCGTTCTCTCTTACCACTTTCCAAAGTTGGGCCTTGTACCCGATATGGGCGCTCTCACCCTTCACCAGATAACCGATGGGCTGGGATGCCTCCGCGTACAGCATCTCCCCCGGCGGGTTTATAACTTCCAGCACCTTACTCTCATAAGTCACTGTCCGCTCACTGCTGCGGGTCTCATGCCCATAGATATTAAAGGTAATGCGTTTTCCGTCAATGATACCTTCTATATAGATGGGAATATCCAAATTATTAATAAATTTAAAATCTTTACCGGAGGATTCCGCAATGGCCGCATCCGCCGAAGGATCCACATAAGTAACAATCATGGAATGGTTGTAGCGCTGCGTCACTTCCAGTTCCGCCCTGAGCACCGCATTGTACAACGTGGTAGACACCTGGCAGATGCCGCCCCCTATGCTGTCCACCACTTTGCCGTTCAGATAGGAACCCGCCATAAAATACCCGTTCTGCTGAGTAAAGGGGGCAACCGCCTCATAGGTGGAGAATTCCTCACCGGGATACAGGGTGGTGCCGTTGATCAGATTGCATCCATTGGTCACATTGGCGCTTCTGTCCGCCCCCGAGGATGAAAAGGAGGTGGTAAAACTGCCCAGCAGATCCGTCACCTGAGCCAGGTCCTGGGCCGACCCCTGGGGCTGTTCCACCAGGATTTCCAGTCCGATGGAGCAGGGCTGCAGGTCCCATTCCTTTGTCATATACTCATATACGGTGTCAATGGAAGCCTCCACGTCCAGCTTGTAGCCCACCTGACCGTCCACCACGGAAAACACGCCGTTCTCCCTTTTCAGGACAGCGTTTACCACCGGCTGGTCATAGACGCTGCACTGCTCCGCCAGAATCTGATTAATGGCATGAATGTCATAATCAAACGTGAGTTCAAAATTCATGGGCTCCCGCCGCAGATCCTTAAGCATCTTATAGCGGACGATCACATTACCCTGCGTACCCACAGCCAGCGCCTGATCCAGGATCTCCGGATTGCTCCAGCGGATACCCAAGTCTCCCACAGTGACCTGCACCTCCGCGTCGTTGGAGGTCAGCAGGGTAAGCTGTATGGGCTTCAGATTCTCCTCTATATACTGCTCCACGGCATCGGCGGCCTGTTGTTTGTTCATGCCGCTCAGATCCATGCCCTGGATCAGCACACCCTCTTTCAGGGTGGCCTGCCCCGCTGCCCGCACGGGCAAAACCATACCGCACAGTAACGCCAATGACAGAATTGCCAGGCCCCAATGTCTCACCCATCTCTTCATTACAAACCAGCCTTTCTTGATAAACCATTGAAAATTCAGATCAGATATGCTAATGTAGGAATGATCATCGCCAACACGATCAGCAGTACGATCACGGCGGATATAATCCTTTTTGTTTTTTTGTTGTGGAAATTCATCATAAGAATTACCTCCTATATTTCCGATCCTGAAAGGATATTATAAATGAATTTACTTATTTTTGCAACCTTTATCCTCTTTACCAGCATACTTTCCATAGTCATCAGACGGCATAACCGTTCTGACAAAAAGCACCAGGAACAGTTCTGGGAACGGGAGGCCCGGGCCAATCATGTACGCCGCAAATCTCTGGACAATCTGGCCTATATAAGCCTGCCGCTGGAGTCACTGCCCACACAGGCCATGGCGGATGATGCCGTGGTCAGGGACTGTCTGGACACCCTGGAATACCTCTCTCATGAAAAAATTGTCAATTTGGCAGGATATACCAATACGGACTTAAAGCTGGCATACGGAACGGCCAATATCACGGCTCTTTCTCAGTACGACCAGAACTTTACCCTGCTGGTCCAGACCCTGCAGAAATGGGCGGAGGCGCTGCACCGGGAGGGATATGCCCGGGAGGCCCGGCAGGTTCTGGAATATGCTGTGCTGGCCATACAAAGTGACGCTGGCACCTCCTATCGTCTGCTGGCCTCTCTTTACGATCAGGAGAATGAACAGGCAAAGGTGGCGGCACTCTACGACGCCGCCCTGCACCTTACCTCGCCCTCCGGCAAAACCATCGCCCGCACTTTGCTGAAAGCATATCCCTATCTCAGCGCCGCGAAGCCCTAGGGCAAGTCCCTATTGTACTATCTTATGCCATGCCGGGGGCCGATATGCCTTCCCCCATTCACCAATTCTCCGGCCCGTCACAGTTCCAGCTTCTCCGCCACCTGCCGCCAGACCTCCTCATCGGTGTCCGGCAGCGCTTTGTGGCTGATTCTGCATGCCTCGCACACCGCGTAATAGAAATAATTGTGTCCTGTCACCAGGGTCTTTTTTACGGCCCTGGTCAGATACAGCCCATAGGCTTCAATGCCGCTTTCCCGGAAATCTTTTAAAAGGCCCTCCACATCATAGCCGATGGTGAGAAGTTCCATCTCCCAGCCCTGGGAAGTCCCCTCCATCAGGGCAAACTGAGCGTGCCGTCCCTGCTCGTCCACGGGCAGGCCCAGGGATCCCGGATTCAGATAAGTCTTGCCATAGAGCCGACTGATCTCCTGGTGATGGGTATGCCCCCCCAGCAGATACCGGGTTTCCAGCCTCTCCATGGACTGCTCCTTCAGAGCCTCGTCAAATTGAAAGTTCCCCCGGACCGCTCCCGGTGCCCCATGACATATGGTCAGCGCCGGGCAATCCCCCAGCTGCAGCACAGCCTCCGACGGCATGGCCTCCATCCAGTCCAGATCCGCCCCGGACATATGCCGATAGGTATAGTACAGCGCCCCGTTGGGCGAACTGATATGCCAGCCCTGGTCCTGTCTGCGGTTATCCAGCAGATATTCTTCCCGGTTGCCCCGGAGCAGATGACAGGGATATTTCTTCTCCATCTCATGGAGCAGGGACAGCGTGCGTTCCGGGTAAGGGCAATCCGTCACATAATCTCCCAGGCCGATGACGGCATCCACCCGGCAATCCTCTATATACGCCAGAAATGCTTCCAGCGCCTTGTAATTGCTGTGTATGTCACTGATTACCGCAACTCTCATCCTTCCTTTTCCCCCTATCCGAAACCTTGCCGAAACCACACTGCCCGCCAAGCGCCGCAGGGGCCCTCACGGCCCCCCGCATACGCTGCGCAAATCCTACATCTTACAGGGACCGTCTCCCACCTCCACCACATAGAAATCAGCCGGGTAACCTATCTTCTCCTGATAAGCGGCTCCCACCCGGGCGATAAAGCTGTCAATGGCCTGCTCCTCCACGATACTTACCGTGCAGCCTCCAAAGCCTGCCCCCGTCATGCGGGAGCCGATAACGCCTTCCACTTTCCAGGCTTCCTCCACCAGGGTATCCAGTTCGGCGCCCGTCACCTCATAGTCGTCCCGCAGGGATATATGGGAGGCATTCATCAGCCGTCCGAACGCTGCCAGATCATTCTCCCGCAAAGCACTGACCGCGGCTATGGCGCGCCGGTTCTCGTACACCGCATGTCTGGCTCTCCTTTGACGCACCTCACTGCCGATGCTGTCACTGTGCGCTTCAAAAGCCTCTTCTGTCAGTTCTCCCAGTGAGTTGGCCTCACATACTTTCTGCAGTTCTTCCAGAGCTCTCTCACACTCACTGCGCCTCTCATTATACTTGGAATCCCCCAGGCCTCTCTTTTTGTTGCTGCAGGCAATTACAATCTTGGCCTTCTCCAGCTTTATGGGGGCATACTCATAGGACAGATCCGCCGTGTCCAGAAAGATGGCATGATCTTTCCTGCCCATGGCGATGGCAAACTGGTCCATGATCCCGCAGTTCACGCCGTTGAAACGGTTCTCAGAATACTGGCCGATCAGAGCCAGATCCTGGTTGGACACCGCAAATCCGAACAAGTCCCGCAGAATAAAGCCGGTAAGTACCTCCACCGATGCGGAGGAGGAAAGGCCGGAGCCATTGGGGATATTGCCGTACAGCAGAAAATCCATACCCGCAGACGCCTCCAGGCCCTTTTCCCCAAAGGCCCATATCACGCCTTTGGGGTAATTGGTCCAGTCTGCCCGGGGATCGGGCTTCAGTTCATCCAGGGAAGATTCCAACACACCCAGCCGTTCAAAGTTCATGGAGTAAAAACGCAGCTTCCGGTCCGGGCGCTTTCTCACCGCTCCGTAAGTGCCGATGGTCAACGCGCAGGGGAATACATGGCCCCCGTTATAATCTGTGTGCTCTCCGATCAGATTCACCCGGCCGGGCGCGAAATATACCTGTACGCCCTCCGCATCCCCGAATATCTCCGCAAACTTGCGTAGCATTGTGTCTTTCATGTTTCCCTCCAAACTTACAACATATACTCACGGGCATCCAGATCAGCCTGCACTCTTTCCAGATCCTCCCGGATATGCAGATGCTGGGGGCAGGCCTGCTCGCACTTGCCGCATTTGATGCAGTTCTTAGGCTGCTTCGCCTCGCCCAGTTCCTTCTCCCACTGGTACTTTACCACAGTATAATTCTGGTACATATGATAGCGGTTCCAGCAGCCGAAACTACCGGGAATATTTACTCCCGCAGGACAGGGCATACAGTACCGGCAGCCTGTGCAGCCGTTTTGGACCCGGCTCCGCATCAGTTCCACCACTTCCCTGACAGTGGCCTGCTCCGCCTCAGACAAAGGCTTAAACGCACCAAAAGTCTTTAAGTTGTCCTCCACCTGTTCCATATTGCTCATACCGCTCAGGATCACCTTCACATTGGACAGGGATCCCACCCAGCGAAGGGCAAAGGAAGCCATGCTGGCCTGGGGATCATGGGCATGGAATTGCTCTGAGATATCCGATGCGAAGGCCGCCAGGGAACCGCCCTTTACAGGCTCCATAATCACCATGGGCACACCCTTTTCCTCTGCCAGAGCATAGCCCTTCAGCCCGGCCTGTTCTTCCGCGTCCATATAGTTCAGCTGGATCTGGCAGAAATCCCAGTCCCGATAAGACAGGATCTGTTGAAAAGTCTCATAATTGTCGTGGAAAGAGAATCCGAGATAACGGATTTTCCCCTCCTCTTTAAGCTGTTCCAGGCGCTCCAGAACGCCCAGCTTCAGCACCTCGCCCCAGGAGCCTCTGTTCATGGCATGGAGCAGATAAAAGTCTATGTATTCGGTCTGCAGCTTTTCCAGCTGCCGGTTAAAGATCCTGTCCACATCCGCCAGGGATTTCACATCCCACATGGGCAGCTTGGTGGCCAGGTAGAAGCTGTCTCTGGGATGCTCTTTCAGTACTTCACCCACAAACAGTTCGCTCTCACCCCCATGGTAAGGCCAGGCAGTGTCGATGTAATTCACGCCTGCCGCCAAGGCGCGCTCCATCATGTCCCTGGCACGTTCCCTGTCAATCCTGCCCTCGCTGTCCGTGGGAAAACGCATACAGCCAAATCCCAGCAGAGAAGTCTCGATTCCCAGCTTCTCCATCTTTCTCAGTTCCATTTGCTTCACCTCATCCTTTCTTCGAGACAAATCGCCCCGAATGACTTTGGTTTTTTTACCCAAACAGTGCGCTCTCACTGCGCCAACCTGCCGTCCTGGGCAAAGGACAAGCCGAACCCCTGGCTGTAAGTATTGATTCGGCCGATAATCCGGGCGGCTTCCTCCCCCTGGGCGGGGGTGGGCTGGAAATTGTTCCGATCCTTCACGGAACTCACAGAGCAGGGGATAATCTGCACCTGCCGGTCCTCCTGCTTGACCCCGTCCACAAAGGTAAAGGTCTGCTGGAAAATCATGGTGTCCTTATCCACCGGGTTGCGATTGGCCCCGAAGCAGAAATTGGCCAGGCTGTATACGATGAATTTTCCATTATACTCCTCCACTCCCTGGAGTACATGGGGATGATGTCCTATAACCAGATCGGCTCCCAGGTCAATGCATTTACGGCCCAGATACTGTTGGTTCTCTGTGGGGTAATTGTCCTTCTCAATCCCCCAGTGACAACAGGCCAGAATCAGGTCTACCCCTTCTTCCTGCAATTTCCCGATGCCTTCCGCCAGCAGCTGCTCACTGCCCAGCCCCCAGGCCACTTCATTGACAGAGACAAAGCCGATGCGGATTCCCTTTTCCGTCTCATAGATCCCCACATTCTTGTCATAGGCGTAGACAATTCCCTCCGCCTCCAGCGCCGCTACCGTATCCTCGCTTCCCTTGGAGCCATAGTCCATTCGGTGGTTGTTGGCAAAACTCACCGCCTCTATATGTCCCGCCGTCAGCAGACGGGCATACGCAGGATCCCCTTTGATATTGTAGGTCCTGGACTCGTCCCGCTCCTCGCTGTAGGTCAGCACGCCTTCAAAATTGACAATGGTCATGTCGTCGCTGTCAAAATATTCCCGGACATTCTCAAAAAAATAGCCTTCATCCTCAATCTGGTCATAGACCTGACGGAAAGAAAACGCATACTCCTGTTCCTGATGGTTTCCCAAAGAACAATCTCCCGCTGCGGAGATGGTGATGGTCTGCATATGATTCTCCGGTGGGGGCGCCTCCCCCGGTTCCTCTTCCCCCTCCTCTGCCGCCGGCGTCTCAGGGGGAATGGGCTTTCCTATGATATCATACGGACCAGGGTCCTCCTCCGCGCCGGGCGTTTCCCCCCGGGGATTTCCCCAATCTCCGAATACGATGCGCATAAAAGGCAGGGGATCCTCCTCCGTCCCGTTGCCGCAGGCCGTCAACAACAGCACCGACAAAACTATCATGCCGGCCCGCAAAATGAGTTTCTTCACCGTATTGCCTCTCCTCGCAATTCCCTGTTTTTCTTCCATTCCACGCATCCTTATC
>BLLU01000202.1 GCA_011959105.1 Lachnospiraceae bacterium | reverse complement strand
CTGGATGTTATTGAATATTTGGCGGATTGTAATTCTTCTAAATCATTAAAAGAATATTGGTTTGATGAGCCCGCAAAAATCGTAGATTGGTCTGATCGACTAAGGAGTGCTGTTAAATGATTCCTGTACAAAATATTTATTATATGCTGTCCTACGCTTTTCAGGCATTACAAGCACAAAATTACAAAGATCTGGCCACAGAAAATTTTCATAATACCGCTGAATTATGTGCAGCCATTCTTGATAAGGGCATTAGCATACAGTTAAAACGAGGCTTAGGAAGAGATTATGTGCCAAAATCAGAATCTCTTTCTACACTACAGGGAAAGCTTAATATTTCTGAATCCATTAAAACTCAGACTCTGCTGAAGAAACAAATGATTTGTACATACGATGAATTTTCAACTAATACACAATTTAACCAAATTATTAAATCTACAATGTTATTGCTTCTTAAAGCCAATATCACAAATACGCGAAAAAAGAGTCTACGAAATCTGTTATTGTTTTTTTCTGATGTTAATGAAATTGATTTACGTTTTGTAAATTGGAACCAACATTATAATCGTTCCAATCAAAGTTATCAAATGTTAATTGGAATCTGTTATCTGATTTATAACGGACTTCTACAGACACAGAACGACGGTACCACAAAAATAATGGATTTTTTTGACGAACAACGTATGTGCCGTTTATATGAAAAATTTTTGCTTGAATACTATCGTAAAGAACATCCAGAACTATCTGCCAATGCCTCACAGATTGCATGGCAACTTGATGATTCTGAGAACCAATTGCTTCCCAAAATGCAAACTGATATTATGTTGTCTCAGGGAAACAATATACTTATTATCGATGCAAAATATTATTCACATATGACTCAGCAGCAATACGGAACAAACACTTTACATTCCAATAACCTCTATCAGATTTTTACATATGTGAAAAACAAGGAATTTGAATTAAGAGAGTTGAAACATACCGTTTCTGGAATGATTCTCTATGCCCAGACTGATGAATATATCATTCCCAATAATACATACCAGATGAGCGGAAATCAGATTTCTGTGCGTACATTGAATTTAAATCAGGATTTTTCCGGAATTGCTCACACATTAGATGATATTATCCAAAATTCTTTCAACAACTAAAAATGGGCTGTTGTAAAATCATCGATTGGTTCAATATTACTATATTGCTGAAGCAAGAAACAAAAAAGAAAATCATTAATCTCTTAAATGATAATTGCAAAATAAAAATGGATATGACCATAGAACTTGTATCTGCAAGTTATGTATTCAAAACTTGCTCTTAATAATTATCATGAAGATTTTGGGAATAAAGTATACACGTATGCTTACGAAAATACAAAGAGGTAACTTCCAGTTTTTCAATTACGAACTGATAATCAACTTATTATATCAAACTACAAAGAATTAAAAATAGGAGGCTATACAAATGTTTGATTCAAATAAAACATGGTTTTGTAAACAACTTAGAACTGAAGATGCAAAACAAATAAGCGAACAATT